>JAKZUJ010000180.1:0-4997 GCA_047516685.1 Chloroflexota bacterium | reverse complement strand
GGTCAGCATGAATGCCCTGGAGCGAACCTGGTTCGACCGCTGGCTCAAGGGCAACGGCGAACCCCTCGCCGATGAAGCCCCGCTCCGGCTCTTCGTGATGGGCGTCAACCAGTGGCGCGACGAGCACGAATGGCCCCTCGCCCGCACCGACTGGCAGCCCTGGCGCCTGCACTCCGGCGGCTCGGCCAACTCCGTGCGCGGCGACGGTGTGCTCTCGCTGGAGCATCCCGGTGACGAACCCACCGACACCTACGTTTACGATCCCAACTTCCCGGTCCAGTCGTGCGGCGGGGCCAACTGCTGCACCCCGCACATCGAGCCGTGGGGACCCTACGACCAGCGCCCGGTCGAGGCCCGCAACGACGTCCTCTGCTACACCTCGGCGCCGCTGGAGTCGGACCTCGAAGTCATCGGCCCCATCAAGCTAGTGCTCCACGCCGCCACCGATGGCCTGGACACCGACTGGACCGCCAAGCTCGTGGATGTCGCACCCACCGGCTACGCGATGAATCTCTGCGACGGCATCGTTCGTGCCCGTTACCGCCACGGACAGGACCAGCCAAGCCTCCTGAAGCATGGCGCTGTGGAGGCCTACGAGATCGAAGTCGGCGTCACGGCCAACGTCTTCAAGCGCGGCCATCGCATCCGCCTCGAAGTCTCGTCGTCCAACTTCCCGCGCTTCGACCGCAACCTGAACACAGGCGCCGACCCGGCCACCGACACCGAAATCCGTGTCGCCCACCAGCGCGTCCTGCACGACCGCGCCCACCCTTCGCACCTGGTCCTGCCGGTTATTCCAACCCGCTGACCGGCGGATCTCCGTTCCGAGGCTCGTCGCTAGGCGCCGCCGAACAGCGCCCGCAAGGCGCATTCCGACGGCTCGACCGTCGGCGGACGCCGCGGCGGCTGCCCGCCTTTCAATCCGGTTTCCGAAAGCACGGCCACCACCGACGTGTCGCGCCCAATCGCCCCGCTGGCCGCCAGCCGTTCCAATGCCGGCAACACCACGCTCGCCGTCGGCCCCGCCCACACCCCTTCGCTCCGCGCCAGCCACGTCTGCCAGGCAACGATGTCTGGATCGTCAACAGCCGCGCCCAGTCCGTCGGACTCGCGCAGCTTCCTCAACGCCAGGTGACCTTTCGCGCCCATGTCACCAACCAATACGCCACCGGCCATTGAATCGCCGGCTTGCACGGCTTCGTAAGCGCTGCCTACTTCCAATGCCCGGACCACGCCCGCCGACGCACTGCTCTGCGCCACGGCCGGAATCGGCGCGGCGTCGATCAGGCCGGCACCGGCCAATTGCTCGAACCCTCGCGTCGCCGCCAGGAACAGATCCCCCGCCCCCAGCGGATACATCACCACGTCCGGCGCCCGCCCGCCCAATTGCTCCACGATCTCAAACGCCAGCGTCTTCTGCCCCTCGCTGTTGTACGGGTTGGCGCTCGACCCGGCGTCAAAGGCCAGGCCCTCGTCAAAGATCGGCTGGATGGCCGCCGCCATCGCGTCGTACGGACCCTCGTACAGGTACATGTCGGCAGTCCCTGCCGCCATGTGATCGATCTGGGATTCGCTGGCGTACGCCGCGCTGAAAACAAAGGCTTCCAGCCCCGCCCGCGCGGCGTAGTTGGCAATGGACGAGCCCATGTTCCCGCTGCTCACGCACCCCACGCGTCCATTTCCGAAACTCTGCGCGGCGGCAATGGCGGTAACCGACGACCGGTCCTTCATGCTGCCCGTCGGGTTAACGCCTTCGACCTTCAGGTGCGCCTCGCCCACGCCCAGCCGATCCGCCAGCCGCCTCGCCCGCACCAACGGCGACATCCCTTCCCCCAGCGTCACCCGGTGCTCCACCGCCGTCGGCGGCAGCAGCGCATCCCACCGCCAAATACCGCCGCCCCTGCCGTCCCCGAGTCCCAGCTCAGCGACCCGACCCAGGTCGTACGCCACGAACACCAGCCCTCCGCAGGCAGGACAGCCCCGCAGGTAATCCAGCGCAAACCCGTGCCCGCAGTCCTCGCACCGCAAACCCACGGCCGCCGAGCGCCCAGCGCGATCACCCGCGGCCACTATTCGAACCACCAGTAGTTGACTGGCGTGAGTTGGCGGTCTGAGGGGGGCTGCTCGCCGTCCGTCGGAGGAAGGCCCGCCAGGTCTCGTGACCAATTGCCTGAGAAACCTTCCCTCGCTGCTAGGGCGGCAACGATCGCGTCGCGCCGGTCACCGTTGTCCTCGCGCACGATCTGCGGGTCCACGGTCAGACCGAAGTCTTGAGCCAGAGCCCCAAACTCTCGCTGTCGTGCATGCAGCAGCAGCTTCGGATGAGCTTCCGTCACCGGAAGCTTCGGATATCGCCGGCGCAGTTCCGCGGCGAACAAGAAGCCTTGAATCAATACCCCGCCGAATATGCTGTTGATAAACATGACGCTGTTTCTGGCCGGAGGGTATTGGTCACGCAGCCACTGGTCGGCCTTACGCGCACCAGACGGCCCCGACGACCACCACAACGGCGCGTCAACTCCCACTCCCAGCGGCGTGATGTGATTCCGCTCTACCCACTCGACGGCCTCAAGCGCGCACGAGTAGCGCTCGGAACTCACCTGGCCGTCCGGAGAGAGCGCCGCAACGCCGAACTTACTCTTGCCGCCCGGATCCGCGCCGATCCAAGCCGGCCGCCACTCCGATACCCCAGATCCCATGGACAGCCTATCGACCGTTCGGCCGGATCCCGGTAATGCTCAACCCACAAGCCTTTGCCAGGTTCCCGAAGGACCGTCTTTGTGCGTGCAGTATCGGTCCGTGGTGCGCGCTTGACACAGTTCAGGCCGAGCTGTACTGACTACACACCTAGCTCGCCGCAACCCGCGCGTGAATGGCGTTCACCGCCGCATGCGCGGCCAGCGCTGCCCCTTCCTGCCAGCCGGGAAGCGCCGTGGCCTGGTCGCCGGCGAAGTAGATCGCGCCGTCCGGCTGCAGCAGGGCGGCTGGCGCTTCATAGTTTCGCGGCCAGCCCCCCTTCTGAAACGGGACATTCAGCCAGGCCCGGCTGACGCCTGACTCGATCTCATCCGCGTAGCCCGGATGAATCTTTTCGCCCTCCGCCATCGCGGCTCGCAGGCGCTGGGGCGGGGTCATCTGGCTGAAGCGCAGTCCCTGTCCGGGCCGGTCGTCCCAGATATAGGCGCCCATGATGACGCCCTTCGGCCGGTGATAGCCGTTCGACGGATACCAGATCTGCGTAATGTCCTGGTCGGTCCAGGAAATGCCGCCATAGATGGCGTGATCCTCTTCCCAGAAGCGCCGCCGCGTCTGGAATCCGATCTTGACCGCGTGCTCGAACTCGATCGAGGCGATCGCCGCCCGGGTCTCGGCAGCAAAGTCGTTGGGAATGTCCTTCAGAACCGGCGCCGGAATCGTGCAGATGGCAAAGTCCGCCTCAATGTCCAACTGCGCGCGATGGCTCTCACTCCAGTAGACGACGCGGACGCCCTGCGCAGTCTTTCGAATCTCCTTCACGACGTTTTCAAAGCGAATCAGGTGCCCCACCCGCGACTGAAATGCCTTCGCAATGGCGTCCATCCCGCCCACGGGCTGCATCATCGTCGGGTTCTGGTCGAGAAAGTGACTGAAGTGGAGCTTGTACTCCCAGAAGTCCGACGTCAGCAACTCGCTGAAATCCAGCGGATCGTTCTCGTCGCCCGGCGCGATCCCCGCATGGACGTGCTTGCCTTGGTACCCGCCGCGACTTGATCCGGCGTACAGATGATCTGGGTCGAGGCCCCCGAACTCGGTGAGCATCGCCAGCACGCGCTCCTTGTCGTCACCCGTCAGTTCGTCGTCAAGGGCGTTGCGGTTGACGGCCTTCGCCAGGAGCTCGGCGATGTATCCGCGCATGTCCGTCATCACCCGTCGGCCGGCGACCGGCGCTCCGCCAAAGCGCTCCGCGTTGTGAAACAAGGCGCCGCGGTTGTCGTTGGTGAAAACCTCTAGCTCAACCCCGAACTCCTTGCAATAGCCCAGGATGGCTTGGTGGTGGTACGGGATTCGGGCTGGTCCCAGGTTGGCGTAAAGCTGGTCATCCTGATCGAAGTCGACCCACTGTCGGCTGTCGGCCTCACGAATTACATCCCCGCCCCGCACGGTCAGGTTCCGACCGCCGGCGCGGTTGGTCGCTTCGAGAATCGTGCAGTGGTAGCCGGCTTTCGAGAGCTCTTACGCTGCCGTCATCCCGGAAATCCCCGCGCCCAGGATCACCACGCTCTTTTCGTAACCCGATCCGGGCGGAAGCTCCGGCGCCACGGATTGGGCCATGGCTGGCCCAAGGAAGCCCAGCGCGCTCATCGTGTGGTAGGCGGCGCCCACCCCGGCAACCGCGCCGATCGATCGCAGAAAATCGCGCTTGGTCATTCCCATTGAGGCACCCTCTCTCGTTGGCTTCCCGTCCAGACGGCCTCGAACCGCAGGGTCGCTTCGGGTTCTTCACTGTTACGCGGTGCGTTGCGAGCCAGCCTAGCGCTCGTTGGGCCGAGTCCCTGCAATGCTCAACCCCCCGTCCACGACCAGCTGCTGCCCCGTCACGTAGGACGATTCGTCGCTGGCCAGAAACAGCGCCGCATGGGCGATGTCGTCCGGCTGACCGATTCGCCGCAGCGGAACCCGCGCCGCTGATTCGTCGATGACGGCTTGCACGTCGGGCACCGTCGCGACCTCGGCCCGCCACATCGGCGTGTCAATGCCGCCAGGCAGCACCGCGTTCACGCGGATGCCGTGGCGCCCGTAGTCCACGGCCATCTGCCGCGTCAGCCCCAGCATTCCCGCCTTGGCGGAGGCATAGGCCGAGTATGTGTCGAAGCCCATGATCGCCTGCACGGACGACGTATTGATGATCGACCCGCCGCCTTGCGCCTGCATGATCGGGGCGGCCACGTGGCAACCCCGGTAGACGCTCAGCAGATTGATGTTCAGGCACTCCAGGAAGTGCGCCTCGCTGGCCTCGC
>JAKZUJ010000179.1:0-12036 GCA_047516685.1 Chloroflexota bacterium | reverse complement strand
TATCGCAGTAAACGTAGGCCCAGTCGCAACTGGACAGCCGCGCCGGGTTCTCCTCTTCCGAGCCGATCGTGATCGGGTGGTACGTGCCGAGATTCCCCCCGACACGGCTCCACCAGGCGGCGTATTCGTCACGCATTGCGGAACGAATCTCGGGACATTCATTCGAACGATCAGTCTTCTGTCCTGGGTCGCGTGAGAGATCGAAGAGTTCGTCTCCCACCAGGCGCCACTTGCTCCAGATCACGGCCGCATCACCTTGACCCGTGGCCCCTGGAGCGCCTTCGTGACCGTGGCCGTACTGCACAAACAGCATCCGGTTACCGATTTCCCCCTCGCTGCGAAGGGGCTTTGCCAGCGACGCCCCATCGAACTCGGCCGAGTCGGGAGAATCCAGTTCGCACAGGTCGATCAGCGTCGGCAGGAGATCCTGGCACTGGGTGGGTTCATCGATCTGGCGGGGTCCCACCAGGCCTCCCGACGGCCAGCGGATGAAGCAGGGAACCCGGTGGCCGCCCTCGTACAACGATCTCTTCTTGCCTCGCATGCCCGCGTTGTAGACGTCCTCACCGGTTGCCGTTCCGTTGTCGCCCATGAAAATGAGAATCGTGTTGTCCCGGAGTCCCGCCTTTTCCAGATAGGCGTCCAGTCGACCGAAGTTCTCGTCGATGTTCGCGATCATTCCGTAGAAGCTGGCGACGTCGTAGTTGACCTTGTCGAGGTACGGCCGCCGGTAGCGGTCCGGTACCCACAGCGGCGTGTGTGGGGCGTTGGTTGCCAGGTAGGCGAAGAAAGGCGCATCCCGGTCCTGGTCAATCCACTTGATCGTTTCTTTGAACCAGACATCCGTGCAATAGCCCTCGAACGGCTCGATGGCGGCGCCGCGTCTGAAGCGGGAGTCGAAATAGTCGTTCTCGAAGTAGTCGGCCGCGGATGTGATGCCCCAGGCCGGGTGATGGATCGTTGTCTGAAACCCACGGTCCTGCGGACGGTACGGATAGTTGTCGCCCAAGTGCCACTTGCCGAAGTGCCCGGTGCGGTAGCCGCTGTCCGAGAAGATATCGGCCATGGTCGGGAGCGCGGGATCCAGCAGCGACCTGCCCATGCAAACGAAGATGGCGCCGTTGCGAAGCGCATCCCGGCCAGTCAACAGTTGGCCGCGGGTGGGCGTGCACATGGGCGCCACGTGAAAGTCTTCGAGCCGCACGCTCTCGGCGTAAAGCCGGTCCAGATTCGGCGTTTTCAGGATCGGGTTGCCGTGACACGACAGGTCGCCGTAGCCCTGGTCGTCGGTGAGCAGAACGATCACGTTGGGCTTCGTGGAAGGCACGCGGCAACGTCGGCTTGCGGTTGGCTGCTCCGGCGACACCTTGCCCTCCAAGTCGCGCGCGTCGAGAACGGCTAGGCCACCGTCAGGCCCGCGGCCACGGCCCGTCCCAAACCTCCCTCGCGAACAAACGCCTCGAATGCCGCCAGGTCCTTGAACACGCGGGCCGAGAGGAAGCGAACCGCCCAGTTGGTTGCCATCGGTGAAATGGTGAATACGAGCCGACCGGCGGCATGGGCGCGGTACATCTCGACCGCCGTGCCCATCGTGGCCACCGGCGCGAAGGCCACCAACACGTCGGCCTCCGCCGCGAGATCCAATTCGCTCATGAAGGCGCGGCGCGCGGCTTCATTGTCGTAGGCCACCGAGTCCGGGTTCAGTTCCACCGGGCAGACCACCTCGGCCTCCGGGTGGGCAGCCGTGATGATGTCGCGCAGGTGCTGCCGGTAATCCTGGGCATGCAGCGTGTCGTCAGCGTGGGATCCCTGGATGACGCCCGAGAGGAATACCGCGAATGCCTCGCCGACGCGTGCCTGGCCGTTGGCGGATGCATCGGGAGCGGAACGCTCCATACCTTCCTCGGCTCGGACTGGATCGATCGCACGCATTACGGCTCCCCCTGAATCGCCAGCCAAAACGGGTCATCGCGTGTCAGGCGCAGCGGGCGTCCCGTCGTGTCCACGTAGGCGTGCGTGGTCGCGGCGGTGGCCGCCAGTTGGTCGCCGCGCATGATCTGGTAGGTCAGACCGACCCGCGCACGGGACACGTCGTCGAGACTGAGGTGCACGTCCACTTGCTCGCCCGCGTGGACCGGCGCCTGGAACGTGCAACTACAAGTGGTAAGCGGCAAGTAGATTCCCCGCTGGGTCAGATCGCCGTAGGCCTGCCCAATGGCGTCCAGCCAGCCGATCCGGGCTTCTTCCAGCCAG
This sequence comes from Chloroflexota bacterium, assembly GCA_047516685.1. Taxonomy (GTDB): domain Bacteria; phylum Chloroflexota; class UBA11872; order UBA11872; family UBA11872; genus UBA11872. The sequence goes on along the minus strand of JAKZUJ010000179.1, from coordinate 9,783 downwards.
CGGAAGTAGTTCGAGTGATGCACGATTCCCTGGGCGTCGGTGTCGGAATAGCGCACGCGCAGGGTTTCCACGTGGTCGTAGGCGTCATTCACCGATATTGGCGAGGAAGGCGCCGATGGCGTCGGACCCGGCCAGGACCGACAGCTCCAGGTCGAACTCGGTGGTCTCGCCGGGCTCAAGCACCTGCAGCGTCCCATCGGCCTGATTGACTGCGCGACCCAGCACGGTGCAGTTGGCCGGCTCAATGCCGGTGACGTAGTTGCCCACACCCAGGAATTTCCACTGGTTGAGGAACGGCAGCTGGGCTTTCGGATAGGTAAAACCCAGGCCGATCCCGTCGCCCAACGAGCGATTGACAAGCGCTGCGTGCACCAGGCCCTCGTCATTCGACTCCACGTCATGAATCCACACCGTGTTCTGCCAGCCCGGCGTGGGCGGGCCGTAGGTGTTCCAGTCGGACTCCAGCGACGCGGAGTGGTCGTCGTAGGGACGACGCGAACGGCTGCGCACGTGCAGTCGGGCCCCGTCGTCCAGCAGCGGATAGCCGGGATTCACGTGGAAGAGAATCATTGCCGGCTCGGGCTCGGCGCCCAGGTTCGTCACCTCGTCGTGGATTCGTATCGACGTTGCTCCCAGTGAAGTCGAGATTCGCCGCTTGAGCTCCAGATTTTCGCCGAACAGCGCGGCCTGCCGCACCCGACCCTGCACCCACATCTCGTAATCGTCGCCCTGCCATTCCCCGTCGGCGTGGACGTTGGAGGCAGCCAGGTTCGAGAGGCGCCCGTGCAAACCGAAGTCGCTGAACAGACGGTCGGCCTCGACGGCCGGGTCTCCCACGTTGTCCAGGCCGCCGGTGACCAGCAGTCCCAGGACCGTGCTGCGCACCCAACCCCAGCCGTCGGGTTCGTGGTACGCGCCGTGCATCTCGCCGGCGGGCGCTCGGAAGCCCAGGGGGATGTCGTTGAACCAGGCCCCGGTGATATCCAGCGCACGCCCCGGTACCACGGTGAAGCGCAGACCCGACCCTGTGTTCACGTCAACCACTGGCAGGCCGTCGCCCGGCCCGCCGTCAAGGCGGTACTCGCGAACGCCACCGATCTGCGAAACGTCTCCGACGCGCGCCATCAACTCGGCGCGAGTGAACTGACGACCCCAGAGATGTGGCATGGCGGCTCTCGGCTGACGGTGAGCGGGCGGCGCCTATTGTAGGCGCGGGGACCCTACGCCCCGGCGGGCGCTCGCGTGCCCGCGCGCTCCCAGCCCAGCGCGACCAGCAGCAACAGCGCCGAGACCAGACCTGCGGCGCCCAGCCAACCCATGCCGGCGCCGCCCACCAGCAGAGGCGCGGACGAGATGCTGCTCAGCACGCCCACCACGCCTATCAGCACCTCCACCCGACCCTGAACGCGGGCACGCAGATTCAGTGGCAGCCCGCGCGACAACATGGTGGAACCGGCCACGAAACACGCATTCCAGCCATACCCCAGCAAGAACATGGCCGGCAGCAGCGTGCCCACGCCCGCATCCAGCCCAGCCAGCGCGCTGGCCAGCATCAGCAGCACCGCGCCCAGCAACACCATGGGTCGTGGCCCCAACCTATCCACCAGGCGACCGGTCACCGGCGCCAACGCAAACATGCCCGCCACGTGCGCGGTCATTGCCGCCGGGACTGCCTCACCCAGATTCCCGTTTGTGTACAGGTGCAGCGGAACCACCACCATGATGAGGGTCATGACGGCCTGACCCGTCAGCATGGCCCAGATGCCCAGCTGCACCCGGCGGTCGCGCAACACGCCCCGCAGATCAAGCGCGTCGGCGGTCACGGCCGTGGGATCCGGGGTCAGGTCGGCCACATCGCGTGGATCAGGGCGCACGAACACCCAGGTCACGAGCGCGGCGAAGAGCAGCAGACCTGCCGCGGCCATCCAAGGTCCGGCAAGAGGAGACAGGCCCGCGTCACTTGCAACGTTCTGCATGAATCCGCCCAGCGGAGGTCCTGCCAAGGCGCCGGCGGTGCCGCCCCATACAACGATGCCAATGGCGCGACCACGCCGGCTCGCCGGGTACACCTCGGCCGCGACGTAACGCGACATGTCGCCGCCGGCGCGCGCCACGCCCACCAGGAGCGACGCGACCAGCAGTAGCCAGAACCACCCCGCCGCGATCGCCAGCGCCGACGTCAAAGCGCCCACGGCCCCCAGCGCGTAGCCGCCGGCGATGGCCTGTCGCCGCCCAAAAACGTCCATCGCGCGGGCAATCGGCGGTGGACCGATCGCCCGACCGACCATCGACATGGCGGCCGGCAATCCGGCCAGTGCCGCATGTCCGCTGAGCTCTTTGGCGGCGATGGTGATAACAATGAACCCGGCCAGATACCCGACACCGATGCAGCCGCGCGCCACGAACAACGCGCCGAGGATGCGGCGCCGGCCGGCCTCGGTGATTGCGGGTGACGCCGCACGCATGCTCATGAGTTGGACGGGAGTCTACGCGCCGGTGCGCGGCGCCGCCGCCACGGGCGCGCCCGCTAGGCTGTCCCGGAAGTGAGCGCGGGGAACGGTTCAATGGGTGAGCACGACGGTCGCGTAGCAATAGTTACAGGCGGCGCCATGGGCATCGGCGCCGGAATCGTGGAATCCTTCGCCGCCGCTGGCGCGGCGGTGAGCGTGGCCGACGTTGACGAAGCAGCGGCTCGCGGCCTGGTGGACCGTCTGAACGACGCCGGTCAGCGTGCCATCGCGGTCATCGGCGACGTGAGTTCCATCGCCGACGCCGAACGCATGGTGGAAGAAACCGCGGCGGAGCTCGGCGGCCTGGACGTCCTGGTCAACAACGCCGGCATCCAGCCCACGGCCTCCTACATGACCGCCGAGGATATGGACGAAGCTACCTGGGACCGGATCATCGGCATCAACCTCAAGGGCCAGTTTCTGATGTCCAAGTTCGCGATCCCTCACCTGCGGCGGCGCGGCGGCGGCGCAATCATCAACATCGCCAGCGTGCAAGGTTTGCAATCCCAGCCGCAGGTCCCGGCGTACGCCGCCAGCAAGGGCGGAAGCTTGTCACTCACCCGCAACATGGCGCTGGACTTCGCCGCCGACAACATCCGCGTGCTGGCCATCAACCCGGGCACGATCGACACGCCGCTGGCCCGCGGAGCGGCCCGCGCCTTCGGCGACGAGGACGAAATACTCAACCTCTGGGGCAGCACGCATCCGCTGGGCCGAATCGGCCAGCCCGCCGATATCGGCTCGGTGGCCGTGTTCCTGGCCAGCGAGGGCGCCTCGTTCATGACCGGCGAGTTCGTCAACGTGGACGGCGGCTACATGGCCCTGGGCGCCTGGGCCGCCGGCACGGATTAGCGCCTAGCGGGGACTGGCCCGGTGGGCCGTGCTCACTGCCTTCCAACCCTGGGCGCCAGCGCGTTCCAGCTAGCGGCCATCGCGCGGGTTGCACTGAAGCTCTCATAGAGTGCCGCCCACATGTCGTCGACCGCCGCCTCGGCCGCGGCATCGTCGCCCTGGGCTCGCGCTTGCTCCAAGGCCCTGGCGCCGGCGCTTTGAGCCTCGGCGGCTGCCTGCGCGGCCCGTGCGGCCTCATCCGCGGCCGCCGCGTGGTTCGCGGCCAGATCCGCAACCGGGGGCGGCGGCGATTCAGCGTCCAAAGCCTCGCGCTCGGCGATCGTCGACCCGCCAAAGCGCGGCGGCAGCTTGGCGCCGCTGTCGTCCCACCAGGTGTGCGTCGGGTCGATGTGGGGGGTGACCGATAGGTACATGGTCATAGGGGCATCGCCGACGCAGCGGACCGTGTGAATCTCGTCGCGGGCCGCAAAGCAGAGTTGCCCCGGTCCCAGCACCTCGCTATGCCCGTCGATCACGAATTCGGCCTGTCCATCCAGGATCAGGAAGATCTCGCCGCCCAGGTCGTGGCTGTGGGGCACGTTTTCCTCGCCCGGCTCCATGCGCAGGAACCGCGCGCGAATGTCGGGATGAATGATCAGATTCTGGATGTCCGTGCGCGCATCGAAAACTCGGAAGGCCATGCTCAACTCCCGCCGGTGAACGACGCGCGCACGATGTCGCGCACGAGCGTCAGGTGGTCGATCAACTCTGTGCCGGGTGTGTCGGGGGTGCGTCCGGATCGAACCGCGTCGTGGAAGTGTTCCAGTTCGCGTTTGAACGGATTCTCGTGCCAGGTCAGTTCTCGCCGGGATGGGGCGCCGTCGGCGTCATGCTCCTGCACCACCGCCGTCGTCGGTAGACCGCGGCTGAATCCGGTGGGGAACGAGAGGATCACGCGCTCAGCGCCACCGTAGACCGCGAAGGTCTCCTCGAACGCCCATAGGTCCGGCAGATCCACCCAGGTGAGCACGGCGCGGATGTCGTCGGCATAGCGCATCGCAGTGGTGACGCCCCCACCGTCGCGCCAGATTTCGGTGCTCAGCACGGCCTCCGGCGGACCGAACATGCCGTGCAGCACGCTGATGTCGTGGATCAGGCTGCCGTTCGCAAGCTGGTAGGCGCGGACCAGATCGTCAGGCGGATCGTCCAAGCCCAGGGCCTCGGCAATCAGCGCGGTATCCGAAGCACGCAGCCTGGCCAGCACCTCGTCCGGCAGATTGGCCCTGTGAAACGAGAATTCGGCCATGTGCAGATCGTTCGACGGATGCAGATGGTTGATCTGGATCAGCCGCACGTCCCGCATGGCCCGCACGCGGCGCGCGGCGTAGGCATAGCTGGGTTCGTAGCGCTTGGGGTACGCCACCATCAGCACCACCCCCGCTGCTTCGCAGGCGTCGATCATGGACTGCGCCTCCGTCAGCGTGACGCAGGCCGGCTTCTCCACCAGCACGTGCTTGCCCACCGCGGCGGCGGCCAGCACCTGCGGCGCGTGGCTCCCGGACGAACAGATCAGCACGGCGTCGATGTCCGAAGCCACCAAATCGTGGACATCGGCGAAACGCGCGTGCTCGGGAACGCCGAAGTCGTCGCCGACCTTCCGCAGCAGGTCCGGCGCGATGTCACAGATACCGCCGATGACAAAGCGGTCGCGCCCGTCGCGCAGGTGCGGCAGGTGCTGAATCTGGGCAATCGCGCCGCAGCCGACGACACCCACGCGTAGACGGGACATTGGCAGCTTCCTCAACCGGCGGCGCGACTCAGCCTAGAACGGACACGGCGCAGCGTCGATTCCTCGGGATCTGACGTGCGCGGGAGGCCGTGGCAGGCAGCAACCGACGGCCGCCCAAATATTCTTTGCAGTCTTGGCCGCCGCGTCTGTTAGTCGGTGGAGCGGCTGCGTCCGGTTAGTGCGTCGCGCAGACCTTCGAGCAGGCCTTCGGTGCGTGCCTGATGCCGAGTCAGCTCCGTCAGGTCGCGCCGCATTTCACGCAGGTCGGCGCGCGTCGTGGCCAATCCAGCCACGATCAACGCCGCAAGCGCTACACCTACGGACAAGACACCGATCAGTTCAGGAGTCATGGCCACAGTGTCTCACGCATCCCGATCCAATCTGTCGATCGCGGCTGCGTTGACATCCAAAGGCTTGCCCGCTGACGATGATGTGGCGCGGTTCCCCAGGGCGGTGCACATGCAACGGGTTGGCTTGCTGGTCCCATCGGTCAACACCGTGGTCGAACCTGAGTTCTGGCGTCTGGCGCCGCCCACGGCCAGCCTGCACACCGCCCGCATGCGCAACTCGACCTGCGGCGTGGACGACGCCCGGCAGATGCTGGCGCACGCCGAACGGGCCGCGGACGAGGTTGGTAGCGCGCTGGTGGAGATTGTGGCGTTTGCCTGCACGGCCAGCAGCTTTGTGGATGGACGCGGCGGCGAGGCCGCGCTGCGAGCGTCTATCTCGGGAGCCGCGGGCGCGCCGGCCATCACCACCTCCAGCGCCGTGGCCGAGGCCCTGCGCACGCTGGGCAGCCGTCGGATCGCGCTCTATACGCCCTACCCGGCTGAGTTGAACGACCACGAGATGGAGTTCCTGGCCACGCACGGTGTCGAGACCCTGTGCGCCCACGGGCTCGGCATCTCAGCCGCCGTGGAGATCGCCGACGTAACCTCGGACGAACTTCGCGCCTTCATCGACACCCAGCCGCCACCCGCCGCGGCGGACGCGATCTTTCTCTCCTGCACCAACCTGGCGACGTTCGAGGTCATTGAGCCGCTCGAAACGGCGTATGGGTTGCCCGTGGTCAGCAGCAACGGCGCTACGTTCGCGGCCATCGCGCGGAGGCTTGGCTGGGACACGCCGACGACGCTCGGCGCGCTGGCCGAAACCGCGCCGGTGCACGGCCTGACGTAGCGATCCGAACCTTGAATTCCATGAGTCCGAGTCCTGGCGGCCTGCGCGCGGCCGCGGACGTTGGCGGCACGTTCACCGACCTGGTGGCGGTGGACACGGACGGCGCCGTCGCCCGGCACAAGACGCTCTCCACGCCGCCCAATTTCGATGCCGGAGTGCTCACGGGACTGGAGGCCTGCAGCGGCGGCTCGCTGGAACCGCTCGCCAGCCTGCTGCACGCCAGCACGGTGGCGACCAACGCCATCCTGCAGCGGGGCGGGCCGCTGATCGGGCTGATTACAACCGAGGGATTTCGCGATGTGCTGGAGATCGGGCGGCTGCGTTATCCGCGTCTGTACGACCTGAGCTGGTCGCGGCCTGAGCCGTTGGTCGAGCGGCGCCTGCGCCTGGGCGTGTGCGAGCGGATGGGCGCCGACGGCTCGGTAGTCGCCCCGCTGGACACAGACAGTGTGACGCGCGCACTGGACGTGCTGGACCAGGCCGACGTGCAAGCCGTGGCGATCTGCCTGCTCAACTCCTACGTCGACGACCGGCATGAGATCGAGGTCGAGCGGCTGGTGCGGGAGCGTCTGCCGGACGCCGCGATTTCTCGCAGTTCGGCGGTGCTGCCGCTGATCCGCGAATACGACCGCACCAGCACCACGGTCATCAATGCGTATCTGCAGCCGGTCATGGGGGTCTACCTGCGGCGGCTGGCCGAGGCGCTGCGAGCCGCGGGCTCGCGAGCGCCGATATTGATGCTGCAGTCCAGCGGCGGCGTGATGCCGGCGGCCGAGGCGGCCCAGCTGCCGGCCTTCTGTCTGGAATCCGGGCCAACCGCCGGGGTGCTGGCCGCCGCCCAGCTGGCTCGCCAGCGTGGTCTGGATCGAGTGCTGGCATTCGACATGGGCGGCACAACCGCCAAGGCAGCGGTCGTGCTGGATGGCGCGCCGGCCATCGCGCCGGAGCTTGAACTGGGAGGCGGCATCAGTTCCGGCACGCGCCTTACCCGCGGCTCGGGCTATCTGCTGCGCACGCCAACCATCGACCTGGCCGAGATCGGCGCCGGCGGGGGCAGCATTGCCAGGGTCGACCCGGCCGGCGGGCTGTCGGTTGGACCGGAAAGCGCCGGCGCGGATCCCGGGCCGGCCTGCTACGGACGAGGCGGTACTGAAGCCACCCTGACGGATGTCAACGTCGTGCTGGGCCACGTCAGCCCCAGCGGATTGCTGGGCGGGGACATGGCGATCGATGCGGCACTGGCCGAACGGGCCGTGGCCGAAAAGCTTGCTGGTCCGCTGGGCAGCGACGTTGCGCGCGCGGCGGACGCCGCCCGGCAGGTGGCGGCGGCCGAACTGGCGCGAGCCTTGCGAGCGGTCACCAGCGAACGCGGCGTGGATCCGGCGGCCTTCACGCTCGTGGCCTTCGGCGGCGGCGGTCCGGGCATGGCCGCGGCGGTGGCCGACCTGCTGAGTATCCGGCGCGTCCTGGCGCCCGCCGGTCCCGGCGTGTTCAGCGCGACTGGGCTGCTGGGCGCCGACCTGCGTTGGATGGCCACCCACTCGCCGCTGATCGATCTGAGCGCGCCCGATGCCGCCAGCCGTCTGGACAAAGCCCAGCGCTCCTTGCAGAACCGCTGCGCGGCCCTGGCGGCGGCCGGCGGCTATCGGGCCGCCGACCTGACAATTGAGTCCGTGGCCGAGTGCCGCTACCGCGGCCAGTCGTTCGAGATTCCAGCGGCGATTCCGTCCGGCCGGGTGACAAGCCGCACTCTTGACACCATCCGTGACTGCTTCGAGGCCCAGCACGAAGCCACCTACGGCCACCGCGATCCGACCAGCCCGGTCATCGCGGCGGCCTTGCGGGTGAGCGCCGTCCGGCCGAACGATCCGGTGAACCTGCGCGAGACGCTGGCTCGCAGCCCGCGGCGGGTGCAGCGCCGGGCCTGGTTCGGCGGGCGCTGGCGCACGACGCCAGTGCTGCGTCGCGGCGATCTCGGCGTCAGGCCGACACCGGGACCGATGATCGTGGAGGACTACGACGCCACCACCGTCGTGCCGCCCGGGTGGCGCTGCTCGCGGGAGCCTGACGGCGCGCTGCTGCTGGAGGCGAGCCGATGAGCGCCAGACGCCGGGCCGTCGACCCGGTGCAACGCGAACTGTTCCGTCACGCGGTGGCGGCGCTGGTGGATGAGATGGCGGTGGCGCTGGTGCGCACGGCGCGGTCGACGCACCTGAAGAACTCGATGGACCTGTCGGCCGCGCTGTGCGATCCGGCGGGACGGCTGATCGCCCAGGGGCTCACGCTGCCGCTGCATCTCGGCTCGATCCCGGACGCCATGCGGGCGTTCCTGGCGCGCTTCGGCGACGAACTGCGGCCCGGCGACGTGTACGCGCTCAACGACCCGTATGCCGGCGGCACCCATCTGCCGGACATCTACACGGCGCAGCCGGTGTTTCGCAACGGCCGGGTCATCGGGCACGTGGTCACCATCGCGCATCACGCCGACATTGGCGGCAAGACGGCCGGCGGTAATGGCTGCGACGCCACGGAGCTCTTCCAGGAGGGCCTGTGCCTGCCGCCGGTGCGGCTGATGGCCGCCGGACAGCCGGTGGAACACGTCTGGCGGCTGCTGGAGCGCAACGTGCGCGTCCCCGCACAGGTACTGGGGGACTTGCGCGCCCAACTGGCGGCGGGACACGTGGGGGAACGCGGGCTGCTGGCGCTGGCCGAGGAGCACGGGCCGCGCCGCCTGGCCGACCTGGGCGCGGCGGTGCTGGACTACGCCGCCGACCGAGCCCGACTGGCGATTCGCGAGATCCCGGATGGCGTCTACGGGTTCACCGACTACCTGGACGACGACGGCATCAACCCGGAGCCGATTCCGATCCAGGTCACGCTGCACGTCGAGGGCGACCGGATCACCGTCGACTTCGCCGGGTCCGGTCGCCAGGTGCGAGGCGCCATTAACTGCCCGCTGCCCTTCACCAAGTCGGCGGCCTACGCCTGCGTCCGCTGCGTGATGCCGACGGACATTCCAAACAATGAAGGGCACTTCCGCCCGATCGAAGTGATCGCGCCGGAAGGCACCATCGTCAACCCGCACCGCCCGGCCCCGGTGGCGGCGCGCGGACTGACGGGATTCCGCATTGCCAACGCCGTGCTGGGCGCGCTGGCCCAGGCCGTGCCCGAGCGCGTGCCGGCGGCCGAGGCCGGCGGCGACACGGGTGTCAGCCTGGCGGGCTACGACGCGCAGGGCGACCCGTTCGTGCTGCTGGAGTTCCTGTTCGGCTCCTGGGGCGGCCGACCGTTTGCCGACGGCCCGGACGGGGTGTCCAGCGTGGTGGTGAACTTCGCCAACAACCCGGCGGAAGTCATCGAGGCCGAGCATCCCATCGCCATCGACCGCTACGAGTTCGTGCCGGACAGCGGCGGCGACGGGCAGTACCGCGGCGGATTGGCCATCGAACGGCACTACCGCGTGCTGGCCGAGCA
>JAKZUJ010000178.1:0-10768 GCA_047516685.1 Chloroflexota bacterium | reverse complement strand
CAGTTGGCTGACTGGCAGCTGCTCAGCAGCCAGACCATGTCGCATACGGTGGATCAGTTGGTCGTCTCCGGCTTGGCCACCCGAACCGAGGATTCCGACGATCGCCGCCACCTGCTCATTGACGCCACGCCCGCCGGGCTTGCGCGGCTGGAAGCGTATGAAGACGCCTTCGTGCGGTACCTGCAGGGCGCCCTTGACGAGATCGACGAATCTGAGATTTCGGAAATAGCCGCGGCCCTCGTCCGGCTCAACGCCGCAATCAACGCCAAGCGAGAAGCCGGCTATTTCAGGTCGCAACGAAAGGACATCCATGCGTAGCACCACAATCCTGACCCGCCTGATTCGCTATGCCCTGCCACATTGGCGACTGGGCTTGGGCACCCTGGCCATCACCCTCGTCGGTACGGTCGCTGACTTGTCTATTCCAATGATTCTGCGCGAGGCCATTGACGAGGGGCTTCAGGAAGGCGCCCGGACGGTTCTCTTTGTCACGGCAGGTCTGGTGATTGCCTTCACGGCATTCAAGGGCCTTGCGCAATTCGGCCGCCAGTTCATGGCCGAAGTCTTGAGTCAGCGGGTGGTCTTTACCATCCGAAATCAGCTGTACATGCACATCCAGAGCCTTTCGTTCCGCTTTCACGACCGGACCCGCACTGGCGAGTTGATGTCGCGAACCACCAGCGACGTGGAACGCGTCCGTCGCTTCGCGTCCATGGGCGTCTTTCAGATCGTCCAGATTGTCCTGGTTACCGGCGGCGTGGCCGTCGTGCTGTTCCTCACCGACTGGCAACTCGCCCTGCTCTCGCTCCTGATTATTCCCGTGCTGATTGCAATCGCGCTTAGCTTTGCCAAGCGCATCTGGCCGCTTTTTCAGATGGTGCAGGAAGCCTGGGCGGACGTGAACGTGGTGGTGCAGGAAAACTTGGCCGGCGCGCGCGTGGTGCGCGCGTTTGCCCAGGAAGACGCCGAAGCGCGTCGCTTTGCCCCAGTGAACGCGGTGCTCAACGATCGAACCGTCCACGTGATGCGCCTTTTTGCCATGCGCGCGCCGCTGTTCAACGCCGTCCTGGGCGCCGGGCAGGTGGCGGTGCTCTGGTACGGCGGCTGGAAGGTGATCGACGGCCAAATCAGCCTGGGCACGCTGGTGTTATTCAATACCTACCTGCTCCTCCTGATGATGCCCGTCCGCATGTTGGGTATGACGATCAACAGCTTCGCCCGCGCCGTCGCGTCCGGGGAGCGCATTTTCGACATCCTGGACGAGCGTTCCGACGTGCTGGAATCGCCTCACGCCGAAGCCCTCAAGCAGGCCAAGGGCCGCGTGACGTTCGAGCGGGCAAGTTTTCAGCACGAGATCCAGTCGGTGCTCAGCGACATCAATTTCGATGTTGCGCCTGGCCAGGCCCTCGGCATCGTCGGCGGCACGGGCTCGGGCAAGAGTTCCATCATCAACCTCTTGCCTCGCTTCTATGACGCCAGTTCCGGCCGGGTGCTCGTGGACGGTATCGATGTGCGCGACCTGACGATCGACTCGTTGCGCGCGCAGATCGGCATCGTCCATCAGGAGCCCTTTGTGTTTGCCGATAGCATCCGCGCTAACATCGCCTACGGCCGGCCCGACGCCACCCGCGCGCAGGTTGTGGCTGCCGCCGAGCTGGCCCAGATTCATGAGTTCATCGAGACGCTGCCCGACGGCTACGAAACTGTGGTCGGCGAGCGCGGCGTCACGCTCTCCGGCGGCCAGAAGCAGCGGGTAGCCATTGCCCGAGCCCTGGTGCTGGACCCGCGCATCCTCATCCTGGACGAGTCCACCTCCAGCGTGGACACCTGGACCGAACGCGCGATTCAGGATGCGCTGCGTACCGCCCAGCAAGGACGAACCACGCTCATCGTCAGCCAGCGCGTCCGCAGCGTGCGCCATGTTGCCGAGATCATCGTGCTCGACCACGGCGCCATCGTGCAGCGCGGACGCCATGAAGACTTGATCGAGACTGATGGCCTCTACCACGAGATGTGGCAGGCCCAGGAAGCCGAGGCCGAGCGTCTGCGCCGCGAAGCCGCCAGTGTCGGCGCCGCACCCACCCCCGCAGGGAGCCCGTCAGCATGATGTCCGGCCGTATGTCCCTGGGCCGCTTCGAAGGCGACGCCGCGGCCTACAACCCCCGGGTCGCTCGACGCCTCCTGGCCTACCTGGCCCCGCACAAGCGGATGATCGCCGCCGCCATGGTGCTGGTATCCATCGGCTCCGGCGCCAACGTCGCGGGCCCGCTGCTCCTTAAGTTTGGGATCGACGAGGGCATTGATAAGCGCAACACCGACACGCTGGCGACCATTGGCGCTATCTACCTGCTCACGTTGTTTGTGATGTGGGCCGGCAGCTACTTCCAGGTTCGCATCTCGGCCACCATTGGGCAGGCAAGCCTGCTGCGGCTGCGCAACGACCTGTTCGCCAAGCTGAACCGGCTCTCGCTTTCGTACTTCACCCGTCACCCGCTGGGCGCCGTGATGTCCCGGCTCACCAACGACGTCGACGTGATCAGTGAGTTCGTGACCATGGGCGTGGTTTCGCTGGTCGCCGACGTCTTCATCCTGTTAATCATCGTGATCATGATGTTTGCGCTGAATTTCAAGCTGGCGCTGGTCACGATGGCCATGCTTCCGGTGATGTGGCTCGCCAGCCGGTTTTTTAGCGCCAAGGCGCGCAATGCCTTCCGTGACGTCCGCAGCACCGTAGGGGACGTCTACGCCAACCTGCAGGAGAGCATTGACGGCGTCCGCGTTACCCAGTCGTTTGGACGTGAGCGCACGAACGCCTCGCGGTTTCAGGCCACCAACCAGGCCAACGTGGCCGCCAGCGTCCGCGCCGGTGCCATCGTGTCCGGGTTTATCCCGGTCGTCGACACGATTTCCGCCATTGCCATGGCGTCGGTGATCGTGGTCGGCGGCTCGTTCGTGGTCGGCGAAGAGATGATGGAGCTCGGCACGTTGGTGGCGTTTATTGCCCTCGTCGCCCGCTTCTTCCAGCCCATCCAGCAGCTCACCCGCTTCTACAACCAGCTGCAGTCCACGATGGCCGCCGGCGAGAAAATCTTTGAACTCCTGGATGAGCCGGAGGAGATCAGCGACTCGCCCGCGGCAACCGAGCTTCCCTCCGTGACTGGCCGTGTCGAGTTCGACAACGTGACCTTTGCCTACGAGGGCGTCGACGTCCTACGCAACGTTTCGTTTGTCGCCGAACCTGGGCAGCGAATCGCGCTCGTCGGTCCAACCGGCGCTGGCAAAACCACCACCATCAACCTGTTGGCCCGCTTTTACGACGCTGACGATGGCGAGATTCGCATTGACGGCCACCCCATCCGGTCAGTCACCCAGCATTCACTGCGCAGCCAGTTGGGAATCGTCCCGCAAGACAGCTTCCTCTTTTCCGGCAGCATCTATCAGAACATCGCGTTCGGACGCCCGGACGCGTCGGAGCAGGACTTGGTCGATGCCGCCAAAGCCGTGGGCGCCCACGACTTCATTCTGGAATTGCCCAACGGCTACGAGACCGAAGTGCGCGAGCGCGGCTCACGGCTCTCGGTCGGGCAGCGACAACTCATTTGCTTCGCCCGTGCCCTGTTGGCCGACCCGCGCATCCTGATTCTGGACGAAGCGACGTCCAGCGTGGACGCGCGCACCGAACGCGCCATTCAGGAAGCCCTGGAACGTGTGATGCAGGGCCGCACGTCATTTGTGATCGCGCATCGCCTGGCGACCGTTCGCGGCGCGGACCTGATTCTTGTTTTCCAGGACGGCGATATCGTTGAGCGCGGAACGCATGAACAACTCCTCGCTCGTCGTGACCTCTATTACAAGCTCTACACCACGGGATTTCCCGGCAAAGATCAAGCCGAAGTCGCCCCGGCCATGCCAACCATGCTCATGCGGCCCAGGTGGGGCAGATAGGAGCGCCGCTCGTGACTGCCGAGGCCGGTCCGGATCGGGCCGACTAGACGAACATATACCGCAGCCAGCTGTACACGTAGCGCGCCCCGTGCCGGCGCAGGGAGATGTGCGACCGCTCCCGCCGGCTGGCGTACTCGTGCGTCGGGACCTCGGCAACCCGGTACCCCTTGCGCAGGAACTTGATGATCATTTCCTGCTCGGTGGTCGTGATGTCCTCGTTCAGCGTGATCGACCGTGCGGCCTTCAAGTCGAACGCCCGGAAGCCGCTCTGCGAATCGGTCAACCGCACCCCGAACCGGTAGTTGATGCCCAGCGTGATGATGTCCTGCCCCATCATTCGCAGAAACTTGTCCAGGTCGCCGTGCAGTTCATCGCTGCCGCCGCGCATCCGGGAACCCGTGGCGTACTCGGCTTCGCCCTTCGCCACGGGTGCGGCCAGGGCCGGGATGTCTTCGGGATCAAACGACATGTCGGCGTCGATGGTTACCAGAATGTCGCCCGTCGCCCTCGCAATTGCCTCGCGCACCGCGCAGCCCTTGCCGCGCCCGGCATCCAGATACACCGGAACCTCGAGAGCATCGGCCAGGTCGCGCGTGGCGTCACTCGAGTGCCCGTCCACCACGAACAGCTCGTCCGCGTGCGGCCGACAGCGCGTGATGATCTCCTCGATCGTTTCGGCTTCGTCCTTGGCCGGGATGCAAACCGAGACGCGCCGGCCGTTCATCGGCATATCACGCCCGTCTCCCGGCTTGTCCGCACGCGCCGCTGATCATAGTCGCTGTGCGGCGAATGCCTTGACGCTGACCGGTCCAAGATGCCTGATCCATAAAATCCCAGGCCCATCACCGATGTTCCGCCCGGCGAGCCGCGGATAATGCCCTACCCGGCGTTCATCCGCCGCACGCAGAGGAGTTGGATATGACCACGAATCCAGTCGACGGCAACCCGTTCCTCGTCGACGGCCCCTGGTACCGCGGCAACCTGCACATGCACTCCACCAACTCCGACGGGCTGAAGTCGCCCGCGGACGCCGTGGCCTGGTACCGCGACGCCGGCTATGACTTCGTCGCCCTTTCTGACCACCGGGTCGTCTCGGACACCACGGCCTACGCCCAGCCGGGATTCGTCACGATCCCCGGCATCGAGATGCACGGCCCCGACCCGTACACCGGCGAGCGCTATCACATCCTGGCCACGGGCGTCAGCGGCTTCGAGCGCTCCGACGACTCCTGGGGCCCGCAGGAGGCCATTGATCGGGTCAACGCCGGCGGCGGCCTCGCCGTGATGGCTCACCCCTACTGGCTGGGCCAGTCCGCCAACGACATGCTCGAAATCGAGGGCTTCGTAGGGATGGAAGTCTTCAACTCCGTCTGCGACGTAACCCGCGCCAAGGGCGTGTCGGGCGTTACCTGGGACGAATACCTGCTCCAGGCCGGCTTGACCTGGGGATTCGCCACTGACGACTCGCACTGGAAGCACGGCGCCGAAGGCCGCGGCTGGGTCATGGTCCGCACCCAGGACTTCACGCCGGCCGGCCTCGTCGCCGCCCTGCGTCGCGGCCATTTCTACTCATCGATGGGACCGGAGATTCTGGACCTGCGCGTCGAGGATGGCGCCGTGCGGGTGCGCACCTCGCCCGCGGCGCGCATCAGCTTCATCGCCGCCCGGGCCCGTGGCTCCAGCCAACGGGCTGGCTCCGAGCCGCTGACGGCCGCCGCGCACGAACTGCGTGGTGAGGAGATCTACGTCCGGGTCGAAGTGCAGGACACGGCTGGCCGAATCGCCTGGTCGAACCCGATCCTGGTCTGATCGCCGCCGCTCGCGCGCGCTCCGGCAACGGCTGGTTCCCGCCGGGCTACGGCCTTGCCGCTCGCACGATAGCCGCGAATTTGCGCGCGTCCAGGCTGGCGCCGCCCACCAAAGCGCCGTCGATTCCATCGCGACTCAGCAACTCGTCGCAGTTTTCAGGCGTGACGCTGCCGCCGTATTGAATACGCACCTGTTCGGCGGCCGGGCGGCCCTGTGCCGCTGCCACGGTGTCGCGAATCCAGCCGATGGCTTCCTGGGCCTGGGCGGGCGTGGCGTTGCGGCCGGTGCCAATGGCCCAGACAGGTTCATAGGCGATCACGCTGGTCGCCGCTTCCTCGGTCGTCAGCGCCTCGAAGACCTGCGTGACCTGCGAGCGCAATACCTCGTGGGTTTGCCCGGCGTCGCGCTGGGCCAGTGATTCGCCCACGGCCACGATTGGCGTCAGCCCGCCGGCCAGGATGGCGCGGGTCTTGCGTTGCACCTCCTGGTCGGTCTCGCCAAATAGCTGCCGACGTTCGGAGTGTCCGGTGATGGCATACGCAGCCAGGCCGGCCAGCATGGGGACGGAAATCTCCCCGGTGTAAGCGCCGCTGGCTTCCCAATGCACGTGCTGAGCGCCTATGGCGATTGGCGTGCCGCGCACGGCCGCCGCCACGCTGGTCAGCCCAACCGCCGGCGGGCAAAGAACCACGTCAACTCCGGCGAACGGCAACTTTGTAGCCGCAACGGCCTGCCCTAACTGCGCACCGTCGTCCGGTCCCGTATTCATCTTCCAGTTCGCGGCCACGATGGGTCGGCGGGGTTGCGGCGGGGTCATGTCGAGGGCTTCAGGGATAGGGACCGCGCCAGTTTAGTAGCGTTCAGTCCCGCACGGCTGCTGGCCTGTGCGGCCCGTGGAACAGGCGGAAAGCGATCAGGAGCGCCGCGACGTTAGCCAACGCGGCCAACGTGAGGGGCAGGGCGGGGTTGAAATTCAGCAGCGCGCCGGCGGTCAGCGAGCCGGCCATGAGACCGAAACTCCACAGTGCGTGAATGAATCCAACCACCCGTCCGCGTTCCAGCGGCGCGGTGCGATCGCGCACGGTGCCAAGCGCCAGCACCGACATCGTCCATCCGCCCATCATCCCCAGCACACCCACCGTGATCAGGACAGCCACGGACTGCCAGGCAATCGCTGCCAGCGCCGAGGCCGCGACCATGCTGGTGAGCACGACGTAGATAGGGCCGGCGCGTCCGCGCCGGTCGGACCAGCGGCCGATCAGAAATTGGCTGGGCATGGAGAGCCCCATGCCGGCTGCTGTGTAGAACGCCACGGCCAGCACGCTGTCGGTCGCCCGAAAGATCAGCAGCGGGAGCGCCAGGCTCCAGACGCCCCAGAACGCGGTTGGGAAAAAGCGAATCCCGCCCATCAGCCACACGTCCCGCCGCCCCAGGATGTCGCGGGTGCGCAAGCCGACGGCGAACGCGCCGGCAGGGCGGGCGGGGCGCACGTCGCGCAGATAGCGCAGCGTGATCGCGGCCGGGACGAAGTTCAGGCCCAGCCCCACCAGCGCGTAGCCGCCAAACCCGAAGGCCTCAACGACAGGACCCGCGACCAGCGAGCTGGCGGCCGTACCGATCGTCCCGCCCAGAAAGTAGGCGGCCGTGGCCACGCCGACCGACTGGCGGCTGGATGCCGTCAACAAATAGCTCTGGCCGGACGTTGAACGCATGCCGTGCGCCAGTCCCAGGATCACGGCCAGCGCCACCAGCAGCCAGGGCACGCCGGTCAGGAACTGCAACATCCCCGCCGAGAACCCGAGAATCCCGATCACCAGCACCAGCCGGTGCCCCAGCCGGTCGGCCAGAGCGCCGGCCGTGACCGAGATCAGCCCACCCATCACCGTCTCCAGTGACACCAGCAGGCTTGTGAACGCGGGAGACATGCCGAGGTCGCGCTCGACGTAGATAGGCAGCAGCGCCCGCGCCGCGGCGATGGCGACGTTGTTCAGAAACAGAATCGAGATGATGGTGACCAGGGCGGGAGGGACCGAACCCAGCCGCGCGCGCAGCCGGGCGATCACCGGGCGCCCTGACAACCGATCCCGTCGTTAGCTGGGTCGGTCAGTCCTCGGACGCCGGCGCGGCAACGCTTTGCGGCTTGCCGCAACGCGCACATGCCCAGTACCTGTTTTTCAGCAGGCCGAACCACCGACGGTATTCGTAGTAGTTCCAGGTGGTTTCCTGGCGGCACAGGACGCACTCGCGCCGCTCGCTGGATCTGACGTGAACCTTGATTTCATCTTCATCTTCGTCGGGCATCGCTTAGTCCTCGGGAGTGACCACCTGAACATTTGCACCGGCCGCGCGCCGTGTCAACGCGCCCGGCGAGCCGCCCTCGTGGCGAACGCCCTCCAGACCAGCCAACGTCCAGCGAATTCAGGTCCCGCCAGGATCCCGCGGACGCCTCACCAGCTCGTCGGAACTCGCCGTTCGCTAGCCGCCAACGCGATTCGCTCCATGCTCCGCCACCAGATTGCACGCCTGCAGGTAGTGATCGATCGACTCCCCGCAATCCGCCCAGTAGCCGTCCAGCACGTCGTGCGTCATCTGGCCGCGTTCCAGGTAGGCGTTATTCAGGTCCGTCACTTCCAATTCGCCCCGGTCCGATCGATCCAACTGCTCGATCAGGCTGAACGCTTGCGCGTCATAGAAGTAGATACCGGTGACCGCCAGGTTGGAGGGCGGATCCTTCGGCTTCTCCACGAACCGCACGACACGGTCGCCGTCCAGTTCCGCCACCCCGTAGGCGCTGGGATTCTCCACCTCTTTCAGCAGCACTTTGGCGCCCTTGGGTTGTGCCGCGAACCGCCGGGCCGGTTCCACGAGGTTCCCGCCAATGACGTTGTCACCCAGGATCACGACCATTCGGTCATCGCCCACGAACGGCCGCGCCAGCGAAATGGCCTCCGCGATACCGCCCGCCCCCTCCTGGTAGGTAAAGCTCAGGTGTGTGACGCCCAGCGCCTCGCCGCTGCCCAGCAGGCGCAGGAAGTCGCCCGCGCTGGCGCCGCTGGTGACGATCAGGATCTCCGTGACCCCGGCGTTCACCATCGCCTCGATCGGGTAGAAGATCATCGGTTTGTCGTAGACCGGCAGCAGCTGCTTGTTCGTCACGCGCGTAATCGGGTCCAGACGCGACCCCGTGCCGCCCGCCAGAATCACGCCTTTCACGATTCCTCCTCACCGTCGGCGTCGTCCGGCTGCGGGGCCAGCAACGCCTGCACATACCGGTCGGGATCGAACGGCTCGAAGTCCGCCAGCCGTTCGCCCACGCCCACGAACTTAATCGGAATGCCGGTAGCCCGTGTGACGGCAAACGCGGCCCCGCCCTTGGCCGAGCTGTCCAACTTGGTTAGCACGATACCGGTGACGTTGGCTGTTTCCAGGAAGCCCTGCGCCTGGTGCAGGCCATTCTGGCCAGTGAGTGCGTCCAGCACGAGCAGCACCTCGTGCGGCGCGCCCGGCGCCTTGCGCTCGGCGACTCGTCGCATCTTGGCCAGCTCATTCATCAGATTCACATTGTTGTGCTGCCGCCCGGCCGAATCGACAATCACGTAGTCCACGCCGCGCGCCTGGGCTGCGTCCAGGGCGTCGTAAATGACAGCGCCGGGATCGCCGCCCGGCTGGTGCGCGATCACCGGAACGCCCACACGGTCGCCCCAGATTTGCAATTGATCGATGGCGCCCGCGCGGAAGGTATCCCCCGCCGCCAGCAACACCTCGCGACCGTTGGACCGCAGCAGATGCGCGAGCTTGGCGATCGACGTCGTCTTGCCTGCCCCATTCACCCCTACGACAAAAACGACCTGCGGCGGCGGTCCGCTCGCGAACCGCGCGTCCCGACCGCCCAGCGCCTCGGTCAGCCGTGCGGCCAGCAGGGCCCGAGCAGCCTCCGGATCGGTTGCCCCGTCCGCCCGCACCGTCTCCCGCAGTTCATCCAGCAACTCCATCGCCAGCATGGGACCCAGGTCGGCGGCGATCAGCAACTCCTCGAAGTCGTCCCAATCGGCTTCGTCCAGCTTTGAACGCTGTAGCCAGCGCCGCACCGTGGCAAACCGCCGTTGTGTGGGCTGCGCAGCCGGCGCCGGAGCCGCCTCTACCTCGGGCGCTTCGGTACGCCGCGCCCGCCGCAGACGCTTCAATAGCACGCCAGCCTCCGAACGTGTCGTTCAAGTCGAAAGTGTCAACCGAGCCAAGCCATACAACGTGTCGCAAGTCGCGGCGGCCGTCGGCATCGTTGAACCGACCGAAATTGTATGCGCCGACCCGGCCCCCAGCCGCGGCCTTAAACCCGGGACGCCGCCGAAGGCGCCATGTGATCGGTGCTGAGTTGTGAATGTCCTGTGAATGTCAGTTCGCGGTCGGGTTCCAGCCGTCGTCAAGACTGCCGAGCTGTCGCTCGATGGTGCGGACCACAAGCAGCGTGCCTTGCGTTGGATATCACCTCGTCTGGGTGCCCGAAATCGCGAGGCGTGCGAACGTTTTCGACCTACTGGCGCGGCGTCCGCGCCGGGGCGCTGCCGGCTATGCGCCTCCTGGTCAGCCCAGGCCACCGCGTAGGTGTTCGCTCGTGATCTCCCGGCCCGTCAGGCTGAACGACTGCCCGCAGCCGCATTCCGATTGGGCGCGGGGGTTGCGCACCTTGAAGCCACCGTCCATCAGCGAGTCGCTGTACTCCAGCGTAGAGCCGCGCAGCAACTCGGCGCTCTTGGGATCGACCACCACGGTCACGCCGTGCGCCGGAATGCTCTGATCGCCGTCGCGCGGTCCTGGCTCGATGCCCATGGCGTAGCGAAAGTCACCGCATCCGGAGTCCACAACCACCCGCACGCGCAGTACGGCGTCCGGCCGGTTGCGCTTCGTGCGCATCCGCTCGAACTCGACCGCGGCCGAGGGTTCAACTTTCAGGACCGGCGCGTCGGCCAGCGGGAGGTCCATCAAACTCAGCGCGTCGCTTGTGGCCACGTGGGCG
>JAKZUJ010000177.1:0-7183 GCA_047516685.1 Chloroflexota bacterium | reverse complement strand
GTCATGGGCCACCCGGATAATGGCCAACACGGCCTGCGGCTTGGCCTCGACCTCGACGATTTTCTCGACAATCTTCTCCACTTCCTGGGTGACAACCCTCTCGACCTCAACTTCCTTGACCACGTCCCTGGTAACGATCTTCTCGACCTCGACAATTTGGGTCTCACCACAGGCGGCGAGGGCGGCCACACCCGCCGCTCCCGTGACGCCCACAACCGCGCTGCGTAGCATGCGTCTTCGCGAAATGTCTCGGTTCATCATTCCCTCCCTGGTCGTAACCGGCTGTGGCGAGGCTTTCGCCCTACCCCGCCCTCGCAAGTCCAAAACGCCGCTTGAGAGGCCGGAGGCAAACTATTCGCCACTTTGTTCAGGATCAAGAGCTTTTATCACGAACGGTAGTGAGTGTCAACGGATGTCGCCGGGGGGGCGCGGGCGCGTTGCCTCTGTCCCGTAGGCCTGCCATGCGGGAACTCTGGAGGTCGGCAACCATCCAGCAGCGCGGGTGCGCGGTCAGAGGCAGCGCGACCCTGGCTCTACACTGCCCGGCTGTGATGCGGTGCACGTTGACGCAACAGGGGCGCGCCACGGCGCGCTGGACCGCGGGGCGCCTGCGGTCGGGCGGCGCCTGATGCCGGCCGCGCCGCGCCGGCCGGCCGGCGTTCCGCGTCCACTCGGAGCCGGCGACCGCGTGGTCCACGTTCCGCGGCCGGTCGACGTCAGCCTGCGCGTGGACGCCAAGCTGATGCGCCGCAGCCAGTTCCGGCCAGGCGTCACGCTCACTATCGCCTTCGCCGCTCTGATTCTGCTGGGCACGGGGCTGCTGATGCTGCCGTTCGCTCTGGCCGAAGGCCGCCAGGCGGATTTCCTGGTGGCCTTCTTCACCGCCACCTCGGCCGTGTGCGTGACCGGCCTGACCGTCGTGTCAACTCACGACCACTGGTCACCATTCGGTGAGGCCGTCATCCTGGCGCTCATCCAGATTGGCGCGCTGGGCTTTATCGTTGGCGCCATCGTTATCTTTTCTCTGGCTGGCCGACGAGCATCATCCCGTGAGCGCCTGTTGTTTGGCCGGAACCTTGGTCTCGGGGAACCCGGCGGCCTGAAGGGTCTGGTGTGGCGAATCAGCCTCGTTACCCTGTTCCTGGAAGGCGGGGGGGCGGTGCTGCTCTACCTGCGAATGCGCGGCGACGCGGCGGTGGAGAACCCGGTCTGGTGGTCGGTGTTCCATGCCGTCTCCGCTTTCACGAACGCCGGCTTTGACATCGAGCGGGGGTCTGTGAGCTTTGCGCGGCTGATTGACGACCCGGCGACCCTGGGCGTGCTGACCGCGCTGCCCCTGATCGGGGCCATTGGCTTTACCGTGATCTTCGATGTGCTGCGCCGCCGGCAATGGCGACGCCTGGGACTCGAGTCGCGCATTGTGCTGACCTCAACGCCGGCGTTGCTGCTGCTGGGCTTTGCGCTGCTGCTGGTGCTGTCGCCCGACTTCGGCGGCGCGGTGCCGGACGACGACCTGGGGCTGCGGTCGAATGCCGCGCTCAATCACGCCGTGTGGCGCACCACGGGCTTTTCCACGGTAGATCTGGGCCGCCTGCCGACCGACATGCTCACGGCGCTGATCGTGCTGATGTTCATTGGCGGCGCGTCGGCGGCAGTGACCGGCGGAATCACGGTGAATACATTCAGCGTGCTCTTCATCGCGATGCTGTCGCACATTCGAGGGCGGCGCTACCCTGAGGCCTTTGGCCGCCGTATCGCGCAGCACACGGTCATGCGCGCGCTGGCGGTCGTGGGCCTTTCCGGCGCGGCGGTGTTGCTGGCCACGATCCTCATGTCGATCGCGGAGCGCGACTCTGACACCGTACTCTCCAATCTGCTGTTCGAGGCCGTCAGCGCGTTCGCCGTCGTGGGAAGCTCCACCGGCATTACCCCCGATCTTTCCGTGGCCTCTAAACTCATCCTGATCGGAACCATGTTCGTCGGTCGTCTCGGGGCCTTGACGCTTGCGCAGGCTCTGGTCACACGCGAGCACCAGCCGCTGGTCAGCTATCCGGAGGAGGCCATCAAGGTCGGCTAACCGCCGGCTACGCCCATGCAAATTCTGGTGACCGGCCTGGGCCGGTTCGGACACAGCCTGGCCCGCACGCTGGCCGAGTCCGGGCACGAAGTCATCGTGCTCGACATCTCCGAACGGGCGGTGCAGCAGGTGGCTGACCTGGTGGATCAGGCGGTGGTGGGCGACGCGACCAACGCTACGGTGCTGCGCGAGATCGGCGCGACCGATGTGGACCTGGCCATCGTGGCCATGGCCAACGTCGAGGCCAGCGTGCTGATCACGACCCACCTGAAGACCCTGCAAGTGCCGAGGGTCTTTGCCAAGGCGTCCAGCGATGTGCACCGCCTGATCCTGGAGCGGGTGGGGGCGGACCGCGTGGTCTTTCCCGAGCGCGACATGGCGGTCCGCCTGGCGCAGAGTGTGTCCACGCCCGGCATGCTCGACTACCTGGAACTGCTGCCCCACCTCGGAATCACGGAAATCAGCGGCACGCCGTTCGCGGGGCAGTCGCTTGCCAACCTGAACCTGCGCGCCAGGTACGACGTGAACGTTCTGGTGATCAAGCGCGGCAACGAGTTGATCGTGACCCCCGGCCTTTCCGAGCGCGTGGTCGAGGGCGACATGCTGATCGTGGTCGGACGCGACAGCCGAATCGCCGAACTGCAGACCGCCGCCGGCTGATCGGCCGGGACACCGTTGCGTGGGCGGCGTGTGGATGGGCTGTGGACAAGCTGTGGAGCGGACCGCGCCTGGCGTCCCGTCCCGCGTCTGGACCACTCGTCGACCGGGCAGTCGCTCGAATGCGCGACGTCCAGGTCGCGCGAGTCAGCGAGCCCCAAAGCTACCGGACACCATACGAACGAGTTGTCCATATGGTTGATAATGAGCAATTGACATGCAAGATAGGGGATGTCACCATCCTGGCCCACCTACATGTAGTATGTAGGTCCATCTATCGCCCTCGCCGCTGATGTACCAGCTCTTGCGTTCAGCGACGGTGGGGCGGGATGAACAGGAGTGAGGGTGCGGCGGTGATCAGACTGCTTGGCGAACTGCACCGCACGCGCGACGGACGACAGTTCGCCATTGACTTCGCCCAGATCATCCCGGCCACCGGCGCGTATGACCTGGTCCTCTTTGGCTTGCGGCACGCTGAAACGGAGTTTTCGATGGGTGTGGCCTTTCCGCACGACTCCGCCAGCACGTGGGGCGCGCACGACGCGCTCGTCCGAGAGGGCCTGGGCCAGATCCGCACCGAACTCGAGCGTGGTAATACTGAGGATGGGTCCTTCGTAGAGATCCCGTTGACCACATGGGGGGGATGGCGACCGAGCTACAGATTTTCGGTCCCCTCCAAGACGCGCTATGCATAAGCACGGCCCGACGTATCCAGACGTCTCCGACAACGCGCTGGCCGTGCTGCGCAAGCGCTACTTCCTGAAGGACCGCGTCGACCACCCGATCGAGAACGTGGACGAGTTCTTTGACCGCGTCGTGCGCGGCGTGGTGGACGTTGAGAGCGACCGCGGCTGGGTAGACGGCGAAGGCCACGCCCAGATCGTCGACTCCATGTACGACCTTTTGCGCGGGCTGCGCTTCGTGCCCAACAGCCCCTGCCTGATGAACGCGGGCAAGCCCCAGGGCTACGCGCAGATGGCGGCCTGCTTTGTGCTGCCGATCGACGACAACCTGCGCAGCATCAAGACCACCGACATGCACGCGGCCATCATTCACCAGAGCGGCGGCGGCACCGGCTTCAACTTCTCCCGCATCCGGCCGCGCGGCGACTTCGTGCGCAGCTCCGGCGGCGTGGCCAGCGGCCCCATCAGCTTCATGTCGATGATCGACTACTCCTGCGGCGAGATTAAGCAGGGCGGCACCCGCCGCGGCGCCAACATGGGCATCCTCAACGTCGATCACCCGGACATCCTGGACTTCATCGGTTGCAAGACCGAAGACGGTCGCATCTCGAATTTCAACATCTCGGTCGGCATCACGGACACCTTCATGCAGGCCGTGCGCGACGACGCCGACTACGACTTGGTCAACCCGCGCACCGGCGAGGTTGCTCGGCGGCTACGCGCCCGCGACGTCTGGGAGCGTCTGGTCGACGGCGCCTGGCTGAACGGCGAACCGGGCATGATTTTCCTGGACCGCCTGCAGCGCACCAACCCGACGCCGGACGTGGCGCCGCAGGACACGACCAACCCCTGCGGCGAGCAGCCGTTGCTGCCCTATGAGGCGTGCGTGCTCGGCAGCCTGAACCTCAACTGGCATCTCACCTCGGACCGCTCGCGCATCGACTGGAACGCGCTGCGGCGCGACGTGCACCTTGCGGTCCGGTTCCTGGACGACATGGTCGAGGCCTCCAACTTTCCGCTGGACGAAATCGACGCCATCGTCAAGCACGGCAACCGTCGCGTGGGTCTGGGCGTCATGGGCTGGGCCGACGTGCTGTTCCACCTGGGTCTCTCCTACCACAGCCCCGAGGCCGAGGAGCTGGCCAGCGACGTGATGCGCTTCATCAACGAGGAAGGGCGGCGTGCGTCCGAAGCGCTGGCGACCGCGCGCGGCGCGTTCCCCAACTTCGTCAACTCGGCGTGGGACCGCCGCGGCCATGCGCCACGGCGCAACGCCACCGTGACCACCATTGCGCCAACCGGCACGATCAGCATGATCGCCGACGCCTCCAGCGGTATTGAACCGCTCTTCGCGCTGATCTTCTGGAAGAACGTGATGCGCGACAGCGACGACAACGCCGCCACCACGCTGCGCTACGTGAACCCGATTTTCGAGACCTACGCGCGCCGCCGCGGATTCTTCAGCGAAGAACTGGTGGACGCGATCGAAGCCAACCACGGCAGCCTGCGTCTCACCGACGAAACGCCGGCCGAGGCCCGTGGCGTTCTCGAGCAGGTACCCGAGTCGGCCCGCCGCATCTTCGTGACCGCCCACGACGTGTCGCCCGAGTGGCACATCCGCATCCAGAGCGCCTTCCAGGCGCACACCGAGAACGCGGTGTCCAAGACCATCAACTTCCCGAACGACGCCACCCGCGAAGACGTGGAGCGCGGCTACTGGCGGGCCTATGAACTCGGCTGCAAGGGCGTGACGGTCTACCGTGACGGCAGCCGCGACTACCAGGTGCTGACCACCAGCGACTCCGGCGACAAGACGCGCCGCGACGAATCCGACGAGCCGCCGGTGGCCGAAGCCCCGGCGCCTGTCGAGGAAGTTCGCGCGCCTGCCGCGGCCTCGGCCGTCAACGGCCACACCAACGGCCATACGCCTGAACTGGCGCCTGCGCCCGCGACCAACGGCGCCTCGAACGGCCATGCCGACCGTACGCCGCTGCCGATCGTCGCGGCCGTCGAACGCGAACGACCTGACCAGATCCGTGGCACGACGACCCGCATCCGTACGGGCTGTGGACCGCTGTTCGTCACGATCAACGAAGACGAGCGGGCGCTTCCGTTCGAGACCTTTGCGACGCTCGGCAAGGCTGGCGGCTGCGCCGCCGCGCAAACCGAGGCCATCGGCCGGCTCGCATCACTGGCTCTTCGTTCAGGCGTGCCGGCTGAACAGGTGCACAAGACCTTGCGCGGGATTACCTGCCACCGGCCCGCCGGGTTCGGCCCCAACCGAGTGCTCTCCTGCGGCGACGGTATCGCCCAGGCGATGGCCACGCGGCTGGATGTCGAGAACTCCGACTTCGTGCCCATGGTGGACCTGCAGGGCGAGGGCACCTACACGCCCGGCCCGGAAGCCCCCGCCGACCAGCCCGTGGCCACGGCCGCGCCGGCGCCTCGGCAGCGCGTTCCGGCCTTCGGCAGCGGCTCAGCGCCGGCGGCTGAGTCCTACGTCGAGGGCGCCGCGCACGACCGGGGATTCGTGGGCGCCTGCCCGTCCTGCGGCGGCAGCCAACTCCACTACGCCGAAGGCTGCATGAAGTGCATGTCCTGCGGCTACAGCGACTGCGGCTAAGCGCCAACCTCTCAAGCTTCGCCGTCTGAATCGACCGGAAACCGCCGAAGCGCTGCTGAGCGCGGTGCTCGTGGCCGCCACGACGCCTGCCGGCTCCAGCAAAAATCGTATTCCTTGGCGCCGTGGTCCAGCAGCGCCGCCCTGACACCCGGCTTGCGGCTCGGCGCAGCCGACACACAACGGGGAGTCCCGCCGAGAGCAGTTGTCGCTTCGGTTTGGACTCGGATTTCCAGTGAGTCGGCCAGGCGCAACCACTGAGACGGGCGACGGAGGACTGGGTGTAAGGTACGCGTATGGGCTTTGACCTCACGATGTTCGCCAGCGTGGGCCTGCCAGTCGGCATCTCCGTTCTGGTTCTTGCGCTTTCGATTTGGCTTACCCACCGCGCCTCCATGGCTGACCGCGCCAGCCTGGGCGGTCAGATCGAGGGGCTGCGCGCCGATCTCCGCGCCTTGTACGGCCGGATCGACCGAGTGGGCGCTGACTTGGGCGGTCGAATCGACGCGCAGAACGCTGACCTGGGCGGTCGAATCGACGCGCTGAACGCTGATCTGGGCGGTCGAATCGACGCGCTGAACGCCGACCTGAGTCGCCGGATAGAGACGCAGGGCCGTCAGATAGACACGCAAGGCCGTCGGATCGATGCCCTGAACGCCCGAGTGGATACCATGAACGCCGACCTGGGCCGCCGGATCGACGCGCAGGGACGGCGGATCGATGGCCTGAGCGGCCGAATCGACAGGCTGCATCCCGTCGCGGCTGAGTCCAGCCCGTCGCCCGCCTACGCCATCTCTGCCGCGCCTGACATTCCCGAATCCAGGCCAATCGGCGCGGCAAGCCCCTCACCCGCCCCGGCGCATCCACCCTCCGACGGTGAAGGCGCCTAGCCGGACGTTCCGAGGTCCGAGCGGAGCGCGACATAGGGTAGCGGCCGATTTTTCGTCGCTCCCCGATCGCTGGACGTCCAACGCTGGCAAAGCGTTCGACTAGATCCCTTCGGCTAGCCAGGCGACGAAGTCGCGGCGGGGGGCGTCGAACTTTAGGAGTTCGATGCCGTGGCCGGGGGTGTCGTACACCTGCACGCGGCGGGGTTCGGCGGTGAGGCTGAAGAGGGCTTGCGACTGCAGTGCTTCGGCGCGGTCG
>JAKZUJ010000176.1:0-5458 GCA_047516685.1 Chloroflexota bacterium | reverse complement strand
GTCGAAAAGGTCGTCACCCAAATCGTGGAGGTCGAGAAAGTCGTCGAGAAGGTCGTCGAGAAGGTCGTGGAGGCCATGCCGCAGGCCTCGCCGGTCGCGTTTGAACACATCAGCGACCACACGTCCGGACCACGCGCCAAGTCCATGCAGTGGGCGCTTGAGCGTTACGCGCAGGTCGCCCCGCACGTCACCGTCGTCTTCACGCCCAATTCGGGCAATATCGGCGACACGATTCCAATCCGAATTGCCGCCGGCACCATGTCGGAGTCGGCACTGCTGGATGGATCGTTCATTTTCCTCTTTGGTCCGGACGGCGTATTCCGGCCGATCAACGACATTCTGGCCAAACACGCCGACTTCGATCCGGCGAACTATGTCTATCTGACCGACCAGTTCACCGCGGACCTTGACGTCGAGTGGCCCTACCGAACCGAGTGGGACACCAGCACACCGATCTTCGGAATGCCGTATCAGCACGTTGCTGGGGGCATGACCTGGAACATCGACATGTTTGAGGCCGCTGGAATCGAGGAGCCTCAAGTCGACTGGACCTACGGCGGCGAATTTCGCGAGAACGCCAAGCGGCTGACGGATCCCGAGGCAGGAACCTTCGGAACGTTGGTGCTGGGCGGCGGCGACATTCACATCTGGACGCCGATGGCGTACGGAATGGGCGCCAAGCAGCTGATCAACCCCGAAGCCACCCACACGTCAATCTTTGACGATGGCGGCATCGATGGCCTCCAGCTGGCCGTCGACCTTGTCCTGAGTGACGAGGTCGCGCCGCCGATCGAGGCTGCGCGCGAACTTGCGGGTGAATTCGGCAACCTCTTCCAGGCCGGCAAGGCCGGCATGTGGCCGCGCCGTATTGACGGCACCGGCTACATGGTGGCGTCCATTAAGGATCGCTTCCGGTGGTCGGCCGGTCCGCAGCCACAAGGTGATGTCACCAAGACGGCATCCAATCACCGCCAGGACCAACCGCATCTCATTACCGATGCGGCGTTCAAGCGCGGAACTGAAGAGACCGTCGTCGACTTCCTCGTGTACATGTCAGGCCCTGAGGTCCAGGCCCGCGTCGCCGTGGACCGAGGGTTCGCTCCCGTGAACTGGGAAGCACTAAGCGCTCCCTCTTCCGTTGCCCCGCCACCCCTGGGGATGGAATGGCTGGAGTACGCCCTGCGCAACTACGACACTCGACGCTGGCCGAAGTACCACCCCTCGTTCCTCGAGTGGCTGGCCTTCCGTGGCATGGTTCACCCGGCCTTCGTCGGCGACGAAACGGCCGAGGAGTCCGCGGCAAAGGCCGTTGCGCACGCGGACGGAGTCCTGGAGGCTGGCATCGAAGGCTTCCAGCGCGTCTCCGACTACTTCGGAGGCCCCACGGGCTAGCTCACGCTCTTTAGGCCGAAACAACGGCGGGAGCGCCCCTGGCGCTCCCGCCGTTGCTCTTGCTCAACGAAAGCAGGCGAACGATCGGCGGCCCCGTCGGCGCCGCGGTCAAACCGTCGCCCCTAGCTCTTTGGTGGCGGCGTTGAGACCTTTACGCCTTCGTACTGCGATTGCAGCTTCTCGCGTTCTGCATCAGAGATATATCCGGAATCGCTTGGCCGGGCGCCGGTGAACTTGTACCCGCCGGCGAAGCCGTCCTTTTCAAGCGCAGGACGGCTACCACAACCAGCCCCCAGCAGAAGCATCACGCCAGCCGAAAGCGCACCGATGACTCGGCGTCGGGCAACCCTGTCACGCAACAGCTTCGCTCCTTACCGATCGCGGACGTACGTGTACCAACCGTCGCTCAATGATAAATGGCTCGGCCAACGAGAACAGGCACAAGCAACAGGGAGATCAACTGCGAGGGATCTCCCCGTGGCGTCCGCCACCCAGCGACGCCAGTGTCCATGGTTTCGCTTCGTCCGCGGCTGCCCCGTCGATGCTTCGGGACGGCGTTCAGGCGCCCTGGCATCCTCACCGCAGCCCTCCAAAGGCTAGGCAGGGAACCATCGATAGCTGTAGAGGCTGGCACTTTGCAAGTTGACTCGAAGCAGCACTTCCCCATCGGGTAGCGAAGGAACCACCGAACCTCCGCGCCAGGCCACCTCCACCTCAACCGAGTTTGACGATGAAAACCGGCAGTCAGCAGCCGCGAATCCCTCGACCGGCTCGCCTCGGACCGACAGAACTTCCACCGAGGCCGCCCCGGTCTCGGCGCGCAGGTTCAGCGTCAGTCGCCGCGCCTGCCGTGCGTCCAACGGCCCGCACACCATCGAGCCCCCCTGCATCTCGCCTTCCATCGAGACAAAGCCATCCCGCCGGATTGTCGCGATCCCGAAGACCCGCCGGTGACGATCCCCTGCTCCGTGATGCGTGCAGGTGCCGGCATACCAGAAGCGCAGGCGGTCACCCACCGGCTCCGGCGGTGTGCTGGCCAGCATGATCCAGTGCGAGTCCCATGCGCCTTCGCCACCCAGCGGCATCACCGGCCGGCGGGCGGCCACCCGCCGCCAGCGCCGCGCGTCGTCGCTCCAGGCCAGCTGCACGTCCAGCGTTTCCTCCGCCGTGTGATAGACCTCGACAAAGCCCAGGTAGCCCGGTCCATACGCCGCCGGAAACATGCTGTAGAACTCCAGGTCGGCCGGATCGTCGTCGTCGGGCCAAAGCATCCGGCCCCTATGCGACCACGTCAGCAGGTCGGGGCTCTCCCACAGATCCATGTCGCGCTTGAGTCCACTTACACCAGCCTGACGCTGCACACTTAAGTAGCGATGACGAGTGAGCAGCATGCAAGTCTGGCGCCGCGGGTCCCAGGCCAGGTGCATGCGGTCACCCTGCCCAGGCAGCGTGGGCGCATCATCCACCGTCCAGCGCAGACCGTCGTCGGACACGCCCCGGAACATGCCGCGCCCCGTGGGCGTACCGTCGGCAGCGCGGCGCACCTGGTACGTCATGGCCTGGTAGCGGGGTCCGGGCACCCGATCCAGCAGCGTCAGCAGGGTCTGGGTAGAACCGCGCTCCCACGGCAGCACAATGTTCGTGCGCGTGCCGTCCGGCAGCGTGTACACGTCGAGTTCGGGCTTCTCCCACACCACGCCATCCACGGAGATTGCCACGCAAACGCCGTGAAATCTCGAACCCGCCGGGTGCGCCACATACAGCATTTTGTAGTGGTCGGCGTCGTCGTCATGCACGACCGAAATCCAGCCGCCCTGCCAGACCGACTCCCACGGGCGGTCGCCAATCAGCACCGGCTCGGCCTCGCGGTGCAGCGTATTCACACGCCGCCCAATCCCTTCCCGCGCCAGAACCTCGGCGTCGTCGAAGAACAGGTGAAGATCGTCATCGACGAGGTCTGGAATCATTGCCGTCGTCTTTTCCGTGGGCCGCGAAGGCTTGGCCGCTGCATCCTACCCGGCGCACGCGAGTCGCAATTCGGCATCGACGACAGCAGTCCCAACCCTCGTCCGGTACCATGCGCGCCAACACCGAGCGTCGCAACGAAGCGAAGGCGTCACATCGACACATCGGCCGGACAGCGCGACGGATTCCTGCTGCTCGACGGAATCGAATCCACGTATCACCTGTCGCACCGAGTCTGCGAAGCGACCAAACACCCCAACAACCCGGTACTGCCGCTAGGCGACCTGCATGAGTGGGACGCCACCCAAGCCCGACCCTGGTCCTCGCCAACCGTGATCTGGGACGACGAGGACCGTGTCTTCAAGGCCTGGTACTCCGGTTCCGATGCGGCGCCGGAAAAGTGGACGGCCATGGGCTACGCGACCAGCCAGGACGGTGTCACGTGGGAGAAGCCGCACCTGCACCTATTCGCCTGGCGGGGCTCGACCGCCAACAACATCGTCGCGCTTGGGTACGGTCCCGTGCTCAAGGACAACGCCGAGTCCGATCCCGCCAAGCGCTACAAAATGTTCAAGCGCGGTCCGCGCCTGCGCACGGATGACGCCATCACCGAGCCGGCGCCGGACTACAAAGGATCTCGGGCCAACTACTCCCCGGACGGCATCAACTGGACCGAAGGTCCGAAGATCGATATCCCGGAATGGGAAGGTCGCAGCCCGGACTGCGGCAACCTGATTCGCGACGACCAGGACCCCGACCCATCACGCCGTTTCAAGCTGATCTGGCAAGCCCGCGCCCCGTTGCATAAACCCGACAAACCCTGGGGCCGCGCCAAGCTGCTCGCCTACGGGCCGGACATGGTGAACATCCGCAACGGTGACCAGAATCCGCTGCTGGATCCGGCCGACGGCTTCGAATATGAAGACCACCACGTTATGTACGCGCCGTACGGCGGCGCGTGGATGATGGCCTACGAATACGGGTGGTACGTCCCGAACGGCTACGGAATCTATGGCGCCTACTGCGCCGACGTGCGGCTGGCAGTCAGTCGCGACGGGCAGCAATTCGATCGACTGGATGTGGCGCATCCGGTCATTCCTCGTGGCCGCAACGACGAGTGGGACGCAGGCTTGCTGGTGATTGCTGACAAGCCGGCCATCAAGGACGGAACAGTCCACCTCTTCTACGGCGGCAACGGCGAGGAATGGACCAGTTGGCCCGGCGAGAACACGCCGGCCGCCTATCCGTTTGCAAGCACGGGCCAGATCCGCGTGTCGCGGCTCGGTCTCGCCTCCCTGCGCCAGGACGGTTTCACGTGCCTGGAGACGCCGGACCGCGAGGTACCCGGCTTCGCCGTCACCCAGACCATTGATCGCAGCGACCCCACAACGCGACTCACGGTCAACCTGAGCGACGTGCGGCAGAACCGCAGCTGGGTCGAAGTCGAGGTCCTGGACGCAACAACCGAGCAACCCTTCGACGGCTTCGGCCGCAGCGACTGTCGCGATCTGTGCACCGACGGCTGGCGACAGCCGGTTACCTGGCGCGGAGGCGGTATTGGCGACCTTCCGGCCAACCAATTCAAACTCCGCTTCTGGCTCTACGGCGCCGCCCGGCTCTACGCCTACGGGTTCGACGCCGCGTGACGGCTCCGTTCTCCCGGCGGTTCCGTCCAGCGAAGCCAGCTACGCCGGCTCCAGCATCACTCAAGGAGTCGACAGATCAAGATCACTGACGTCCAGCCTGTTCTGGTCACGGTCCCTGAACCTTGGCAGCACGGGATTCGACCATCGACTTACGGCTTCATTCGCGTTGAG
Source organism: Chloroflexota bacterium (assembly GCA_047516685.1). GTDB lineage: Bacteria > Chloroflexota > UBA11872 > UBA11872 > UBA11872 > UBA11872. The sequence continues at coordinate 284 of JAKZUJ010000176.1, read as the reverse complement.
ACGGATGCGGGGATCACGGGGTATGGCGAGTCCTACATCGCCTGGTACGCGCCGGAAGTCTTCCGGTCCCTGATCGAACACTTCGGCGCCGTGGTCCTGGGCGAAGACCCGTTTGACATACACGCGCTCTGGCGAAAGATGCAGGTCAAGGCGCTGCGTTGGGCGCCAACGGGTCCGTCCATTTCGGCGCTCGGCGGAGTCGAAATCGCGCTGTGGGACATCCTGGGCAAAGCCCTCGACGCGCCGGTCTACCAGCTACTCGGCGGGAAGGCCCACGACGACCT
>JAKZUJ010000175.1:0-6088 GCA_047516685.1 Chloroflexota bacterium | reverse complement strand
GCCCCCCATTCCCCGACTTTCCGCAAAGACCTCCGCACCCACTCAATCCCGTCCCCTCCCCGTCCCCGTCCCTTTCCGCTCACCCCTCTACCCGTTACCGTCTCCCCTTTCCCGTCACTCCGTCCCCTCCCCGTCCTTTCTCACTTCTCACTACTCTTCCCTCTTCCCTTCCCTCGAGGGATAAACTGGGAGCGTGCCGTGGACCGCCCAGCGCAGCGACCACGCCGCGGCGGTGGACCGGGCGCTGGAGCCGAGCGTCCACCGCGTGGCGGAAGGCGCGGCGCGCGCATCGCCTGGATCTCAGGCGGCAACGCGCTGGCTGCGGGCCACACACTGGCCGGAGAGGACCTGGGATGCTTGAGAACGTCAAGGCCAGATACGCGGACGGCGTGCTCACGCCGCTGGAACCGCTCGACCTGGACGAAGGCAAAGAGGTGATGCTGTCAATTGAGGACACCGAAGCGGCGGTCAAGGACGCGCCGGCCTCGGGCAGCGGCCCGGAGTCCATCCTGCAATTGTTCGAGAGGCTCAGGAACTCCGTTCCCCCGGACGCCTGGGCCGATCTCCCCACCGACTTGGCCAAGAACAAAAAACACTACCTCTACGGATTCCCAAAGGAGACGACGGACTGATGCGAACGCTTTTCGCGGACGCAGGCTACTGGATTGCTCTCCTGTATTCCGGTGACCAACTGCACGAACGGGCGACGACGGTGGCTGCGGGTCTGGAACCCGGAGCAGTCCTAACGACGCAGATGGCGTTGGCCGAGGCGCTCAACCACTTGGCAGGCCGAGGCGAGCGGCTTCGACGCCTTGCCGCGCAGATGGTCCGTGAACTGGAAGCCAGGTCGGACGTGCAAGTCATCCCTCAGACAGACACCCTGTTCAGGGCTGCTGTCGAGCGCTACGCCGCTCGAAGCGATCAGACATGGAGCCTCACAGACTGCGCGAGCTTTCTGGTTATGGAAGAGCGGGATATCACTGAGGCGCTCGCTCACGACCGGGATTTCGAGCAAGCCGGCTTCAGAGCCTTGCTTCGTGAAAACCGGGGATGACTTCCACCCTCGCCTTGAGAGACCGTTGCGCAACTCCCCTGGTCCTCGATTTTGCGGCCGCTCTTAATCCCTCTCCTTGGAGACCTTTGCAAAACGCACCTCGTCCTCCAAGGTGCGGCGGCTCTTGCTCCCTCTCCTGGGGGAGAGGGTTGGAGTGAGGGTCTTCCGGTCGAGGCCCCACCCACCAGCAACCCGCGTCGGCCCCAATAACCCCCCACCTCACCACGGAATCCGCCACGGAATCGACTGCCTCGGCCCCCTCGGCCGCACCGCCCCAAACCGGTCGTACAGCCAGTGACACAACGCCTTGATCGTGTGAGTTTTCGGGTACTGGCAAACTTTGACTTGGAGAATTCAAAGTGAGTTTACAGCGGTGACTCTCTATCTAGACGACGACATTCCGAGCATAGACGGTCTTTTGGCGGATTTCGTTGTTCCAGTCCGTCCGGCGGCCATGCCGAACAATCCGTACGCCAATGCCAGTAAATGAACCCCCTAAATACAGGGCCTTGCTGTGAACTAGCACGCATACTCTTACGATAGACTCGATTCGACATAATGCTACAACCCTTCAAGAGCTCCCGCCACACCAATCCACGTCGGGTACAGTGAGTAGGGCATTTTACGGCGGCGGGAGCTTGGTATCAAGTACCGCAAAAGCGATATTAAGAGCACACCGCTTTCTATCTTCATCGGAAAAGGCAATCACCGTCGCCACTATCGAATCCTCTCGCGCACGGGCATTGCTCACAGCCCAGAAGGTGCTTTCTACTCCCTCACATCCGCCCGCTACTTGGCCGCGATCCTGAAGGGCTTCAACCACCTAGGCCCAGTCGTCCGAACCGCCCCAAAACCGGTCATACAGCCAGTAGCATAGCGCCTTGATCGCGTGATTCTCCGCGTCAATCGGTGCCTCCGAATTCGGGAGATGCGCCTGCGGCTAGCGGTACCGGCTGTTTGCAGACTCTCGAATCAGCGACGCGACCTATCGAGTCAGGACAGCGGCGGCGATGGCGCCGGCCGTTCCAAGCACATTCAGCACCACGACCAGCAAGAGACCGACCATCCAGGTCTTGAGGTTGGCGACATCGGCCTTGGTCGCGTAGTGGCGCAACTCGCGGTGCATCTCATCGCGGAAACGATTAAATTCCTCGCGCAGCTCTGTCCGCGTCAGCGACGTCCCGCCGATGTTCGAGTCGGCCATTTGGAAGTGTCTCCCTCTGCTTGGCGCTCGCCGCGCCCGCTGAAGAATCCCTCTGCCGCCCGAACGATTCTCTCGCTCGATCATACCCAAGCGACTCCACGAATCCAGTCGCTCGCTCGGACTGCCGTTTTTGGATCCCACGTCGTCACCACGTAATCCGCCAAGGAATCGACTGCCGCGGCCCCCGTGGACGCACCGCCCCAAACCGGTCGTACAGCCAGTAGCACAGCGCCTTGACGGCGTGGTTGTCCCGGTCGATCGGCAATTCCGAGATCGGCCGGTGTTCGCTGGGTTCGTGGTAGCGGTAGTTCGCGAACTCGCGGATCAGCGCCTGGCAGCGTGAGTTGACCGTCAGGAGCGGTTCGCCATTCCGAGGACTGCGCAGAAACGTCCGCAGCCGCTCAATCCCGTCCTGTAGCAGCACCCGGTGCGAGCGCAGCCGAATCTGCGCCATCGACGCCCAGACCTCGATCTGGCTGGGCATCGCGTGATGCTGCCGCCCCGCAATGTCGATCACGCCACTGCGCACGTACGGCCACCAGGCCCGCCCCTTGCACGCGTCGATCACCTGCGCCGTCATCGCGTACTGCATGTACACCTCGTCCAGCACGAACACTTCTGGCCCGCGCTGCGCCAGCGCCAGCACCGCGTACGCCCCCGCGTAGCCCGGGTCCACCGCGATCTCGATGTTGTCGAAACTCTCATACGGGTCCGTGATCGACCGCACGTGCGCCACCGGGTGGAACTCGCGGAACACCAGCGACAGCGGCGGACACGGCACCCCGCCAAAGCGCTCCTGGAACAGGTCGTCGGGGTAGGTCATCGCCAGCCGCTCGATTTCGGGGTCCTTGCGACCGCCCGGAAACAGCGTGCGGTTGGCCCAGGTCGGAATCGAGAAGGACGCGGCCTGGTCCGGGTTGTCGGTCTGCCAGGCCCGGAACCGCTCCGCGTACCAGCCCCGCGACCCTTCGAACGTCCCGCTCAGCCACATCCAGCCGCGGCGCTCCGCCAGCCGCCCGCTCAGCCGCAGGAACGACTCGTACGACAGTTGCGCGGCTTCGCATCCCAGGATCCCGTCCGGGGCCTGCCCGGCCAGCCGCAGCGCCCGTTGCGCCGTCCTCGTCGCGATCATCGCGCCGTTGCGCAGGGTCAGGCGGCTCGACTGGCCGGTCGGCCAGGTCAGCGTGTCAATGGCGTCCAGCGACCCCAGCGCTTCCACCAGGTACGTGAACTCCGGCCGGCACAGGTCGTAGTCCGGCCCCACCAGCCAGTACAGCTTCCCTTCCAGGAACCGCCCCACCAGTTCCATGGCCACGCTCTGGCTCTTGCCGGCCCGCTCCCCGCCCGCGATCAGCCGGATGCGCGCCGCGGAGTCGTGCGCTTCCTGTTGCTCGGCATACGGCTCGTAGCCGACCCGCGCCCAGAGCCGGTCACGAACGATTCGCGACGGCTGCATGCAAGTCCTCCAGCAACGCCGCGAACGCCTGCCCGCTGCCTGTGCGCGGCGGCTCCCCGAAGGCGTAGCTGAACGCCAGTTCCACCGCCCAGCGCTCGCCTTGCAACGCGCGATCCAACACCAGCGCCGACAACTCGTCGGCCTTCGCCAACGCCGCGGACCGAAACCGCTGCTCGGCACTGGTTGGACGCTTGGCGGCCCGTCGTTTGCTCAATCTGAAACCTTTCTGTCACTGGTGCGCCCTATCCACTGGCCGCCCGTTTGCGAACCGTGCGCAGCTAGTGCACACTATCCGAAACCGTCTCGCAAATGGACCATCAACGATGCCTTCGGCGCTCGCCCGCCTCCTTCGACTGCTCACGGGCCTCCAGTTCCCCAGCTTCCTGGGCCTGCTGGCAGCCGCTTCGCACGCGTCATTTGTATGTTGCAGCAGCCTCACCACATGGCCGGTTGGTCAGGTAGGCGCGAGGGGCGCGTCGACCGCCATTAGGCGGGCCAGCGGTAGCTGGTGGCGCCCGCCCCACCCCTGCTCGCCTTGGCGCACCGTCTCCGCCCCATTCGTGGTGAGCTTGTCCCCGTTCGTGAGGAGCTTGAAGCCGTTCGTGGTGAGCTTGTCCGCGTTCGTGGTGAGCCTGTCGAACCACAACCCCCGACCCAAGTGCTTCCAACCCCCCAGGTCGCCCCGCGCCACACCCTCGACTTCCAAAATCCAGCCTCCGTCCCTCGCGCCCCAATCTCCGCCCAAAAGCGCCCCGCGGCCGCCGAAGAGTTTTTTGGAAAAAACTCTTATTGCGCGCGAGGGGCCCATTCCAGCATCCCAGGCATCCCGACATCCGGCGTGTGCCAGACTCCCCCGTCGGTCCGCAGCGCGAGGTTTCGCCATCACGACATCCGTCGTTGACACGCTGGCCGGGTTGGTCGCGATCAACAGTGTGAACAGCAGCCTTGAAGGCGGGCCTGGCGAGGCGGAGTTGGCCCACCACGTTGCCGACCTGGCCCGCGCCGCCGGCGCCGATGTCGAGATGTACGACGTCGAACCCGGCCGCCCCAACCTGCTGGCCTGGATCCGCCGCGGCAACCGCCCGACCCTGATGTTCGAGTGCCACCTGGACACGGTGGGGCTGGCGCCAATGCCGGACGCCCTGAACCCGCGCGTCGCCAACGGCCGGCTCTACGGTCGCGGCTCCGCCGATCCCAAGGGCTGCCTGGCGGCCATGCTGCACGTTCTGCACGCGGCGGCGGGTGATCCCAACTTCCCCGTGGACCTCTGCCTGGCCGGCGCCGTTGGCGAAGAGATCGTGATGATCGGTTCAAAGGTCATGGCCGAACGACGGCCCCCGGTTGACGCGGCAGTGGTCGGCGAGCCGACCGAATTGCGCATCATCACCGCCCAGAAGGGCGCGGTGCGCTGGCGCGTGCGCACCCACGGCGTCGCCGCCCACAGCGCCATGCCCGAGCAGGGCCACAACGCCATCCAGGACATGGCGCGCACGCTGCCCGCGCTTGCCCGAGGCATCGAACCCCACCTGGCCGCCCGCCCGCATCCAGTCCTGGGCGCCGCCACCTGGAACGTCGGTACGATTCGCGGCGGCTCAGCCGTCAACGTCGTACCCGACCGTTGCGAGATCGAGATCGACCGCCGCCTGGTGCCCGGCGATACCTCCGCCGAGGTGCTGGCACACGTGGACGCGGCGCTGGACGAGTTGCGAAGCAGCGACCCGGAGTTGCGTATCGACCGCGATCCCCCGTTTGTGGACATCCCGCCGCTGGAGACGCCCGCAGACACCCCGGTAGTGCGCGCCGCGCAGCGGGCCGTTGCCGCCGCCGGTATTTCGCCGCAGCCGCTGGGTGTCGCCTACGCGACCGACGCGGCCATGCTTTCCGGTGTCGGCGGCATCACATCCGTTGTCCTGGGCCCAGGCAACATCGCCCAGGCCCATACCAACGACGAATGGATCGAAATCGCTCAGCTCGAACAGGCGGTCGGCATCTACCTGGGCATCTGCAAGGCATTCGGCGAGATTGCCGCGCCGTGCGCCTGACCCGGCGCGTCCATCTGGTGGGCAGCGGCGCAACCGGCGCCGATCTCTCCAACCCCTACGACTGCCACGTCTACCTGGTCGACGGCGGCGGTCCGCTGGCGCTGGTCGACGCCGGCGTCGGCCTCGATCCCGAATTGATCCTGGCCAACGTACGAGCCGCCGGCTTCGACCCCGCGGCCATCGAGACGATTGCGCTGACCCACGCGCACGCGGACCACGGCGGCGGCGCGGGACCGCTGCACGAGCTGACGGGCGCGGAAGTCCTGGCCCCCGGACCCGCCGCGACCTGGCTCAGGCAGGCCAACGAAGCGGCCATCTCGCTTCCGGCCGCC
>JAKZUJ010000174.1:0-3682 GCA_047516685.1 Chloroflexota bacterium | reverse complement strand
GTCTACGAGGGAACCGAGGTCATGGCCGTGTCGGGCGGCGCGAATCCCACCGTCCAAACCGTCCGCGGCACGCTCAATGCCGACCAGATCGTGCTGGCCACCGGCGCTTGGGCCCGCGAACTCCTGCCGTGGGTCCCGGTCGTGCCCTCCAGGGGGCACATGATCGCCTTTGAGGCGCCCCACCTCCGCGCCCGCCACATCATTCACATCCCCGGCGGCAGCCTCGTGCAGCGGTCCGACGGACGCGTCCTCTTCGGCGCCACCAAGGAGCGCGTCGGCTTTGATCGGCGCCTCCGCGCCGGCGCGGTCCAGCAAATGCTCAACGGCGCACTGGCCGCCGTGCCGGCTCTGGCAGAGTGCCCCCTGTCCGCAATCTGGACCGGCTTCCGGCCCGAACCCGAAGACGGCCTCCCCCTGATCGGCCGCGACCCTCGCAGCGGTCTCCTGCTCGCCACCGGCCACCACACCCACGGCATCACCATGAGCTGGCACACCGGCCAGATCATCGCCCGCCTGCTCAGCGGCCAAGACCCCGCCTACCCCATCCAACCCTTCACCCCCGACCGACGCACCACCCACGCCTGACCACCCAGTCCGCGAGCAAACACCCACCCCCGCCGCACCCAACCGTTCGTGGTGAGCCTGCCCTCACCCTGCCCTGAGCCTGTCGAAGGGCCTGCCCTGAGCCTCTCGAAGGGCCTGCCGAAGGGGCCCCAGATCCGTTCATGGTGAGCCGGTCCGGAGTCCCCGGAGGACCGAGTCGAACCACACCCCCCAGCACCATTCCACCCAGGCAAGCCGAGGCCCAATCCCCGTCCCCGCCCGCAGTCCCCTCCTACCCCCAACCACCTACCTCTGACCTCTGGTTTTGGCGCCCACACCGCGCCCCCCTGATACTGTCCCGTCCGCCCCACGCCTCCAGCCGGCATGCCCCGCACCGCCGAACACACCGTCAACGTCGAACTCGCCCGCCTGCTCCGCACCAGGCATCCGCGCTGGCGCCAGGGCATTGGCGTTGAACAGACCGGCGTGTTGTCCGACGCCCCGGCCCAGCGCCCCGACATCCTCATCCAGCACCCCGGCGGCTTGCCGGTTGTCATTGAGACCGAATACCTGCCGGCCCGCGGCGTTGAACAAGATGCGCGCGGCCGGCTGGGCGCGGTGGTCGCGGCGAACGGAGAAGCCATCGAACAGGCTGTGGCCCTCCGCGTGCCCGTGGAACTCCGTGGCGTCAACCAGGCCCATCTGCCCCAGCGCGTGGCCGCCGCCGCCTTCGACTACTGCGTGTTCACCGAGGGGGCCGAAAGCCCCGTCCGCTGGCCTGAAAGCGGCTGGCTCACCGGCGGCATCGACGACCTCGCCGGCTTCATCGAACAGACCGCCCTCTCCGAACGCCGCATCGCCCGCGGCGCCTTGATCCTCGAAACCGGCGTGCGCCAGACCGCCGGCCGCCTCCAGGCCATGCTGCTGGAACCGAAAGGCATCTTGCGCCGACGGGCCGCCGTCCTCCACCAGCAGCCGGGCGAGCAGACCGAGCGCATGGCCACGGCCATCGTGGCCAACGCCCTGACCTTCCACGCCACGCTCGCCGCATCCAACCACGATGTCCAGTCGTTCGACGACCTGCGTGATCAAACGCTGCTCGGGACCCTGGACGGTTCAACGATCATCAAGGAATGGCGCCGCATTCTGCGCGAGGTCAACTACTGGCCGATATTCCGGATCGCCATCGACCTCATGTCACCGGTCCCGCCCCGCGAGTCCGTGGCGATCCTCGAGGAATTGGTTGTGGTCGCGAACGCGCTCCACCAGGTCGGAACCTCCACCACTCACGACCTCTCCGGCCAGATGTTCGGGCGCCTGATCGCCGACCGGAAATTCCTGGCCACCTTCTACACCCTGCCGGCCTCCGCCGCCCTGCTGGCCGAACTGGCCGCGGCCCGCCTGGACCTGGATTGGTCGGACCCCGAAGCCTTCACCGACCTGCGGATCGCCGATCTAGCCTGCGGCACCGGCGCGCTCCTGGCCGCCGCCTACCGCGCCGTCGCGGCGCGCCATCGCCGGGCTGGCGGCGACGACGCCCCGTTGCACGCCTCGATGATGGAGCACGCGCTCATCGGCGCGGACATCATGCCCGCCGCCACCCACCTCACCGCCTCCACGCTATCCAGCGCGCATCCGGGCGTGCCCTTTGATCGCACCCGCATCCACACCATGCCCTACGGCGACCCGGAAGCGGACGACGCCAGCGGGCGCGCCACCGCCATCGGCTCGCTGGACCTGATTCTCAGCGATTCCCAGCCCTCCCTCTTTGGCACCGGCCAGCACGCCATCCGGGGCCACGACCCGTCCGTCATCGCCGACGCCTTACCGGCGTACGTGCGGCAGGGCGACGAACTCCGCGTCCCCCACGGCTCGGTCGACCTCATGATCATGAATCCGCCATTCACCAGCCCGACAAACCATGCGGCCCTAAACAATGTCCCGATTCCCTCGTTTGCGGGATTCGCCACCAGCGAAGACGAGCAGCGGCGGATGTCGGATGTGCTGCGGGGAATCCGCAGACGCCTTGAGCAACCGGTCGGCCACGGAAACGCCGGTCTGGCATCCAACTTCATCGACCTCGCGCACGCAAAGGTCAAACCGGGCGGTGTGCTCGCGCTGGTCTTACCGCTGGCGGTCGTCTCGGGAAGCGCGTGGTCGTCGGCCCGGCGGCTGCTGGCGCGCGAGTACCTCGACCTTACCGTCGTGACCATCGCGGCCACGGGCGACACCAATCGCGCGTTTTCGTCGGACACCAGCATTGGTGAAGCCCTCGTTATCGCAACGAGGCGGGAACGCCCCGTTGATGCGGACGAGTCGGCGGCGGACGCGCTGCACGTCAGTCTCCGCAGGCGGCCACAGAGTTTGGCGGAAGCATCAGAGGTCGCCCGCGCTATCCAAGGTCTGCCAGATGTCACCGGAGGACTCTTTGGTATTGGCGATGGCATGGCCGGCTGCTTCATCCGTGCCACGCTTGCCGACAGCGGCTGCGCCGCCGTAACCGAACCGGGCGTCGCGCAGGCAGCGCTTGCGCTGAAGAACAGTTTGTTGAAGCTGCCGCGTATGCGGGAAGCTCATCCGCTGCCGGTAGTTGTCCTCGCTGATATCGGGCGCCGCGGACTGGTTCACCGCGACATCAGCGGACGCAACAGCGGCGGTTCGGCCCGTGGCCCGTTTGATGTGATTCCCCGTCAAGGCTCGGCGTCGGCATACCCGATGCTCTGGGAGCACGCGGCGCCGCGCGAGCGGCGCCTACTGGTGGAACCGGATACGGAGGGCCGCGTACGGCAAGGCTGTGGTTCCAAAGCCTTTGATGTATGGGAAACAGCGACCCGGCTCCACCTAACCCTGGACTTCCGGCTCAACTCCCAGAGCTTGGCCGCGTGCCTCACGCCGGAACGTTCGATCGGAGGCCGAGCCTGGCCAAACTTTCGCCTAACGGAAACTGCGGGCGAAGAGGCGATCGCGCTCTGGGCTAACACCACCCTGGGGCTGCTCAGCTTCTGGTGGACCGGTGGCCGTCAGCAGCAGGGCCGCTCAATTATGACCATAACGCAGTTGCCCGACCTGCTAACGCTCGACGTACGTCAACTAACCAAGGACCAGATCGAGCGCTCGCACCGGATCTTCGCCGACTTCC
>JAKZUJ010000173.1:0-7043 GCA_047516685.1 Chloroflexota bacterium | reverse complement strand
CAACAACCGGTTGACGCCGCACTTCCGCCGCGTGCTCGACATGGTGACTGACGGCGACTTCGGCGACATCTACCGTGTGCGCTCGCACATGTGCAGCCGGTACGAGCCGACGGCTAACACCTATCTGGGCCGCGACCGCTACTTCAACGGCGGCATTTTCTACAACCTCGGCTCCCACGCCCTCGATATGGCGATGGCCGTGCTTGGGACGCCGACCCAGGTTCACTCATTTCTGCGCTGTGACCGCTTTCTCGAGTCCGGGTACGTGGACAACGCCACGGTGGTGCTGGAGTACCCGAACGCCATCGCCACTCTGGAAGCCAGCCACCTCGAGACCGAGCAGATTCGCCCGCGCAGCTTCGAGGTTTACGGCTCGGACGCCCAGGCCATCGTCTCCCCCTGGGCGTCCATCGGCGACAGGGCGCCAGCCGTGGCGATTCACCGCGGCGGACCCGGAAGCGGGGCCGATGGCTGGAAAGTCTTTGGAACAGGCCGCGAATCGCCCTTCCGCGACGACCTCGAGGAGTTCGCGGCCTGCATCCGCGGCGAACGCGCTCCCCGCTTCAGCTACGCCCACGACCGCGCCGTTCACCACACCCTCATGGATATCTGCGGCGAGACCGATGTCGCGGAAGAAGCCGTCTAGCGCCGCACGCGCCTGGTCGCGGAGGGCAGTTCGCGAACTTCGCGTGACACGCGACCAAATCGTAGTTACGATATAATTGTGCAGTACGAGTGGGACGAGGCGAAGCGCCAGTCCAATGCGCAGAAGCACGGGATCGACTTCGCGGCCGTCGAAGCCTTCGACTGGGAAGCCGCGTTGGTCGAACGCTCGGAGCCCGGAGGCGAAGTGCGCTACGTTGCCATTGGCTACATTGACGTCTATCTCCACTGCATCGTATTCACGGAACGGATGACACGGATACGCGTCATCAGTCTGCGCCGCGCCAGCCGACGGGAGGAACGGAGATATGCCCAAGCTTAAGCCGGGCCACATCAGCCCGACGCCTGACGAGGACTACGCCATCAACGCTGCCGCCGCCGCCGACCCTGAGACATCCGAGTTGGACGACGCGTGGTTCAAGCGCGCCCGACCCGCCAGCGAGGTCGTGCCGCACATCGTGCAGCGCTACCGGCGCACGCGCGGCAAGCAACGGTCGCCCACAAAGACGCCAATCACCCTGCGACTCGACGCGGATGTAGTGCTCCACTTTCGCGAGAGCGGGAAGGGGTGGCAAACGCGCCTGAACGACACGCTGCGCCGTGCGGCGTTCGACGACTGACCAGGCGCTGAGTCGAGCAGGACGCACATTTCGCCGGGTCGCCTGCCTACGCCACGGCTGACCAGCGTGCCGGCGCCCAAGCGGACGGCGCGATACCAGTCGCCCTAAGTCAGGTTTGCTTCGTGGCCGTGAGTTTCCTGACTGCGCGGCCAACCACTTTCGCCACACCAACCACGCAAACCGTTATCCCGACCGCCGCGCCCACCATGCAGCCTATGTTTCGAGCGGGCGCGATTCCCTGGGTCTTTCGCTCGTGGGCACTGTGGGCTGGTCGCGTTCCGGAAATGTCGTCGGCCGGAGAGACCGGCATCTGACGAGTGCTTGGGCTGGGCGTCTCGTCCCACGGGTTGCATTCCAGCAGCTGCGAGTCCGCGAATCCTTCTACAGGGTCAGTCCTTGAATCGGCCTCAAGGACGTGAGGCGTGACTTGCTTTGAAACCAACGTTGGCATCGACGTTCGGCTACGAGTGAGCGGAGGAGCTGTCGAGTCGGTGGGTCGATACGGCCAGTAGTGAATCGCTGATCATGCTGGTGTCTTCACGGAATTGACGCTGACTGCCCCCCCGCATTCCCTGCGACCCGCTCTGTTGAGCGACGGCAGGAGCCAAAGCCCGAGCCGCGACGCACGCGACGCCCTGACGGGTGGCACGAAGTCCGGCTAGCTGACCTGGTCTTTCGCGTAGACCAGCGGGCGACGAATGTCGTACGCCCCCGGATACCGCACCGGGAGCGCACCTTCGTTGATCGCGGCTTCCAGCGGGGCCAGCTTCGTCTGCACTGGCATGTGCACCAGCGTGTGCGTCCGGGCGCTTTCGTAGAGGCCCATCAGCACCGCCTGCGACTTGATCGCGTGGCGCCCTTCCTGCCGGTGGCCGTCGATGTCCCCGTTGAGCCAGGCCACAAGCTCCTTGGCCTGTTCCAGCATGAAATTCGTTTCCACGCCGTCCCACGGCTCATTCAGGTCTTCGCGGTTGCCTGATATCAGCTTGATCCCGAATGACATTGAAATCGCCGGATCAGTCGGTTCGACAACCAGCACGCCGTCGTCGCCGGTGACCACAAATGCGCGGTCGTTCAGGTTTCCGTGAGGACCGATGTCGTTGTCGTAGATGATCCGCGCGCCGCCTTCGACTGCCGCAATGCAAAAGCAGAGGTCCTCGCAGACGTAGCCCCGCTCGTAGCGGTCCGTGTCGCGCTGAACCTGCCCCAGCACCCACAGCGGGTCGGGGTCGCCCAGCAGATACAGGGCGCGGTCGATCAGGTGCGACCCTTGATTGAGCAGGCCGCCCTCCTTCACGCCGACTTTCACCGCCAGCGGCTTTCCAATCGCGCCGTCGGCAATCAGGCCGCGGGCACGTTCGAAGGCGCGCATGTGGCGGCCCTGGTAGCCGCACAGCAGCTTGATGCCCGCCGCGTCGCAGGTCGCCAGCATCGCGTCGGCCTCGCCCATCGAGTTGGCCAATGGTTTTTCCGAAATGATCGCCTGGACCGGATAGCGCGCAGCCAGCAGCGTCATCGTCGGGTGGAGCGCCGCCGGCGTCGCCACGCTCACGATGTCCAGCGACTCGGCCTCCAGCATGGCCGTGGCGTCGGTATAGCGCGCGGCCACGTCGTACTGGTCCGCCACATCCTCCAACCGTTGTTCGTCGATGTCGCAGACCGCCGCGACTTCGACGCCGTCGGCCTGGTCGTACCCGCGAACGTGCGACTGCCCGAGATTCAGTCCGATGACTCCGGCGCGGTAGGTGGTCATGTCAACGGCCCCTAATCTGGTGTGGCGGATCGGTGCCGGATGTCGTAATGCCCCGGGTAGCGGAGCGGCAGATCGCCGGCGTCGATCATGGCGGTGAGCGGCGACCCCTTGGTTTCCAGGGGAAGCCGCACCAGGCTGTGCGTCCGGGCCGATTCGTAGATGCCCATCAGGATTTCGAGTGTGTGGATGGCCAGATGCGCGTCCTGCCGATGCTCGTCGATTTCCCCGGTAGCCCACGCCGCCAGCGCGTCTATTTCGAGTTCGCGCGCGTTATTGAAAGGAGTGTCGCTGGTCTCGATCGTTTCCCAGCCCGAGCCGCCGTGCCGGAGAAGCCTGATGACGTTGCCGGCCGTTCCGCCGCTCAGCCAGATCACGCCCTCGGTTCCGGTGATCACCCGCAGGTCGCGCTCGATCCCCTCGGGCGGCGTGTCGCTTTCCATCGACAGGCGCACCCCGCCCTCGAACTCCACCAGCAGTCCCGCCAGGTCCTCGGCCGGCCAGCTGCGCTCGAAGCGGTCGGTCTGACGCTGCACGTTGGCCAGCACCCACAGCGGCGTGGGGTCGCCCAGCATGAATTGCCAATAGCTGAGTTGATGCGTGGCGATGTTCATCAGGCCGGCGTCCGGCTTTGGCGGCCCGGCGAATGCCGTCAGGACATTCCCAATCGCGCCGTCGGCGATCAACTGTCGAACTTGCTCATGCCGCGGCATCCAGCGGCCCTGGTGACCGATGGCGAGCTTCACGCCGTTCCGCTCGCAGGCCGCCAGCATGGCGTATCCCTGGCCGGTGCTGCTGGCCATCGGCTTCTCGCACACGATGGCGCGCGGTGCGTAGCGTGTGGCGGCCAGGATCGTCATCCAGGCGTGGTGCTGCTGCGGCGTCCCGATGCTGAGCAGGTCTGGCTGTTCCTCGCGCAGCATGGTTTCGTAGTCGGTGTAGCGACGCTCCACGTCGAACTCGTCGGCGAACTCTTCTAGCGTGGCTGGGTCCATGTCGCAGACCGCCACCAGATCCGTGCGGTTGCTCTCCATATAGCCGTGGGCATGCGTGCGGCCGATGTGGCCGCCCACCACCACGGCGCGCAGGGGTTCGGCGCTCACGAGTTCCCTCCAGCGGGTTTGGCCGGCGCGATTGCGGAGCCATGGCGGATGTCGTGCCAGCCCGGATAGCGCACGGGCAACGCGCCGCTGTTGACCATCTCGACCAGCGGCGAGGACTGCGTGGTCAGCGGCAGCTGCACCAGGCTATGCGTCCGCGCCGACTCGTAGATGGCCATCAGGATTTCCTGCGTCTGTACGCAGAGGTGCGCGTCCTGATAGTGCCCGTCTAGCTCCCCGGCGGCCCAGCGCGCAAAGGCGTCGATCTCGCGACGGCGCGCGTCGTGATACGGGTCATTGTGAAACTCGAACGCCTCGGCGCTGCCGTCGTTGCGCACAATTCGCAGGCCGATTGGGTCGTCGGGCACGGTGCCGGGCTGCCGAACTTCGCCTTCGGTCCGGACGTAGAGGGTGCCTTCGTCGCCGACGAAGGTCAGCCGGTGTTGCTCGACCTGCGCGCCGCCGGGAGTTTCGCCTTCCAGGATGAGGCGCGAGCCGTCGGCGAAGCCCACCACGCCAACCGCCATTTCCTCGCAGGGCCAGCCGCGTTCCCAGCGGTCCGAGTTCCGCTGCGCGTTGCCCATGACCCAGGTGGGCTCGGGGTCGCCCAGAATGAACAGCGCCCGGTCGCAGCCGTGGCACATCTGGTTCATCATTCCGCCCTGGACGTACCAGCCGTGGACCAGGCGAATCGCGCCAATCGCGCCGGCGGTGATCAGCTCGCGCGCCTGCTGGATCTGGGTCAGGTAGCGGGACTCGTGCCCGATGGCCAGCTTCACGCCGTTCCGGTCGCAGGCCGCCAGCATGGAGCGGGCCTCGCCCATGTTGTTGGCCATCCCCTTCTCGCAGAGGATGCCCTTGGGCGTGTACTGCGTGGCTGTCAGGATGGTCATCTCCGCGTGCAGCGGCTGCGCCGTGGCGATGTTCACCAGGTCGGGCTGCTCCTCGCGCAGCATCGTTTCGAAGTCCGTGTACCGGCCCTCGATGTCGTGGGCGTCGGCCACCCGATTCAGGGGGACTTCGTCGATGTCGCACAACGCCACCAGTTCAGCGGCGTCTGTATCCATATAGGCGGCGGCGTGTACGCGACCGACTCCGCAGCCCACTACCACTGCCCGCAGTTTCTCAGCGGCCATGCGTACAGCCTTTCGCACCTCTGGCGCCCGCCATATTGTTCCGATTGAGTGCCTGCGGTCAACCGGCCCGGCAGTCGCGAATCGAAACCTGAGGTTGTTGGGAGGCAATTGCCTTCCGACGAGTGCGCCCGATGTATGCGCTACGGTGCTAGGCGCCAACCTGGTTCGAGCCGGAGACGCCGGTATGAGCGCTCTTCGCATTGCTGTCGTCACCGGCGGAGCCACCGGGTTGGGGCGGGCGTCGGCGCTTCGTCTGGCGGCTGACGGCAGGGCGGTTGCGGTGTGGGACCGCGACCTCGCGGGCGCAAAACGCACGGCGGCTGACGTACGCACGCGCGGCGTTGAAGCGCTGGCCGTCGAGGTGGATGTGGCCTCGCTGGAGTCGCTGACGGCCGCGCAATCGACCACGCGCGACGCGCTTGGCGCCATCGACATTCTGGTCAACGCCGCGGGCGTCATCGGCGTGGACGCCAGCGTGCTGGAAACGCCGTTGGACGAGTGGCATCACGTTTTGGCGGTCAACCTGACGGGAACCTACCTGGCCTCGCGGCTGGTGGTGGCCGACATGGCGGAGCGCGGCTGGGGTCGGATCGTGAACTTCACATCCGGCGCTCGGCACGGTACGCCTGCCCTGGTTCCCTATGCGGTGAGCAAAGCCGGCGTCGTGCCCATTACTCGCGCGTTCGCGTTGGAGTTCACGTCGCGCGGGGTGCTGGTGAACGCGGTCAAGCCCGGACGCGCGCTCACCAACATGGTGCTCTCCAGGGTTCCCGAAGAAATCGTGCGCAATCCGCCTGTCGCCATTGGCCGCTACGCCGACCCTGAGGAAGTGGCGGAGGTGGTGGCGTTCCTGACGAGCGAACGCAACACCTACATGTCCGGCGGCATAGTTCCTGTGGACGGAGGTAGCTGACGATGCGGCTGGGCATTTCCGGCACGCTGCTGCCCGACGACCTGCGCGACCTGACGCCCCAGACCGCACGCACGTTGCGTTCGTGGGGCTACACCGGCGTCTTTACTCGCCTGCGCGGCAACGATCCACTCGATCCGCCCTCCGACGCCGACTGCCGCCGCTTCCGCGACATCCTGGCCGACGCCGACCTGGACCACGTGATGGCCACGGGCTATTGGCAGAACCTGGCGCATCCCGATGGCGAGAATCGGGAACGCAGCCTTCGCGTGCTTGGCGCCGGTCTGCGGCTGGCCGCCCGCCTGGGTGCTGCCTGTATCGATACCGGCCCCGGCAGCATGAGCGCAGCCGGCCCCTGGGCGCCGCATCCCGACAACTGGGCGCCCTGGGCCGAAGCCAACCTGATCGACTCACTCGCCCGCGCCGCCGAGGTTGCCGCTGAAGTCGGCGTGCGTATCCACCTGGAGGGCCACCAGCTGGTGACGCTGCGTAATGCGAAAGTCACCCGTCGGGTTGTCGATGCCGTTGGGTCGCCCTGGGTGCGGGTGGACATGGACCCCGTGAATTGGATCACCCTGGACACTTACTACGACACCGGCGCGGCCATCGACGACATGTTCGACACGCTGGGAAGCCGCATTGGCAGCGGCCACAGCAAGGACATCACGCTCTGGGACCGGCACACCGTGCACCTGGACACCGTCACCACCGGCCAGGGCGCCATCGACCATCGGCGCTACCTGCGGCGGCTGGAAGCGCTGGACCCCGACATCTACCTGATGGTGGAAGGCTGCTCGACCGAGGACGCGCCCGGCGTCTACACCTTCCTTGCCGACCAGGCGACGCAGGCCGGCGTAACGATCA
>JAKZUJ010000172.1:0-31650 GCA_047516685.1 Chloroflexota bacterium | reverse complement strand
TCATCGTCCCCTCGTTGTCCTGGTCCAAGTGGCCCGGCCACGACCTGCCCACCCCGGCTGAACTCGGGCTGTCGGACGTCGACATGGGCGGCCCTGGTCGCCGCACGTTCGCTCGGCAATTCGGCGGAAGCTACGGCGGCTGCCGTGACCCGCATGTGCTCCAACTCGACGACGGAACCTTCGCGATCTACTGGGTCGCCCGTCTCCAGGAGCGCCTCGGCCATAACCGCGTCTGCGTGGCCGCGTCGATATCGCACGATCTGATCCACTGGCAGGAAGTCGGCCCGATCTTCTCCACCGAGGCCTGGCCGTTCGACGAAGAACCGACGCTGGAAGTCGAGTCCCCCTGCGTCGTTCGCAAGGACGGCTTGTACTGGCTCTTCTTCAAACACGGCTGGTGGACCCACTACGTGTCGTCGCCGTCCCCGCTCGACTTCTCGGGGCGGGCTGTTTCCCGCCTGGGATTCGTTCACGCGGCCGAGGTGTTCGAGTGGCGGGGAGTCTGGTGGATCACCCATTGTTCCGGCGATCCGACCGAGTTCAGATACCGGAAATCAAACCGAACCCGCGGCCTGTTTCTCGGCCGGCTGGACTGGCCCGAGGGCGGCGCTCCCAAGCTCGCCGACGCCTGAACCTCAGCCGGCGCGACGACTGACCCGCCGGCGCATCAGGTGCGGTGCGCGCGACCAGTCAGTTGCCCCAACTGATCCCGCTGCGCTGTTGGAATGCGCCGCTCTTCTGCCCGCCATATCGGCTGTCGTCCCCGCCGCAGGCCATGGCGAATATCGCCGCCGACGCCACAAGCAAGCCGACCAGCATTAGCCGAACGAACGCCCTGGGAAGCCAATTTCGCATCTGAGGGGGCCGACGCAGGCTGACCGGGCCAGCCTAGCAAAGCGCCGCACACGGTCCCTCTGGATCGGATTTGCGTCAGGTAGGCTCCCGGCCGCTTGACAGAAGTCGTGCGCTGTCGTGGACTATGAGCCGAGGTGTCGTCAATTGCTGTCAAGCTGGAAATGGGTTCTGGTAATCACATGGCCGTGAAATGCGTGACCTGTGGGATCAGGCAGCCCCTCGTACAGGACGCGTTTCGGTCCGGATGGCTGCGGGTAACCGCCGGCGACGGCAAGACAGTGACCTGGTACTGCCAGCTGCATCACCCCAAACCAGCGCCTCGCCCACCGCGAGCGCCCTTCCAAACGCCCCTCTCCAGCAGCGCCCAGAGATCACCCAAGCGCTAGCGCCGCAAGGCGTTGGGCGCAGGCGACATTTGGCGACTTTGCGGCACTACGGTCGTCGTTTTGTCTCTTTGGCGGTGCGCTTCCCGCCGAGTGCGTAGTTGAGCGAATCCCAAGTCGCGCTACGGAAAGTCCTGCGGTCCCGCTGGTTGCCCGGCGTGTTGGTGGCCATGTCCCTGGGTCCGTTCTACTGGCTCAGCGCAGCCACTCGAGTGGGCGGCGGCGACTGGGGCCAATTCCAGACCTTTGGCTACATGGGCGGCATTGCTCATCCGCCCGGCTACCCGCTCATTATCGGCAGCACCTACCTGGCAACCCGCGTCGTTCGGTTCGCGGATCCAGCCCATGTCGCGAATGTCGTCGGCGCCACCTACGCCGTTGCCGCCGGCGTGGCGCTCTTCTACACCGGCTGGCTGCTCACTCGATCTCGCCTGGCGGGTCTCCTGGCCACGGTCGTATTCACCACGGGCTACAGCATTTGGTCGGAAGCGGCGCAAGTCGGATTCGTCAGCGTGCAGACGCTGCTGGTGTTCCTGCTCGTCGCCGCGCTCGCTGCCTACGACGAGCGGCCAACCAGAACTCGCCTCGTTGCGGTCGCGTTCGCCACGGGCCTGTCGCTCACGAACCACGGCCTCAGTATCTTCATGCTCCCGGCCACCGCTGTGTTTGTGGCAAGTCGCCGGTTCCCCGGCATCGCGAAGCCGGGGACTCTGGCC
This sequence comes from Chloroflexota bacterium, assembly GCA_047516685.1. GTDB lineage: Bacteria > Chloroflexota > UBA11872 > UBA11872 > UBA11872 > UBA11872. Next base: position 29,696 of record JAKZUJ010000172.1, on the reverse strand, counting down.
AGAGCAGCTGCCGCACTGGTTCTCGGTCTCGCCCCCTGGCTCCACGTGCTACGTGGCCTGTTTGTTCCCGTACCCATCGACCGACCCGAGCACCTGACCCGCCTCGATTTTAGTGACCTCAAGCGCCAGGTCATAGATCGATCAATCGCCAAGGAGAGTCAGACCAACGCCACTGAACCGATGCTGGAAAGCGGCCGTCAGAAGATTCTCGCCGAGTGGCCCTCATTCACCCACGACCTTTGGCGGGAGTATGGCTGGGCCTGGATCGCGCCTGCGCTCCTGGGATGGCTGCTCATGGCGCGGCGGCGCCCACGCCTGGCGGCGTGGATCGCCTGGACGGGGCTCGCCACGCTGTGGTTCTCGTTGATAACGCCGCCCCTTCTGGATAGTGACCGCTACTTTTCCGTCATTTACGCGCTGCTAGTCGTGTGCTTGGCGGTGAGCCTGGGTTGGGCTGTCAATGCTGCGTCGCAGCTCGCCGATGCCTTCGCCCCTCGCCACGCGCGGCTGGCTGTCCTGGCCATTGGCCTCATCATCGTGCTGGCGGCTGGCCTGCGCATTCACCAGCAACTCACCGGTCCGGCACGCATCAACGTCGTCCGGCTGCGGGAGAACGCCGAGGAGCAGGCCGAGATCGGCCTTGGCATCGTGCGTCACATGGAGCCGGGAGGTGTCTACTTCACCAACTGGACATCCTCTTGGTATCCGCGCTATGCCCGACATGTCCTCGGCGTGGATCGCGGTCTCAGCATCGTCACCGTGGATTACGGAAGCATGGGGTTCGACCGCGCCGAAGCAGCCCTCGCCAGCGGCCGTCGCCTCTACCTGCAACGCTCGACTCCGCAGTACGAGGCGGCCTTCCACGTCGACAAGCGCGCCGGCGTCTTCTACGAAGTCCTGCCCAAGACCTAGCGGACGATCGGTCGCTTGGAGCCAATCCACGCAGCGTCAGCGGATATCCTTCGGCTGCCGGGACGCACGCCGCCGGAATCCGGAGACTGAGGACGCATGCCTGACGCGATCAACGAGATCACCCTCGCCCCAGTCCCCGCCTTCCACTGGACGGCGCTCGGGCGCAATGCCTACACGCCGGAAATCCTCGGCGAATTACGAACCGAATGGCTCGTCCGCGCCCGTACCACAGGCGGGATCGAAGGATTGGCCAACGCCCGACACACGTTCGCCGCGGAGGGCGGAAGCGTGGCCCGCCTGGTCGCCGATCTGCGCGAAGTCTTCCTTGGTCGGACGGTCGACTCCCTGCTCGACATTGCCAACGGCCGCGCCGTCGCCGCCGGATCCGACATGCGGCAAGCGTTCGCGAACTGGGGCTGGATGGACACCCTCGCCGTCGACCTGGTGGCGCGCACGCGCGGCGAATCGATCGCCAGCCTCCTGGGAGGGCGCCGCCGCGACACGATTCCGGCCTACGACTCCACCATCTACTTCCAGGATCTGCTCTATCCACACCTCGGCATGGCGGCAATCGTCGCCCACGCGCGACGCGGATTCGCGACGGGCTACCGGAGTTTCAAAATCAAGGTCGGTCGCGGCGGACGCGCCATGGAACCCACCGCCGGACTGCACCGCGACATCGAAGTCGTGCTGGCCATTCGTGACGCGCTGGGTCCGACGGTCGAGCTCATGGTCGATGCCAACTTTGGGTACGACGACCAGCCCGAAAACCTGGAAGAGTTCATTCGAGCCACCAGCCCTGCCCGCCTCTCTTGGCTGGAAGAAATGGTCACGGCCTCGGCCGACGCCTACCGGACTCTCCGCGACCTGCAGGCCGCGCACTGCCCCGAAGCCCTGCTGGTGGCCGGCGAAGTTGACCACGACCCGCCCTCCGGCGCCTTCGTCGACCTTATCGATCAACGCCTGATCGACGGATTCCAACCCGACATCGTCCGAATCGGCCATCTACGCTGGAAGCAATTGGAGAACCAGCTCGCCGATAGGTCGATCCTGCCCATCCCGCACAATTTCGGGAATGGCCGCTTCGGCCTGATCGCCGGACTGGCACTGGCGGCAGGCCTGGACTCCTGGGTCGTCCTGGAGGATGAACGCATCGAGCCGAATGTCTACGCCGACGAAGAACTGCTGGTCGTCAACGGCGCCTACCAGGCCCCCGCTGGCCCCGGCCTCGGCATCAAGGTCGACAACGAAGCTTTTGAGCGCGTCTGCGCTCCCAACGAGGTGGTGCTCCGCGCATGAGAATCTTGATGACCGGCGCCACCGGACGCATCGGGGCCAACGTCGCGCGCCGCATGATCCGGAACGGGCACAGCCTGCTCGGTTTCACCGTCCCGGCCGACCCGCAGGCATCCAAGCTGGCGGCCATCGGCGCGGATGTAATCGAAGGAAATCTCGAGTCCCTCGACGAGGTCCGACGAGCGATGTCCGGCGTGGACGCCGTCCTGCATCTCGGCGCTGCCTTCCAGGCCGGCGGTCCCTTCACTCCGCAGCAGTACATGCAAATCAACGTCCAGGGCACATTCAACGTGTTCGAGGCCGCTCGCGAACGGGCTGGCGCCATCCGGCACATCGTCTTCTCCAGCACCGACGCCACCCTGGACAAATACGCGCCGGACGGCAACCCAGAAGTCTTGAACGAAACGTCGCTCAGCCAGACCCAAACCGACTGGTACGGCTTTACCAAGATTCTCGGCGAGCGTCTGGCTGACCGCTACGTTCGCGCCGACGGCTTGCCAATCACGGTCTTCAGGTTTCCCTGGGTCTGGGGCGCTGGCGAGTTCCTCAAGTTCCCGCACTTCCGGCTCGCCTTTTTCCTGGAATCCTTCCGCGGTCGGCACGACCCAACCTCCAGGACGACGCTCGCCACGCTCGAGGCCCTCGACGAGGGAGACGATCCCTTGGTGATCGCCCTCGACGCCAGTGGGCGGACCTGGAAGAAGCACACGCTTGACGTCCGCGACATCGTCCAGGCGTTCGAGCGCGTGCTCGGTGAGGAACAAGCGTTTGGCGGCGTCTACCAGCTCGGCGGACCGGAAGCCTTCACCTGGCGCGAAGCCGTGCCGGCGGTGGCCGAGGCAGTCGGCAGTCGCGTCGTGGAGGCGCGCATGGCCGGCATGCCGCCCACGTTCTACGAATTCGACCTGTCGGCGGCCCGGCGCGATTTCGGTTTCCGCCCGGAGCACCACTGGAGATCCACCCTCGCCGAGGCCGTTCGCTTCACCAATGCCGGCAGCGACGCCATCATCCCGACCGCCATATCCGACCCCGGCTAGCCGGTTGTCAGTCGGCCACCAGCGCGGCAGCTTCGCGTCCCGCGATGCGTCCGTAGGCGATGCCAACCGACAGGCCGCCGGTGTAGCCGCGCGTGTAGAGCCCGCCCACGTCGGCCCCGGCCGCAAACAGGCCGGGGATTGGCTGACCCGCCAGGTCCAGAATCTGCGCGCGCTCGTTCGCATGCGCGCCCCCGTACGTAAAGGTGGCGCCCGGCAGGCAGCGGATCGCGCGAAACGGCGGAGTGTCCAGGGGCTGGAGCCCACCGGTCCGCGGCACGCTCAGCATCGACAGGTCGTTCGCGGCGGCCGCGGCATTGTGCTCAGTCAGGGTTGCCATCAGCGGCCCCGGCGTGACGCCCCAGCGCCTCGCCATCTCGCCGGCCAGCGACTCCAGGTCCTGTGCTTCCAGAATTTCCCCGCCAGCGTTCCGTATGTTCTCCATCCTGCGGTCCACCGCCCCCGGCTGTTCGCCCATGCCCGTCGCACGCAGTCGGCGAACGCGTTCGTCGAAAACGATGAAGCACAGCGCTTCCGGCTGGTGAATGACCGCGTGCACGGTCACCTCGTCGCCCAGAAACTCGTCGTCGAATCGCAGACCGTGCAGGTTCACGAAGACGGAGTGTTGGCTGAAGTCGGGCTTCACGCTGGCGAAGTTATGCACCCCGGTCTTGGCTGGCGGCGCCGGAATCATGTGCCCGTAGAACCGCCCGAACGGACCCGCGGTTCCGGCGCCCGCCTCCAGCGCGGCCAGAAAGCCGTCGCCGGTGCTGTAGGCGTTGCCGCGCACGATCACGTGATGCGCCCACCGGCCAAAGTAGCGAGCGCGCAAATCGGGACTTGCCTGAAAGCCGCCCGTCGCCAGCACCACGGCGCCGGCTTCGATCTCGACGGTTCGGCCGCCCCCTCGCGCCTCCACGCCGCACGCCGCCCCATCCATCCCAATGCGAATGTTCCGCAAGCCGGTACGGGTCAAAATCGTTCCGCCCGCCGCCTCTACGCTGCACGCCAGGTCTCGCATGAACGTGCGGGCGTCGGGCCGAAAGTTGTGGACATGGCGCGCGAACTTGTAGGGCGTCGCGTCCTCCTGCTCCTCGATCCGCAGGCCCAGCGTCCCGTACCACGACACGCCGTCCAGGTAGTTGTCCACCAGGGCCTGTCCCATCGCTGGATCCGCACCCGGCTGCACGCTCAGCCACGCGTCCACGTTCGCCGCGGTCCAGGCCGCGCCGCCCGAAAGCGCGGCTGACCCACCAATTTCGGGCGCCTTCTCGATAACGAGCACTGACGCGCCCTGCTCCAGCGCGGTTCGGGCCGCCGTCAGCCCTCCGATTCCCGCGCCGGCAACCACCACGTCCGCGCGCAAGTGATCGAACGCGTCCTTCATGTCCCAAGCCTCATGTGCTCGCCTCTCGCGCCCAGCCTACGAACGATGCGCCGCCGCCGTCACCTCGCCGCCGGGTATCGTGCCCGTGCGCCGAGCGAATTGTCCGGGGAACAAGAATGACGCAACCCGACTCCGCCAATCTCCAGCCGCGCATCGTCCGCCTGGGCGAGGGCATGGCTGAGCGTTCCGACTGGGGAACAATCGAGTGGCTGGCAAACCGACGGCTAACGCCCGGCGCCGAAATGACCTTCGGCCACGTGCGGCTCGAGCCGGGCGCGTCCAATCCGCGCCATCTCCACCCAAATTGCCACGAGCTGCTGTATGTGGTGGAAGGCGCCATCGACCACGAACTCGCGGGCGTAACCGTTCGCCTTGAGGCCGGAGCCCTTCTTCATATCCCAATGGGCGCCCCGCACCAGGCCCACAATCGCGACGACCGACCCTGCGTCGTTGTCGTGACCTATTCCACGGAAGACCGTCAAACGCTGCCCGCGTGAACGCCAGGGCGACCAGGCAGCGGCCGCCTAACGCCAGACCCCGCGCTCCAGATAGCACCCAACGGCATCGGCCAGGGTCTCTGCAAGCGGTCGCACCCGAAACCCAAGCTCATTGACCGCCCGCGCATTCGCGAAAAACAGGTAGCGCGATCCAACCGTCACTTCGTCCGGTGTCAGCGGCGGGCGCCATCCCAGCCAAAGGCCCGGGCGCTCCAGCAACCCCGCCAGCACACGTAGCCCGCCGGAAGGCAACCGAACCCGCGGCGCCCGCGACCCCATGACTGCCGCGCCCAAGTCTGATAGCTCGCCATACGTCACGTTGTGCCCTGTCAATAGGTACCGGCGCCCCGGCGCCCCCCGCCGAGCCAGGCTCACCAACCCCTCGGCAACGTCCCGAACGTCCACCACGTTCACACCGCCCAGCGGCGAAAGCCGGATCGGCCCCCTGACCAGCGGCCCCAACAGCTGTTCCGCGTGCAGCCCGTGGTCCCACGGACCCAAAACCGTCCCGGGGTTGGCAATCGTCACGGGCAGCCCACGCTCGGCCGCCTCCAACGCCAGCCGCTCACCTTCACGCTTGTGCTCGGCATACATCAGGCGCAAGGACGCCGGCTGAATCACCGTGTCTTCGTCCATCACCTCGTTCGGCCCGTCGGCCAGCCCCACCGCGGTCAGCGAACTCACGTGCACAACGCTGCTCGCACCCGTGCCCGCCGCCCAATTCAGCACATGCCGCACCCCGTCCACATTTACCGCGTGCTGCTTTGCTTCGTCCCCGCGCCAGAACGACTGGTTAGCCGCCAGGTGAAAGACCCAGCCGAATCTCGCGTCTGGAAAGGTGGACGGGTCGGTCACGTCACCCGTGAATCGTGTGACGGGCACTCCGTCAAAGGCCGCGTCGGCCCAGGGATCGCCGGGCAGCACCAGCGCCGCAACCTCGTGACCGTCACGAACCAACTGCCGAATAAGCCCGGAGCCAATCTGCCCCGAGGCGCCCGTCACGAAGCAGCGCACGGTTCTAGTCGTGCCCCGGCGAGTCCTTCACGGTGAAGGACAGATCGCCAATCCCCTGCACCTCAAAACCGACCGTCAATGCCACGACGTCCTCGGGCAGCGTGATGTCCTCGCCGATCAGCATTGACGTCCGGTTCAGCGCCAGGCTGAACGGCGACTCCGGCGTAACGTCGGCAAATGCGTGGCGCTCGCCATCCACTTCGAAGAAGCAGGAATCCAGCGGCAGCTCCACCCCGTTCACCTGTAGCGGCAGCAACCGCCGGGCGTAGCCCGAGCCGAGCGTGTTCTTCAGTTCCAGTTGAAACCCGTTCTGGGTACGCCGCAGGCTGCCGCGCACGTACAGCCGACGCAGCAGGAACCCCGGTACTTTCAGCGGCATCACATGCGCCCTTCGCCCTGCATCAGTTGATAGAGCTCGATCTCCGCTTCAACGATGTCACGCGGAAGCTCGTGAGCGCCCGGCCGTGCCGACGCCAGCAGCCAGATCCGGGCCAAGCGCTCCATCAGGCGCGTCATTTCCAGGGCGTCCTCGGGGTCGGTTCCCACCGAAACGGTCCCATGGTTCGCCAGCAACACCGCTCGGCGTGGACCTAGCGCTTCCACCGCGTTCTCGGCCAATGCCTCGGACGCCGCGGGCGCGTAGGGACTCACGGCCACCGCGCCTCCCAGGTACACCACCTGCTCGTCCACGAAGGCGGGAATCGGCTCCCGTCGCGCCGCCATCGCGCTCGCGTGGACCGGATGCGCATGCACCACCGCTTGCACGTCCGGTCGCGCGGCGTATATCGCGCCGTGCAGCAGCGATTCCGATGACGGCAGGCCCTCGCCCTCAATGGGATCGCCCTCGAACGTGACCGTCACAATGTGCTCCGGCCCAAGGTCCTCGTACTTCAGCCGCGTCGGCGTGATGTGCATGGCGTTCTCGCCCCGCGCGCGGGCGCTTACGTTTCCCGCCGATCCGACCACCAGGCCCTCGCGGTACATGGCGTGGGCAACGGCGGTCACAGCCGCCTTGACCGCCGCTTCCATTCAGAGAGCTTCCTGCACAAACGTCTCCAGCCGCCCGCGTACTTCAAGCCAGCGCTCGTAATGATCCACAGAGGCCGGCGCGCTTTTCATGTCGGGCTCGGTCAGGACGCCCACGGGCGCCAGGGCTTCCGCGGCGCCCGGCATGCCTCCGTAGTCCCGCGCCGCTGCCGCCAGCGCCGCGCCCCACGCCGGCGCGGACAGACCCGGGAACGAGCACACCTCGCTATTCGTGACATTCGCCAGGACTTGCCCGGCCGCCGGCGCGCGAGCATATCCGCCGGTCAGGCGCACTGGCCCTTCCGCCGGCTGCGCCGCATCCAGCGCCAACCGATTGCCGTGAATAGCGAAGGCGACGTCCTCCAGGACGGCGGTCCCCAACATCGAGGCCGTCGGCGCACCCAGCACGAACGGCGACGGGCTCAACATGCCGGCCACGCTCATGCCCGGCGCCTGCCAGTCCATCACCCGCAGACCGGAAAGCGCGAAGACGCCAACCTCGGCGGCCGACTGATCGCTAGCCGCTTCTATCGTGACTTCACCGGCTGGATGGTGAGCGCGCAGCCACCCGTAACCGCTTCCCCCATCGCCGGCGTTCGCCTCGGCCACCAGGCCGCCGCCCATGCGCACGCCGCGCCACACCTGCGCGTTGGGACGGTGGGCCGCGACAGGCCGCAGGATCGTCGTGCTCCACCCGGCCGCCGCACAGTCGCCCTTCGATGAAACGCCCCGCGTCGCGAATTCGGCGGCATGGGAATCCGGCCAGCCAGCGCCAACCAGGCAGTCCTCGTCCACGCCCATGTCCGCGCGCACCCGTACCGGCGACGGATCGCCCGCGACGGCCGGAAGCACCGACTGTGCCCACGCGGGGATCAGATTAATTGCCCAGGCGCTCGCTTCCAGGTCCCAGGCCCCAGTCTCCACGGCCGAAGCCAGGCTGAGCACGGGATCGGCGCCGAGTTGCCGTGCCACCCAGCCATCCAACGTGGTGACGCACGCGGCCGAGTCGCAGACGTCTGGGCGTTCTTCCGCCAACCAGCGCAACTTGCCGGGCCAGTGAATCATTGCAGGCGTGTGACCGGTCACCGCGAGCAGCGAGACGTCTACTTCCTGCTCCAGGCTTGCCCCCGCCAGCGACGCCCGCAGGTCGTCGTTGCCCGACGCGAACAGCACGTCTTCATGCCCGTCCAACACAACCAGGCTGTGCCGGCACGCCGCCACCCCTATGGATGCAACCTGTCGGCCGGCGCTCACTTCGCCAAGCACGTCCACGCACGCCCGCCAGATGCCCTCGAGATCGAGGTCGCGCTCGAACTCGAGGAGCGACATGGGCGAACCGGCTCGGGGACGCCGCGCCCGCGCGGCCTGCCTGCCCTCCGGCGTGATGGCCACGGCTCGAATCCCCGACGACCCGATGTCCAGGCCCAGGTACACGCGTTCAGGCATCGCGGCTCAGCACCTCCGGATTCAATATCCGCGCCGGCCGCGCACCACCCAGAAACGCCAGGAAGTCATCTACCACCATGGCCGAATAGCGCTGCACCGTGGCGTCCGTCGCGCCCCCAATGTGGGGCAGCAGCAGGGCATTCGGCGCGTCCAGCAACGGGTTGTCCGGACGGATCGGATGCGTGTCGAACACGTCGAACGCCGCGCCCGCCAGCTGTCCGGCATGCAACGCATCGGCAACTGCGTCTTCCAGCACGACACCCTCGCCAGTCGTCACCACCAGGCGCGCACCTCGCGGCATCCGCGCGAGGGCCTTCGCGCCGATCATGCCCCGGGTCGAATCCAGGGACGGGCAATGCACGGCCAGCAGCGTGGATGCGTCCAGCAGGTCCGGCCACTCGGCCGGCTCGCACCCGGCGGCCCGGATCTGGTCGTCGTTCAGCGCCGGATCCATTGCCAGCACTCGTGCCCCGAATGCCTTGGCCAACCGCGCGGTCTGACGGCCAATCCGCCCCAGCCCGATGATTCCAACGACCTGTCGCCCCAGTTCGTAGCCCCGCAGCTCGCAGTAGGCCGCCACCGGGTCCTGCCAGCGGCGCTCCCGGACGTACGCGGCCGATCCCGGAATGTCGCGCAACAGCGCCAGCATCAATCCGATCGTCAACTCTGCAACGGCCTCGGCGTTGCGACCGGGCGTCAGCGTCACCGCCACGCCCGCGCGAGTAGCCGCGTCGATGTCCACGTGTCCCGCATCACCGCGACATATCCCCACGAACTTGAGTTCCGGCGCCGCCTCGAAAGTCTCGGTCAACACGAAGTCGGCCTCGACGAAAATCCCCAGCACGCCGTTCGCACTGAGCTCCGCGCCCAGGTCAACGGGATCTACCAGCTCCAGCGTCTCCGTCCACGGTCGTAACTCAACGTCTGCCGCCGTTTCCAGGCGCTTCAGCTCTCCCGCGTCAAGTTCCACCAGGCACAGCACGGGCGGCAGGCCGCGCGCCGGCGCAGTCAACCGAGTGCACCCTCGCGCGGTCGGGCGCTAGGGCACATAGCCCCAGCGAGCCTCGGCCTCATCAGCGGCGTCCACCGCCTCCGCCAGCGCCTTTGCGCTGGCCAGCGCGACATCGGGCGGCGCCGTACCCACCAGGACGTGAACCTCTGCCGCTTCCAGACTCAGTGCGCGAATGCGCGCCACCCACGCGGCCAGGCCGCTCTCCCCGTAGGTGTAGGTCACTGCCTCCGCCGGCGATTGCAGCGTCCGCGCCCAGCCGTCCCCGTTCTGCCCATGCAGGCGAACGATTGCCAGGTCGTCCACGGTTGTTGTGTCGAACGGCGGGTACCAGTCGTCCGAATCGGAAGGCAGGTCGGCCACAACCGTGCCGATTTCAAGCTCGATCAGCGCTTCCAGCGTGGCGTCGTAATTCACCGGAACCTGCCAGGTCGGATGTCGAAACTCGGCGGCCAGCGGCAGCTCGGGCAGCTCTTCGCGGACTCGACCCAGGTACTCCCGACCGGCGGCGCCCGCTTCGAACCACGGCGGGAACTGCAAGATCACCGCGCCAAGCCGGCCCGCTGTCCGCAGCGGTTCAAGCGACTCCCGCAGATCCTCGAATAACACGGATGGCGGCTCGACCGAAATCTTCGTCCACGACACTTTGGGATTCGGATCGGCGCCTGGACGCCGCTGGTAGAGCGTCAGCCCGCCAAACGCCATCACGTCGAACTTGAACCCGTCGGGCGACTGCTTGACCAACTCCTGAACACGTTCGGGCTTCGGAATGCCGCTGAAAACGTTCTCCGCTTCCACCACCGTCGCGTGCTCGCCGTAAATCCCCAGCATTTCGTTTGGACGGGTGCGGGCCGGGTAGATCTCCTTCAGGCGCTGCCAGCCCCGTGTCCCGTACCGGCGGACGGGCGTCACGCGGTCGTCCCGGAGTCGTCGCCGCCCGTCGCCCGCCGCTCCGCCTCACGGACAATCTCGCGCTCGAATTCACGGTCACGCCAGCGTTCCACCGCACGCATCCCCGGACCGAACAGCACCACTACGTGTGCCCCCAGCGCGATCAACCAGAAAAGCATCGGCCAGTAGAACCACAAACTCTCTGGCGTCGTGACCAGATTCAAAACCAGCAGCAGCAAGCCGATGGCTATATAGACCCCAACGTGGGCCACCAAGCCAATCCGCGCCCGCACTCGTTCCGTGGCGCGACGATACGCGGCGTCTTCGTCAGCGGTTGTCAGATCGGCCATCTGCGCGGTCCTCGTGCGCGGGCGCCGGGATTCTAGCCTTCAGCCCGTCGCGCCTTCTCACGATGCCTGCGAATGGGACGAAAGCCCCTGCAGCGTCTCGCGCAGCGCGGCTTCGTCCCTGGACAAAACCGTGCGCATGTCCAACCGCAGACAGCCGGCGTGAATGCGTCCAATCACCGGCCGCGAAGCCGAACGCAGCCGCCGTGTCAGGGCATCCGCGCCGCCTGGCGGGTTTGCAAGCTCGATAGCCACGCTGGGAAGCACTTGACCCGGCAGCGCACCGCCGCCCACGGCCGCACTGGACTCCACCAACCGCACGCCCGACGCACCCCTGGTCACGCGCTGCGCCCGTTCCCGCAGTTCGTCAACTCCCGTCGCGATCATCTGCCACACCGGCACCGTTTCCACGGCCTCATCCCGTAGGTAGTGCCCCAGGGTCGCCCGGAGGGCGGCAATAGTCATCTTGTCGGGACGGAACGCCCTCGCCAGCGGCCGCCGGGCAATCGGCTCCACGACTTCCGCGGCCCCCACGATCACCCCGGCCTGCGGACCCCCCAGCAGCTTGTCGCCCGAGAACGTCACCAGATCGGCCCCCGCCGCAAGTGCCTCCCCGATCAGCGGTTCACGCGCCAGACCGTACGCCGACGTATCGAGCAGCGCCCCTGATCCCAGGTCGTTGATCAGCAACAGCCCACACTCGCGCGCCAGGCTGGCAAGCTCGCCCGGGTCGGGCGACTCCGTGAACCCGACCTGCGCGAAATTGCTGGGATGTACCCGCATGATCGCGGCCGTCCGCTCGGTAACCGCACTCGCGAAGTCACCTACGCGCGTGCGGTTCGTCGTCCCCACGTCGCGCAGCCGCGCCCCACTCGCCTGCAGGATGTCCGGAATCCGAAAGCCGCCCCCGATTTCGATCGATTCCCCGCGGGCAACCAGCACCTCGCGACCGCGTGCATGCGCCTCCAGGGCCAGGAAAACCGCCGCGGCGTTGTTGTTGAGAACCAATGCGGCCTCGGCCCCCGTCACTTCGCGCACGACGTCCGAAATGTGGTTCGAACGCGACCCGCGCCGGCCGGCCGCCAAGTCGTACTCCAAATCCGAATACCCCCCGGCCGCCGCCTGTACCGCGGCCAGCGCCCGGTCGCTCAACGGTGCGCGCCCCAGGTTCGTGTGAACGATCACGCCCGTGGCGTTGATCACCGACCGCGGCGCATCGGCCAACAGCAGTCGCGCGCGCAGTGCCCCGGCTTCCACAATCGAGTCAAGGGACAAGCCCTGTCGCCCGCGAGCCACCGCCCGTCGCACCAGCTTGATCTCGTCGCGCGCGGCCCGAATCGCCACCGGTGCAGGCACGTCGGGCGCCAGCCGCTCAATGGCCTGAGCCACCATGTCCACCGACGGTATCGCCCGGAAGCCCGACCCTGCCTCGCTCACCTCAGGCCCCAAACTTCTGCAGCCGCCCACTGTGCGCCAGCATCAAAGCCATGATCGACTGCGCCGGGAACACCCCCAGCGACCCCTGCGCGCACGACCGCTCGCCAAAGGTCCCCACGGTGTCCGGCAGAACGCTTTCGCCCCAAAAGAGGCACGGCACCGGATGCCACGAATGCTGCCGCAGCTGCGACGGCGTTGAATGATCCCCGGTCACGACCAGCACGTCGGGCTCTAGCTCCAGCAGCGCCGGGAGCCGCCGGTCCATCTCCTCGATCGCCGCCGCCTTCGCGTCAAAGTCGCCGTCTTCGCCTCGCGCGTCGGGCGCCTTGTGATGCACGAAGAAATAGTCATGCTCGTCCCACACCGCCGCCAGCGCGGTCATCTCCTCGTCTGCTGAGTCCAACCCATCGACCACCGCCATGCCCGCCACGCGCGCCAGTCCCTTGTACATGGGATAGGTCGCCAGGCACACCGGATGCAGCCCGTAGAGCGAGTTCAGACTCTCCAGCGAGGGAAGCCCGGCATACCCGCGCATGAGCACGAAGTTCGCGGGCGACTCGTTCCCAATGCAGTCCCGCACCGCTGCCGTGACCGCGCGCAGCACCTCGCTCGTTCGCGCCGACGACCTGGTCAGCGGTTCAGGCTCAATCGGCGGAACGTCCACCGCCTGCGGGTCCGTCTCACGAACCGCCGGGTCCAGGTCAGGTCCACGAAGAATCAGGACCGCCCGGTGCTGCGACTCCGTGGCGAACTCGAGTTCGACCCCCGGGATCTCAATCTCATTCAGCTTCTCGACCAGCGCACGATTGACGCTCGTGTCGATCCGCCCGGCCCGCCGGTCGGCAACACGCCCCTGGTCATCCAGCGTGCAGAAGTTCAGCCGGACCGCAATGTCGCCCGCGCCCAGCCTCAGGCCCAACCCCAGCGCCGACAGCGCCCCGCGCCCGATGTTTGAAGCCACGGGGTCGTACCCGAACAGCGCCAGGTGCCCTGGACCGCTTCCCGGCGTGATACCCAGTCCAACTGGCTGGCTAAGCCCGGTCTGTCCTTCCGCCGCCACCTGGTCCAGGTGTGGCGTGTCGGCGGCTTCCAATTCGGTCGGTCCGCCCGGCTCGCGCGGCAGGCCGCCCAATCCGTCTAGCACCAGCAGCACCAGCTTTGTCTGCGCCGGCTGGACCAGCGAGCGGAGCAGATCAGGATCGACCACGTGACCGGTACTCCGCGGTGCGAACTCGGATCCCAAGATTATCTGGCCGCGCCCGATCCAACGCGAGACTTCAACGCGATCGGCATCAGATTCCAAGCCCACCCGAAATGCTCACGCACCGGCATTCGCCAGGAATCGCCACGCTGCAAGCCGATCCTCGGTGCTAGCCTCAGCGACTATTCCAATCCGTGATCCAGGCATGTCATCCCGAGTCCTGGTGGCCATGAGCGGCGGAGTCGATAGCTCCGTGGCGGCCGCCCTGCTCGCGCGCGACGGCTATGACGTCGTCGGCGTCACATTCAACCAGTGGCCGGCCGAGCTGATGGCGCGGTCCACCGGCAACGGCTGCTGCACACCCGACACCATTGACGACGCCCGTCGCGTCTGCGCCATTCTGGGCGTACCGCACTACGTGATCGACTATCGGCGCGAATTCGAGTCAGCGGTGATCGATCCCTGGGTCAAGGCTTATCTGAGCGGCCAGACGCCCAACCCTTGCGTCATGTGCAACCGCACCGTGCGCTTCGGCACGTTTCTGACCAAGGCCGACGAACTGGGCGCCGCCTTCATCGCCACCGGCCACTACGCGCGCATCCAGCCTCACGAGTCGGGCGCGCGTCTTCGACTCCTCACCGCCAGGGACCGGGACAAAGACCAGTCGTACGTGCTGCACGTGCTTGGGCAGCGCCAACTGACGCGAACCCTCTTTCCACTGGGCGACCTGAACAAGCAGGAGGTTCGGGCGCTGGCCGAGGAATTTGGCCTGCCGGTCGCTCACAAGGCCGAGAGCCAGGAGATCTGCTTTGTCCCGGACAACGACCACGCCAGCTACGTGCGCGCCCATGGAACCACCGGCGCCGGTGAGATCGTTGACACCTCGGGACGCGTCGTCGGTCGCCACGACGGCCTTGAAGCCTTGACCCCCGGCCAGCGCCGCGGACTCAACCTTGGCGGAGGCGCCGAGCGCCGTTATGTCGTGAATCTCGACCCGGTCGCCAACAACGTAACCGTGGGCACGCACCAGGAGGCCACCGCCCGCCAGATCGACGTTCACAACGTGAACTGGGTGGCCAGCGCGCCGCCTTCGGCGCCCTGCCGGGTTGGTGTCCGCACGCGCTACCAAATGCCGCTGGCCGACGCAACGCTGGTAATCGCCTCGAGCGGCGTCACCGTGCACTTCCAGGAGCCGACATGGGCTCCGGCGCCTGGACAGTCCGCCGTGTTCTACGCGGGCGACGAGGTGCTGGGCGGCGGAACCATCGCGGCGGTAACGGCCCGATGAGCGCCAACCCTCTCGCCGGGGTGGATCCGCACTGCCCGCGCTGCTTCCGGCTTGTCCTGAATGACTACGTCTTCTGCCAGTACTGCGGCCAGTTCGTCCATCAGAACGTCCCCGCGGACTCACGCCCCTGGGACTCGCGGCCGCCCCAACTGCCCGCCGCCGCTCCCGAGGCGCCGGCTGCCCCCAGCATCGAACTTCCCGAAGACGCGCTCCCCTACCGATCCTCGGAAGAGCCCGCGTCTGACCAGGCGCCCGTGGATGCGACGGACGCGTCGCTGTCCGCCGATGACGACGGACCTAGCGAAAAAAGCGATAGCGAACCAGCTTGATCGCGGCCTCCGGGCCATCCACCCACCAGCGCAGCTTCTTCTTCTCTTCACGAGCCTGGTAGCTGATTGGCACCTGTGCGATGCGCTCGCCGCGTGAGACGAACGCGGCCGTAAGTTCTACTTCCAGATCGAAGGAGTCGGCAGTAAGCCGCGCGTCCTCCAGCACCTCGCGCCGCCACATTTTGTAGCAGGTCTCCATATCCCGAATTGCGACGCCATACAGCACGTTCGTAAAGAGGGTCAGCAACTGATTTCCCGCGCGCAGAAGGAAGCGCTGGCTGCTGAAGTCGCGGTATCCGTACACCACCCGTGCCTCACCCGCCTCGATGAGCTTGAACATCGGAATGAAATCGTTCGGGTGGTACTCGAGGTCCGCGTCCTGAATGACAATCACGTCGCCGCTGGCCTCGGCCAGCCCAGTACGCACCGCGGCGCCTTTCCCTTGGTTTACTGGATGGCGAACCACCCGCACGCCCGGCACGTCGGCTTGCGTTATTGCATCCAACGTCCGGTCCGTGGAACTGTCATCCACCACGATGATCTCCGTGTCGAGATCCAGGGCGGACACCCGAGCCAGCACCAGCGCTATCGTCTCCGCCTCGTTGAACGCGGGAACGATCACGCTCAGCTTGATCTGAGACCTCGCCATAGCTGGATTATGTCAAGAAAAGAGTTCAGAATCACGCGCGGACTGTTCCCGGATTGCGTTCCCGCCTGGCGCGGATAGTGCGTGACGCCCACCTGCGTGAAGCTGTGACCGCCCCGCAAGGCGCGCGCGATCAACTCCGCCGAGATCGCCGCGCCGCGACCTGAAATGAAGTCCTCGACAGGCACGGCCTCTCGCCGATATAGCTTGAATCCACAGTCGAGGTCCTTCACGCGAAAACCAAGCAGAAAACGCACCGACAGACCCCACAGCCAAGCGTTCAGACGACGATAGAACGGATCCGCTCGGTTGATGCGATACCCCAGGGCGAATCCGTGGTCGTTCAGCGCATCCACCAGCGGCGGCAGGTCGGCCAGCGAAAACTGGCCGTCACCGTCGGCGCAGAAGATAAGGTCGCCCTGCGCGGACTCAAACCCCGTCCGCAGCGCTCGTCCGTACCCAAGGTTGGTCGGATGCGACACCACGCGAACGCGCGAGTCGTTCTCCGCGATCGCCCCGGCACGCGCCGCCGTGTCATCGGTCGACCCGTCATTGACGATCAGAATCTCGAAGTCGTCCGCTATCGCCGGCAGATGCTCCAGCGCGTTGCTGATGATGTGCTCGACGTTTTCTTCCTCGTTGTGGCACGGAAAGAAAACGCTGATCGAAGCCCAATGTGCGGGCGCGTCAGAAGCTTGCTGCAAGTCAGTCCCCCAGTCAGTAGCCGGCTGGGCGCGAATCGATGGCCCACCGCCATTCGTCCGCCGGTGACTATGGCACACGCTCGCCGGCGACAGGTACGCGGCATAATCCCAGGCGATGACCGCACGGGATAGGGCCAATGCGCGTTTCCTACACCACCTACTCCGCACCCGCCTGGTCGCTTGAGCGACACATCGCCGTCGCGACCGAGACGGGCTGCGACGGCCTGGAACTTCGGAACTTGGATGGCCAACCCATCGACCCCGCAATGCCCGAGGATCGCCGCACCGCCATTTTCGACTCGATCGTCGATGCCGGCCTTGAAATCTGTGTCGTCGGCAGCGGCTGCCGATTCGCCCTCCCGTCCGCCGATGATCGGCGCCGGGCGGTGGAACACGCCGTGGCATTCGTCGAGCTGGCCGACGCCTGGGACGCCCCTATCGTGCGCGTCTTTGGCGGCAGTTACGACCCGGGCCCTGCCGACGACGAAGTCAACGGCTGGGTCGCCGAGGCTCTGCGCCAGGTCGCCATGGCCGCCGACGTCTACGGCATCCGCATCGCCCTCGAAACCCACGACGCCTTTGCAACCGGCCAGCGCGTTCGGCGTGTTCTCGACTTGGCGGACCACACCGGCATCGGCGTCGTCTGGGATTTCGCCCACCCCGTCCGCAACGGCGAGACGGTTGAGCAGACCTGGAACCTCATTCACCGCGACGTCATCCACGCCCACTTCAAGGACATGAAGCTCACCGGCGGCGGCCGCGACGGCTGGGAGTCCGTTGGACCAGGCGACGGCGACCTTCCACTGGCCGCCATGGTGAACCGACTGGTGCAGTCCAACTTCGACGGCTACCTCTCCACCGAATGGGAAGGCCGCGACCCGGACGGCGCCGACGACCCCACCGCCATGCTGCGCGCGCACACAGCCTCAATTCGGGACCTGATTGCGGAAGCTCGCGGAGCCTGAGATCAGTCACGTTGCCCGGACGGCCGGTTCCGGCGGGCTCGGAATGTCCAAAAGACCGTTGACTGGCAAACGGTTCGCGCCTACGCTTTGCCTCGGAAAGGCGTTGATCGGGACGAGTACGCGCAACGTTCCACGTCAGAGAGCCGGGCCCCGTGCTGAAAGCCCGGTCGTGGGAACTGCGCCGAGTGGCCCCGTGAGCCGCGGACCGAACGGCACCGCCCAGTAGGCTCCGACGGAAGCCCGCCGTTATCCGGGCAAGGTATCGAGTATTTGGCTCCGTACCTGTGAGAAGCGCCCTCGGCGCTTGAATTAGGGGTGGCACCGCGAAGGCCACAAACCTCTCGCCCCCTTTGGTGAGAGGTTTTTCGCGTTAAGCCGCCGGAAGGAGGGGCCACATGCTGTCCACTGCGCCATCCCGCACGGACACGCGCGCCTGGACGCTCGAGCAACTGCGAACCGGGCATGGCGTCCCTGTCTTCCGTGACCTTCCAGCGGATCTCGAGACGCCGGTCGCCGCCTACCTCAAGCTGCGCGGCAACGGCCCCTCATTCCTCCTGGAAAGCGTGGAGCGCGGCGAGGCCGTCGGCCGCTATTCCTTTGTCGGCGGCTCCCCGCGCATCGTCGCCCGATTACGCGACGGCCACGCCACCGTGGCTGAAGGCGCCGACAGCCCAACGGCCCATACCTACAGCGACCCGCTGGAGTTCATTACCGGACTCCAGCACCCATTTCCCATTGCCACGCATCCCGGCCTGCCACCCTTTCAAGGCGGTGCCGTCGGCTACCTCAGCTACGACGCCGCAGCCAACTTCGAGCGCCTGCCGGTGCCCGAGCGGGACACGCTTGGCGTGCCGGACGCCGTCTTCATGTACTGCGACGATCTCGTCGTATTCGACCACGTCAGGCAGGTCTTGCGGCTGGTCACCTTGGCGCATCCGGGAACCAACGCTGAAGGATCCCTGGCCGCCGCCCAGGAGCGCCTCGCACGACTCGAACAGCAACTCAGCCGCCCGCCGCCCGCGCAGCCGCCGGCCCCCGAACCAAACGGCGCGGACCACACCCAGAGCATGACGCAACCTGAATTCGAGGACTGCGTTCGACGAGCCAAGGAATACGTCGCCGCCGGCGACATCATCCAGGTCGTCCCCTCCGTCCGCTTCAGCCGCCCGCTCAGCGTTCATCCGTTTCAGGTATACCGACATCTGCGCCGCGTGAATCCCTCGCCCTACATGTTCTATCTCGACTGCGGCGACCTGCAGTTGGCCGGAGCCTCGCCTGAGATGCTCTTACAGGCGGTGAAAGGGCGTGTCCGAACTCGCCCGATCGCCGGCAGCCGGCCCCGCGGATCCACTCCGCAGGAGGAATCGGCGCTGGAGCGCGACCTGCTAGCTGACCCCAAAGAGGTTGCCGAGCACGTCATGCTTGTGGACTTGGGCCGCAACGACATCGGTCGCGTCGCCCAGCCGGGCACCGTGAGCGTCGACGACTTGATGATCGTCGAGCGGTTTTCCCACGTCATGCACATCGTCAGCGACGTGAGCGGACAGCTCAATCCGCGCTACCGCGGCGTCGATGCGCTCCGCGCCTGCTTTCCGGCCGGAACGCTCAGCGGCGCGCCCAAGATTCGCGCCATGGAGATCATCGCCGAGCTGGAGGGCGTCCGCCGCGGACCCTATGGCGGCGCCGTCGGCTACATCAGCCACTCGGGCGACCTCGACACCGCCATCACCATCCGCACGCTGGTCGCCCATAACGGACGCGCGCACGTCCAGGCGGGCGCGGGCATCGTGGCGGATTCGGTTCCCGCGACCGAGTACCAGGAATGCGTCAACAAGGCTCGCGCCGTGCTGCAGGCCATCGAACTCGCGGAGGAGGCGGCTCGTGCTGCTCGTGTTGGATAACTACGACTCGTTCACCTACAACCTGGTTCAGTACCTGCAAGTTCTGCAGCCGGACGTCACGGTCTACCGGAACGACGCGGTCACGGTTGACGAGGTCGTGGACATGTCGCCCGACGCTATCGTCATCTCACCCGGCCCGTGCACACCCCACGAGGCCGGAATCTCGGTGGACCTCATCCGCACCCTCGGTCCGACTGTCCCGACCCTCGGCGTCTGCCTCGGCCACCAGTCCATCGGCGCGGCATTCGGAGGAAGCGTCGTCCGGGCGCCCGTCCTGATGCACGGGAAAACCTCGCCGATCTCCCACGACGGACGCCGCCTCTTCGCCGATCTCCCCAATCCCTTCGACGCCACCCGCTACCACTCGTTGATCGTGGCGCGCGACGACCTGCCGAATGAACTGGAAGTTACAGCCCAAAGCCCCGACGGGCTTATCATGGGCTTGCAGCATCGTACGCACCCCATCTACGGCGTGCAGTTCCATCCGGAATCCATCTTGACGGCTGCTGGTCCTGCGCTACTGCGCAACTTCCTCATGCTGGCCAAAGTACCGGTGGCCGCATGATTACCGACGCCATTCGAACCGTCGTCGACGGCGACGATCTCGACAGCGCCACCGCCGCCGCGCTGATGGATTCGATTCTCGAAGACCAGATGACCCCGGCCCAGTTCGGCGCGCTCGTCACTGCCCTGCGCTTCAAGGGCGAAACCGCTGCCGAGATCGCCGGGTTCGCCGCCAGCATGACCCGCTTCGCGCTCCGTGTGGATGTGGACAGCGCCTCGCTCGTCGACACCTGCGGAACCGGCGGCGGTCGCACCCGCTGGGTTGGGGTATCCACCGCCGCGGCTATCGTGGCCGCTGGCGCCGGCGCCGTCGTGGCCAAGCACGGCAACCGCGGCGTCACCCGCCCGGTCGGCAGCAGCGATGTCGTGGAGTCGCTCGGCGTCAACCTCATGGCTGGGCCCGACTTGGTGGCGCAGGCGCTCGGCGAAGCCCGCGTGGCCTTCATGTTCGCGCAGGCCTTCCATCCCGCCATGCGCTATGTCGCGCCCCTGCGCCGCGAAATCGGTATCCGCACCGTCTTCAACATCCTCGGTCCGCTCACCAATCCCGCCGGCGCACAACGCCGACTCCTGGGCGTGGGTGATCCGGCGCTTGCCCCAACGATCGCGGAAGCCCTGCGATTGCTGGGCATCGGCCGCGCGCTCGTGGTGCACGGGCACAGTGGGGTGGATGAAATCTCGCTGACCGGCCCAACCCAGGTGCTAGACGTCAACAACGGCGCCGTGTCCGCCTATCAACTGACGCCGGCCGACTTCGGACTACCCGTTGTCGACCCCGCGGAGCTTGAACTTCACGATGCGGCGGCCGTGGCCAGCCGCACCCGTGCGCTATTGGCCGGCGACCGCACCGGCCCCCGTCGCGACGTCGTCCTGGCCAACGCGTCAGGCGCGCTGGTTGCGGCGGGAATAGCCAGTGACTGGCGTGACGGCGTCGCGCGGGCATCGGACGCGATTGACAGCGGCGCGGCTCTAAACTGCCTGGACACCCTGGTCGAGGTATCGAACAGGAGCGGCGGAGCGTAGCGCGTGATTCTCGACGAGATTGTCGCCCGAAAGCGCATTGATGTGGCGGCCCGTGCGGAGCGCGCCCAGCTCGCCGACCTGGAGACGCGTCTCGCCCACCGCGCCCCCAAGCGTTCGCTCTGGCACGCCTTGGACCAGGAGGGCGTAGGGGTAATCGCCGAGATCAAGCGCCGTTCACCCTCCGCCGGCGTCTTTGCCGACGACGTTGATCCAGCCGCCTGGGTAGCCCGCTATGCGGCCGGCGGCGCCATCGCGATCTCCGTGCTCACCGACGAACCGTTCTTCGGCGGGTCGCATGCCGACTTGATGGCCGCTCGCGCAGCCACAGATCTGCCCGTGCTACAGAAAGACTTTGTCATCAGCGACTATCAGATCTTTGAGGCCGCCGCTTACGGGGCCGACGCCGTGCTGCTCATCACTGGTCTCACGCTCGACCAGGACCTTCAGGCGCGGATCGGGCTTGTTCGACGTCTGGGGATGGAGGCCTTGGTGGAAATCCACACCGAAGCTGAGCTTGACGAAGCACTGCTCGCCGGCGCCCGCATCATTGGCGTCAACAATCGAAATCTGCGCGAGTTCACAACAGATCTGGCCGTGACCGAGGAGCTCTGCAGACTGATCCCCGAAGAAATCACCATTGTGAGCGAGAGCGGCGTGCACACCGCCCATGACGTGAAGCGGTTGGCCCGCGCCGGAGTCAGCGGCGTGCTGGTTGGCGAGTCGATCATGAAGGCCGACGACCCCGTGGAACAGCTCCGCATGTTGGTCGAGGCTGGCGAGTAGCCGCCTCATGCTTGTCAAAATCTGCGGCCTGTTGGAACCGGCCGACGCTCATGTCGCCGTGGCTGTCGGCGCCGACATGCTTGGCGTGATCTTCGCGCCGGCGCGCCGCCGCCGAACGCTGACCCAGGCACAAGCCATCTTCGACGCCGCGCCGCCGCGCGTGGAGCGCGTCGGCGTATTCGTCGATGCGCTCCAGGCTGAGGTCCGCGAAGCCATTGACGCCTGCCGCCTCGACCGCGTGCAGTTTGCCGGGGCCGAAACGCCCTCCTACTGCCGGGCGTTTGGCCAACGCGCCGTCAGGGTCCTGCGTCTACCCGAAGACCGTGACGAGTTTCCAAGGTTCTCGGTCTCGCTGTTCCATCTGGACGCCGCGGTGGAAGGCCGCGCCGGCGGGACCGGAACGAGTTGGGACTACTCCGTGGCCCGCGACACGGCCCACGACTATCGCCTCTTGCTCGGTGGCGGGTTGTCGCCGGCCAACGTGGGCGCAGCCATCGCCGCCGCGCGGCCCTACGGCGTGGATGTCAGCAGCGGCGTGGAGACCGACCAGCGCAAGGACCATGGCAAGATCGAACAGTTCATTCGCAACGCCCGCCAGGCCTTTGCGACGGCCACCACTTCATGAGCCGCCTCCGCCTCGCCGCCCTGAGCCTCGCGCTGATCGCCCTCGCCGCGTGCACTCACGGGCTGGAACTCGAAAACGGCGAGCGCCCGGTGCAGTCAATTACGCGCATCAATTTTCTGTTTTCCGAAGGCCAGAACGACATCCTGCTGAATCCGCCCGAAAGCGCCGTGCAGCCGGAGCGGACCGTCGACCTTCCACAGCCGGCCGCGGCGCTGACGGGAACGCCAACCTCGGCGCCTACGCGCTCGACGATCCCCACACCCGCGGGATCCGGGCCATCGTCGGCCACCCCCGGTGCCGAACCCACGTCCACCGGCGCGGCCGGCCAGTCGACGCCCACCGCGGCGCCGACCCAACTTCCCGAGGTCGATGTCGCGGCCATCACCGCCAACGACACCGCAGAGTCGCTGGCTATCCCGGCAACCGAGGTCGATCCCGGGCTCGAGACCATCGACGAAGCCAACGACCCCAGCGAATTCCTGGCAGAGCAGCTCATGGCGGAGTCGGGCCTCATCAGCTTCTACGTCACTGGCAGCAGCCGACAGCCCACGTCCGGCACCGCGGCTGGCCGTCCGGTTCAGCTCGTGCAGCGCCTGTTCGTCCATGCCAACCAACAAGGCGCGACCAGAATGTTCCGGGAATTGGCGGACAGCGCCGCCCCAACGTTTGCCATCGCGGCACTCGGCTTCTTTCGCCAGTTCTACCCCGACCTCGAACCAACGTCGCGCACGTCCGACCAGTTTTCGCTGGCTGACGAGAACCGACTGATCGAGGTTCGCATCGATCCCATGGTCGAGCCGGCGGAACGCGAGCTTGGCCCCGGAGACCCGCACATCTATTACCTGGTCCTCAGACAGGGGCGGGTTACCGCCTTGTTCGAGCTGGTATTCCTTAGCACGCAGGAACCCGGAACCGTAACGGTACTGGGGGAGCGGCTGATCAAGCGGATTCCGTCAGACCTCGCCGAACCTCAACCAGCCAATGCTTGAGACGCACGCGCTGCCCGATGAACTCGGCTTCTACGGACCCTTCGGCGGGCGCTATGTGCCCGAAACCCTGGTTGCCGCACTTGACGAACTCGAAGCCTCGTTCCAGCGCCACCATCGCGACAGCGCCTTCGTGGACGAACTCCAGCATCTCCTCCGCTACTACGCCGGACGCCCCACACCCACCTATCACGCCGCCAGGCTCAGCCGGGAATTTGGCGGCGCTCAGCTATACCTCAAACGCGAGGACCTGGCGCACACCGGCGCCCACAAGATCAACAACGCGCTGGGGCAGGGCTTGCTGGCGCGCGTCAGCGGCAAGCGCCGCGTAATCGCCGAAACCGGCGCTGGTCAGCACGGCGTGGCCTCGGCCACCGTCTGCGCCATGCTCGGGCTCGATTGTGTCGTCTACATGGGCGACGAAGACGTGCATCGCCAGGCGCTGAACGTTGCCCGCATGCGCACCCTTGGCGCGGAAGTCGTGCCGGTGACCTCCGGCACGCGCACCCTCAAGGACGCAATCAACGAGGCGCTGCGCGACTGGGTCACCAACGTGGAAACCACCTTCTACCTGTTTGGATCCGCCACCGGCCCGCACCCCTATCCCAAGATCGTGCGCGAGTTCCAGCGAGTGATTGGTCGCGAGGCCCGCGCCCAGATTCAGGAGCTGTGCGGCGGATTGCCCAACACCGTCGTCGCCTGTGTCAACGGCGGCAGCAACGCCATCGGCATCTTCGACGCGTTTATCAAGGACCCTGACGTGGCGTTGATCGGCGTCGAAGCCGGCGGCCGCGGCCTGAAACCCGGCCATCACGCCGCCACCCTCGAGCACGGCGTGCCCGGAATCCTGCACGGCGCCAGAAGCCTCTTGCTCCAGGACGACGACGGGCAGGTGCTCGGCACGCACAGCATCGCTGCCGGCCTCGATTACCCCGGCGTAGGACCGGAACACGCCTACCTCCAGCAGATCGGACGGGCCAGCTACGTCTCCGTCACCGACGCCCAGGCCCTGGACGCCCTCAGCCTGCTCGCGCGCACCGAGGGGCTGATTTCAGCCTTGGAAAGCGCCCACGCCCTGGCCCACGCCTTCCGGCTGGCGCCGAAGGCGGACCCAAGCCAGACCATCCTGATCAACCTCTCCGGCCGCGGTGACAAGGACATGGAGACCATCGCCGCTGAACTCGGAACCCGCGGATGAACCGCATCGACACGACCTTTGTATCGGCGGCAACCGAATCGCGACTGGTCCTGGCCCCCTACGTAACCGTGGGCTACCCAACGCGCGACACCGCCATCGAACTGGCCTTGGCGTATGTGGCCGCCGGAGCCGACATGCTCGAAATCGGCATGCCGTTCAGCGACCCCATCGCCGACGGTCCAACCGTGCAAGCGGCATCTCAAATTGCCTTGGACGGCGGCGTGCGCCTGACCGACGCGCTCACGCTCATTGAGCGAGTGCGCCAGCACACCAAAGTCCCCTTGGCCCTCATGGGCTACGCCAACCCGTTCATGCAATTCGGCTTCTCCACCCTGGCTCGCGAGGCTGCAACGGCCGGCGCTGACGGACTCATCATTCCCGATGTGCTGCCCGAACACGCCGCCGACATAGAAGCCGCCGGTGAAGAGCACGGACTTCATCTCATCAGATTTGCCGCCCCCACCACGCCCACCGACCGCCTGGCCGCCATCGGCGCCGGCGCCCGTGGTTTCATCTATTGCGTAAGCGTCACCGGCGTCACCGGCAGCCGCGCTGAACTTTCGGCCACTCTTCCGGCCTACCTGGCGCGCGTGGGCCGGGCAACCAACATCCCGCGCGTCGTTGGCTTCGGCATCTCAACACCCGAACACCTGCGCTCGCTGCGCGGGCGCGCCGAGGGCGCCATTGTCGCCAGCGCCCTCATAGATATCGTGCAGGCCAGCCCGCCGGGCCAGGGCGTGGAGGCCGCCGCGGCCCATGTCCGAAATCTCGCGGCCGCGGCATGACCCGGAGCGTCCTGCTCGTTCTCGGCGTGGCCGCCGCGCTGTATGCGTTTATCGTTCTGCGCACCGCCTGGCGCATCGTTCATCCAAATCGCGACTGGCGCCCAACCGACTGGGATCCGCCGCCGCTCGATTTGGCGCGCGTGCATTTCAAGTCAGCCGACGGGACACGCCTTACGGGCTGGATCAGGCCGCACGACAGCCCCATTGCCACGGTCATCCTGGTCCACGGGCTCGCCGTGAATCACACCGTCATGGCCAACCGCGCCTACCGCCTGTGGAAGCGGCGCTTCTCCGTCATGCTCTTCGACTTTCGGGGCTGCGGCGAATCCGCGGGCGACACCAGCACTTGCGGCGTCCGCGAAGTTGAAGACCTCGCGGCTGCCGTTGACCTCTGCCTGCACCAACCTGAATTCGGCGCCGCGCCCATCGTCGCCCTGGCCGACTCGCTTGGGGGAACTGTCGCCCTGGCGGCCGCCGCCCGGCATCCCGAGATTCGGGCGGTATTCAGTGACGCCGCTCCCATCTCGCTGGAGTCGGCCATCGACCAGGGCTTCGCCGCCTACACCGGACTGCCCGCGCGTCCGTTCAGGCGCGCGGTGGTATGGGTTGCGGAACGTATAACCGGCGAACGGGTCAAGGATTTCTCCGTCGAACACGCCATCGACCGCATCGCGCCCCGCGCCGTCTGCTTGGCCCACGGGCTGGAAGATCCCCTCGTTGCCGCCTCCGACGCCCAACGCATGTATGAGCGCGCCGGCGATCCCAAGGAACTCTGGCTTGAGCCCGACATCGGCCACGTCGTTGCGGCCCATGTCGACCCCGAGGACTACGCCGACCGCGCCGCCGACTTCTTTAGTCGAGCCGTTGCGCCTGCTCACCGCTCGTCACGGGACAAACGGCAGATAGGAACAAATCCGGGTCCACATCGGCCACACGCGCCCCACCGCGAGACAAACGGCGCTGACTCAACAGTCTCGGCCCAAGCCGCTCCGCGTCGCTAGGCGCCCTCGTCCCAGCGCGCCGTCCGCGAATCCGTCTCGAAGTCCGGCGTGCTGTAGGCCTCGGACTCCAGCATTTCCTTGAGCTTCTCCAGTGCCACCGTCATAACCAGATGGGCGTCCCGCGACGCCTTGCCGCCAAACCCAAGGAAGCTACGGCCCGGGTCGTCGAGCCTCAGCACCCAGTCCACCTCGCTGCCGGTCAGGGAGTGCTTGATCTGTACGCTCGCCCTGTGCGGGCGGAATTCCGCGTAGCGCGTTGGCAGGCGGTACGTGAACGCACGGTGCTCGTTATCGAACTCCACGATCTCGATTTCGGCTTTGGCCGCGCCGTCCACGGCCACTCGCGTCCCCAGCCCAAGCGTTCCGTCCCCCACCGTGCGGGCCTCGGTCACACCCGGGAACCAGCGAACAAGCTCCGAGCCGTCGGTCCAGGCCCGCCACGCCACGTCCGGGTCCGTATGGATGAATTGCTCGGCCCGAATACCGGTCACGATCCGCTGCGACTCCATGCTGGCTCCTCACAGGCGGCGGTTCATGCGCCCAACGCTATGGTACGTGCCACGGGCAGCGTCGGGGCGCCCGCTCGGCGGTAAACTTGCGGTGGAGGGGTGCCCGAGCGGCCTAAGGGGCTCGTCTCGAAAACGAGTAGGCGTGATGAGCGCCACGTGGGTTCGAATCCCACCCTCTCCGCCTTGCGGTATCGGCCGCTCGCAACCGGCGCTCCGTCCGCGAGCCGCCACGTGGCCCGCGGTTGCTAGCATCGGCCCACGGGAGAGGTCGCCTAGAGGCTTAGGGCGCACGCCTGGAAAGCGTGTAGGGGGCAACCCCACGTGGGTTCGAATCCCACCCTCTCCGCCAATTGAATGCGTCGAGGCGCTCGGCGCCGACCCCTCGCCTCCCGGCCAATCGTCGGTCCCGCCACCCGGCCGGCTACAAAGATTTTCTCTTGACTTAGCATATGCTAATACCTAGCCTTCGCAGTGGCTAATATTAGTCACTACTAACACCAAGAGTTAGCAGATGCTTCACGACCGGTCCGCCCCGCGGCGAGTCGGTCCCTCGACCGGCCTTTTCACCCGTCGCCGCCTCCTGCGGCTGGGCGTTGTCGGCGCTGCCGGCGCAGCTGCCAGCGCGATGCTGGCCGCCTGCGGGGAGTCCCGGGTCGCCACGGTCGAGAAGGCAATGCCCTCCAAGCAGCAGACCGTTACCGTCTACTCCGGCCGTAGCGAGTCACTCGTCGCTCCGGTTCTCGTCCATTTTGGAGAGATCTCGGGTGTCGACGTCCAGATCAAGTACGCCGGAACCCCGGCCTTGGCGGCCACGCTCCTCGAGGAAGGCGCCAACTCCCCCGCCGACCTGTTCTACGCGCAGGACCCTGGTGGTCTCGGAGCAGTGGAACCACTCCTGGCGCCGCTGACCCAGGACATCCTCGAGCGCGCCCCCGCATGGGGCCGACACCCGGACGGCCGCTGGGTAGGAATCACCGGACGCGCCCGCACGGTCGTCTACAACACCGACAAGTTCACTGAGGACGACCTGCCCGACGACATGTTCGGCTTCACCGATCCCACGTGGAAGGGCCGCATCGGCTGGGCGCCCATCAACGGATCGTTCCAGGCCATGGTCACTGGCATGCGCGCCGCCTGGGGTGAACCCCGCGCCGCCGAATGGGTCCAGGGCATCAAGGCCAACGAGCCGATCGACTACCCCAAGAACACCCCGCAGGTTGCGGCGGCCGCAGCCGGCGAAATCCACGTCGGCTTCGTCAACCACTACTACCTGCACCGCTTCCTCTCCGAGCACGGCGAGTCCTTCAAGGCTCGCAATTATCACGTGCGCGGCGGCGGACCCGGAGCTCTTATCATGGTCTCCGGCGCCGGCGTGCTGGCCTCGGCCGCCAACCCCGAACCGGCGCAGGCGCTCATTCGCTTCCTGCTCTCCGATGTGGGACAGAGCTATTTCGTTTCCCAGACGTTCGAGTATCCGATGGTCCCGACCATCAAGGCGCATCCGGGAGTAACGCCGCTGGACACGATCCGCCGGCCGGATCTGGCGCCCGTGGACCTGACCGATCTGCAGGGAACGCAGGCGCTCTTGCGGCGGCTCGAAATCCTTCCCTGACTCAGCGCCCCATGGCCTCGGTCCCCGCCGTCGAGACGTTCCCCGGGTCGTTCACTGCCCGCCGGTCCCCGCCGGTTGGGCTGACGCTCCTGGCCGTGGCGGTCACCGCGCTCCTCGTGTTGCCGGTGATCTACCTGGGGATCCGGTCCTTCGACGCGGGGACCGAGACCTGGCAGTTACTCGCACGGCCCCGCATCCTTGCCGTCGCCGGGCGCAGCCTGCTCCTCGTCGTTGCGGTCACCCTATCGGCAATCACGCTGGCCGTGCCCATTGCCTGGCTGCTCACGCGCACGGACCTGCCCGGCCGCCGCTGGTGGATGGTGGTGATGGCCCTGCCGCTCGTCGTTCCCAGCTTCGTCTACGCGCTGGTGGCCGGCACCGCCCTCGGACCGCGCGGCCTCGTGCAGCAGGCGCTGGGCGCGACGATCGGAGTATCCGAGCTTCCCTCCATCTACGGCTTTCCAGGCGCCCTGCTGGCCTTGACGCTGCTCACGTACCCCTACGTGCTCTTGCCAACGGCGGCGGCGTTCCGCCGCCTTGACCCCGCGCTGGAGGAAGTGAGCCGATCCCTTGGTCGCGGCGCGTGGCGGACCTTCGCCACCATCACCCTGCCGACCCTTCGACCGGCCATCGCCGCGGGTGCGCTGTTATGCGCGCTGTACACACTCTCCGACTTTGGCGCGGTCTCCCTCCTTCGCTACGAGACATTCACGGCCGCAATCTTCGTGCAATACGAGTCCGCCTTTGACCGCGCGGCCGCGGCCGCGCTCTCACTGGTGCTGGTAGTCACCGCCATCGCCATAGTGGCCCTTGAAGCCCGCACGCGTGGTCGCTCGCGCTATCACCCGCTCGGGCCCGGCTCGACCCGGGAGTTTCGAGCGCTTCCCTTGCGTCGCTGGCGCTGGCCTGCGTTCATCGGACTCAGTGCCGTCGCGTTCGTCACCACCGTTGGCCCGGGCGCCGTGCTGCTCTACTGGCTGCTCCGCGGCGTCGCCGCCGGCGAGGAACTTGGCGCCGTGGTCGAGCCGCTCACTAACTCGGTGGGCGTGTCCGTTGTGGCCGCCACGGTCCTGCTCGTGTTGGCAGTTCCGCTTGGCGTTCTGCTCGTGCGCTATCCCAGTCCGATAGCTCGCCTGGTAGAGCGAGGTTCGTACGTCGGCTTCGCGCTACCCGGTCTCACCGTCGCAATCGCATTCATATTCTTCGGCATCAACGTGGCGCGGCCCATCTACCAGACACACGTGCTCCTGATTGCCGCCTACGTGGTCCTGTTTCTGCCC
>JAKZUJ010000171.1:0-8035 GCA_047516685.1 Chloroflexota bacterium | reverse complement strand
CGACCAGGTCTTCGGTCTCCAGGTCCCCACCGCCTGCCCGGACGTACCCGCCGAGGTGCTGGACGCCCGAGGCCAGTGGGCCGACCCGGCCCGCTACGACGCCCAGGCCACCGAACTCGCGGCCCTCATGCACAACGCCTTCCAGCCCTTCGCCGCCGGCGTCTCCCCCGAAGTCCGCGACTCAGCCCCGCTGGCGGCTCGACCCATGGGCTGAAGCGCACGTTCTGCCCAGGCCTTAACGCCGCGAACCTGTTCCGCATCCGTGGCGCACCGCGTCGCGTAGGATTGAGTCGTTGAAGTGCCTGCCCCACCCGCGCGGGTGGGGCAACGCCACGGCGGGATACCGATGCTTACGCACGTAGAGATCGAAGGGTTCAAGAGCTTCGGTTCGCCCGCGGCCAAGGTCGATGTCACGCCGCTGACCTTCTTTGTCGGTCCTAACGCCTCCGGCAAGTCAAACTTCCTGGCCGCGCTCGAGTTCCTTCAAATGGCCGTCAAGCACGACGTCGAAACCGCGGTCGCGGCCTTCGGCGGCTTTTCGGAGGTGTGGAACAAACGCTTGCGCGAGGAAGGCTCGTCCGCGCCCCTACGTATCCGCATCCGCGACGAAGTGTCTGAGGACTTGAGCTCGTACGCGTTCGAGAATCACCAACTCGACGCCTACGACTATGAGTTGGCTCTTGCTGCACAGCCCAACGGGGGGCAGCTCACAGTTGAATCAGAGCGCCTGACCGCCGAGATCAGCAATAGTGAAGGCGAGCAAATCTCATACCACATTTCCCGGCGTGCAAACACAGTGGAAGTTACCAGTAACCTAACTAATCCAAGTTTTAGCAGCACGAATACTATAAATATACCCCAGCTTGCAGCTGGACGATTGATTCCTAACTTCTCATTCGATATAATTCCAATTATACTACGGGGTAGGATCCTGAACTGGAAGTTCTACCATATAAACGCTGCCACGGCGCGACAGGCCTACCGTGAGATCCCGTGGACCGGCCTTGGCCGTTCAGGCGAGAACTTGGCTGTCGTTCTCAGCCATATGAAGAAATCCAACAATGGGAACTATCTCGCCTCGATCGAGGCGGCGCTGCGTGGCATGGTACCAGGGTTCAAGAAGGTGCACCCCGTACCCGTAGGGGAACACTTGGCGTTTCAGGTCGAAGAAAGTAACATCAGCGAAAGGTTCAATCCAGATTCGGTCTCCGACGGAACTGTACGCTTGCTTGCGTTGCTCACGATTACATTGAACGTCGCTCCCGGAGACTTGATCACGATCGAGGAACCGGAGAACGGCCTGCATCCGCATCTCATCCCCGAAATTATGGCGCTGTTTCGGTACTGTACGGACGAGGGTGCGCAGGTATTCGCGACCACCCACAACCCTGACTTCCTTGACGAAGCCTCGCCGAACGAAGTTTTCCTGTGTGACAAAGTGAACGGATCCACGCATTTGGTTCGAGCAGTTTCCCTACAAGAGGTCGAGGCGTTCCGCCGGTCGTTCTCGCTCGGCGAGTTGTGGGAGCAGGGAGCCCTGGGAGGCACGCCCTGACGATAGGCGTTGGCGTTGAGGGGCCTTCGGACCAGGCCTTTCTCCGGTCGCTCCTGCACCGCGAGTTTCAAGGTGTGATGTTCAACGTCCGCGCCGGGAAGGGCCGGACCCAACTTGAGCGCAAAGCAGCCATCCTGATTGACGACTTTCGAAGCCTTCACTACCCATTGTCGATCATCCTGGTCGACCGCGATTCAGACCCGTGTGTAACAGCAACAGTTGAGGGCTTCGACAGGGAAACCGTCACTGCGGCGCGTGCGCCGGTCGCCCAGCGCAACGTTCTGATTTGCGTGGCTGTTGCCGAACTGGAGTCCTGGTACCTCGCCGACGAAGAAGCTATCCGGCGCCTCATGCCAGACGTAGCGTACTCCGCTCCGCCGGAGACCGGATCGGCCGGCGCCGAATCCAAGCTCCTCAGCCTGTGGCGAGAGTCGGGCCACGTGGGCTATCCAGGCGGCGGCAAGATTGAACTCGCTCGAGCCGTCGCTCGCGCATTCGACCCTGACAGCGCAAGGCAGCACTCTGCGTCCTTTGCATATTTCTGGGACCGGATCACCGCAGCCATACGTGCCGCGTCCTGAAGCGTGCTCATTCAACGACCACCCATACGCCTCCTCGAAAAGCGCCCATCGGTATGAAGTGCCTCTAGCCCCGCGTTTGACAAGCCGCCGCAGGTTGCTTCCAATGCTTGGACCAGAACTGTCGAGGCGACTCACCACATGACTGACCAATACCTCGCCTACATCGGCACCTACACCACCGGCGCGAGTGAGGGCATTTACGCCTACCGACTGGATGCAGCCACGGGGGCGCTGGAGCACGTGAGCACGACCAGCGGCGTGGACGACCCGTCGTTCCTGGACATTGCGCCGTCCGGCCAGCGCCTCTACGCCGTCTGCGCGGATGTCAACGCCGAGGACAGCGGCATGGTGAAGGCCTTCGCCATCAATGCCCAGAGCGGCGAGTTGACCTATCTGAACGAACAGCCCTCCATGGGCCAGGGTCCCTGCCACATCAGCGTGGACGCCACCGGCGCCTACGCGCTGCTGGCCAACTACGGCAGCGGCAGCGTGGCCATGCTGCCGCTCGAGGCGGACGGACGGCTGGCCCCCGCCACCGGCTTCATCCAGCACGAGGGGTCCAGCATCCATCCCGTGCGGCAGACCGGCCCGCACGCCCACTCCGTCACGCTGGACGCCGCCAACCGCTTCGTCTTTGCCGCCGACCTTGGCATCGACAAGCTATTTGTTTACGAGCTCGACCTTGCGAACGGCACGATCGCGCCCAATCACGTCCCCTGGGTGCGCACCCCCGCCGGCGCGGGGCCGCGCCACTTCGACTTCCATCCCAACGGCCAATTCGCCTACCTCATCAACGAACTGGCCTCGTCAATAACCGTGCTGCGCTACGTAGCGGACCTGGGCATCCTGGGCGAAATCGAGACCGTCAGCACCCTGCCGGACGACTTCGACGGCGAAAGCACCTGCGCCGACATCCACGTCGCGCCGTCGGGCAAATTTGTCTACGGCTCCAACCGCGGACACGACAGCATCGCCATGTTCGCCATCGACCAGGCCACCGGCCGCCTCACCAGCCTGGGCCACGAGTCCACCCAGGGCCAGACCCCGCGCAACTTCGCGATCGATCCCTCCGGCGCCTGCCTGCTGGCCGCCAACCAGGACACCGACACCATCGTCACCTTCCACATCGACCAACAAACCGGCCAAATCCACCCCACCGGCCACGTAACCCAGATCCCCAACCCCGTCTGCATCAAACTGCTGCCGGTGGCGCGATAGTTCTCAAAGCGCGTTTTTCACAATGTGAACGGACTGTTTCCGTTCGCCCCAAACCTGCCCAACGGAGGGGTCGTCAGCCGCATGGGCGAAAGCCGAACCGGGTCGTCTCGCGCTACGCGAAGACCTCGAACGCGGCAGGCAGGACGAGGCGGGCTACCGCGCGGATGAGGCCAAGTCCGAGGTTGAAGTCCAACACCCCATACGACATGGTCGCGACGATGGTGCCCATTGAGAATTGAGGCCAGAGGGCCCATACGGTGACGAAGGTGATCGCGGGTCCCAACAGAACCGCGATGGCCGCTCCTACAGCGAAAAGCGCGCCGAGCGCTCGACCGTTGCTCAGCCCCAACGTCTCGCGAACGGCGAGAAACGTCCCGACGACCACCCACACCGAGACCAGAGTCCGAACCGTGCCCCAGAGAGGCGCCGGGATCCAAAAGAGGACTAGGCTTAACGCGAAGAAAACACCCGGCGCCTGTGCGAACGCGATAGCGCGAGCGACTTGCCGAAACCCCGACGCCTCTCCAGCCGGCACCCTGAGTCGCGCGCCAACGAACCAGAGCCCCGCAGCCCAGACCGGCCAAGCGGCCATGTGCGTAATGGCGATGAGTCCGGCGCCGCTGGCACCGATCCAAACGGCCTCGGCGCCGGCGGCCGCAGCCGTGAGTAGCACCACCAGCGCCGCCTGCCGGGTATCGCCGTCGGGGGCCGCCACCTCGCGGTAGAGGGTCGAGTCCAGCCGCAGGGCGCGGAGCATTCGACTGACTAAGCCGTCGCCCATCGTTGGTCTCCCGCCGCGCCGCCTCTGGCGGTCAGTCTGTCACGCTGGAGCTTGCGCTATCACTGGGCCGAAATCGGAATGGCTCTCGGGAACCCTCCGCCTAGGTGAGTCAAAGAGACCCGATCAAAGGCGAATACTTACGTCGCTTCGCCGAGCCTTCGGGCCTGGTCGATGATGTTGACGCCGACCTGTTCGCTCCAGGCGTCGATGAGGCGGGCGAAGAGTTCGCCGGGTTGGCCGTCGCCCACCTCGGCGCCGTTGACGCGGGTTACCGGCAGCACGCAGTAGGGGGTGCTGCTGAGCAGGGCCTCGTCGGCGGTGAAGACGTCGTAGAGCGTCAGGTCGGCCTCGCGCACCTCCACGCCCAGGTCCGCGCTCAGCTCACGGACCATGTTCAGGCTCACGCCCGCCAGCCCGCTGCCGCTGCGCGGCGTCAGGATGACCCCGTCGCACACCAGCATGAAGTTCGCGCCGGTGGCTTCGGCGATGCGTCCTTCGGCGTCCAGCAGCAGCGGGTAGGCGCCGGGGGCCAGGGCGCGCACTTCCTGTTCGGCCAGCGCAAAGGCCATGCGGCTGCGCGTTTTCATGCGCGGGTCCTGGGTGGCGATGCTGACCTGGCGGATCGAAGGCGTCACGCAATGCGCGCCTTCCTCGTAGGAGCGGTACCAGTACTTGAAGCCCAGCTCGTGCGTCCACACCAGCACGGAAGGCCCGGCGTCGCCGCGTCCCACGTCCGGGAACTGCGGGTGCGAGCCGCGGGTGATGTTGTGGAAGATCCAGGTGTCGCTGCCATCCGGCAAGTCCGGGCGGTTGCGCTCCACGACCTCAAGCGTGACGGCGGTCAACTCCTCGGCCGACAGGCCCGGGTCCATGCGGCAGTAGCGCAGCGAGCGGTAGAGCCGCTCGATGTGGGCCTGCAGCTTGAATGGTTGTCCGCCAAACGTTCGCGTGGCCTCGTAGACGATCTCGCCGTAGATGATGGCCAGATCGTTCGGCCAGTAGCGAGCCTGCTCCAGCGGCACGATCTCGCCGTTCGAATAGGCCCAGGCGCTGGCGCTCATATCCAGACTCTCCTACCGGAGGCTTGCGCCAGGGAGACTAGCACCGGCCTTCTTGCGCCCAATGTTTCACGTGAAACATTGCTGCGACCCGGATCGCCAGAGGCCATGCCTAGCCCAGCGGCTTGCGCAGACGCCAGAACACGGCGTTGATGGTCGCGTTCACGGTGCGGGCATAGAAGGCGTACGGGCCGGCGCCGTAGATCACCCCAACGTGGAGTCCCCGCGCGCGCAGGTCGACCAGCGCGCGCTTGAGCAGGACCGTTCCCACGCCAAGTTTTCGGACCTCCGGCGAGACGCCCATCGGCCCAAGGCGTCCCGGCGCGGCCACGTCGGTGACCGCGAAGCCGCGGAACTCGCCGTCGCGCTCGGCCATCCACAGCGTGGGCGGATCGAGTTTCAGGCCGGAGGTCGCCAAGTAGGCCCAGCGCCGTCCAACGGGGGCCGCGGCCAGGGCGCTGGGATATTCGAACTCGCGCGCCACGTATTCCCAGGCTCGGTCGTGGTCCTCCGTCGCGACGCGGCGCACCCGCAGGCCGTGGACTCGCTCCAACTCCGCCTCCGTCGCCGAGGTATCCAGCGGCGTGTTGCGCAGGTCCACGTCCATGTCCATCCCGTCGCCAGTGCGTTCGTAGCCCCGTGCCTCCAGGAAGCACAGCGCCTCGGTGTAGCGCAGGTCCAGGCCCTGCATGAAGCGGTTATTGCCGGCGATGACTGCCAGGGACTCGGCGGCGCCCAGGCCGATCAACCGGTCCTCGATGTGGTCGAACAGCCGGGTCGCGATGCCCTGCCGGCGCATGTCACTGGCGACGGCAAACAGCTTGACGCCACCCGCCGTCTGCAGCTCCTCGCTCGGCGGCGCACCGCAGGCCAGGCCCACCAGACGTTGGCCCTGCCAGACCGTCGGATTGAGGTCGGGGTCGAAATCGGGATCGTCCAGGATGCGATCCTTCAGAACGGCCGGCGAGAACGGCAGATGCGCGATCTCGCGTTGGCACAGCGCCGCCGCCTCAGGCAGGCGCGCGGCCTGCAGGGACCGCATGTCCAGGTTCGTCACAGCGCAGCGATCCAGCGACTCAGCGTCTTGAATTCACGTTCGGCAAGGGTACGTCCCGTTGGCACGCCCGGTCCGACTTCCGACTCGACGATGAGGTGTCCGGCGTACCCGCGTCGCCGCAACTCGGCCAGCACGGAGGGCCAGGGCACGTGACCGTTGCCCAGCGACCGTTTGGCAAACCAGCCTGGTCCCAGCCGTCGGCGCGGCGGTTCCATGCGCTCGATCCAGGTTCCGATGTGCCGCAGGTAGTGGCGGAACGGATAGGCGCCCAGGTCGGTGGGACTGACCAACGCGTGGTCCTTGACGTGCACGTGCAGCAGGCGGTCCCAAATTGGTCCAACCGAGCGAGCGCCGAACGGCGTGGGTGTCTGCATCAGGTTGGCGGGGTCGAGAATCAGGCCCACGGCCGGCCGGTCAATAGCATCCAGCAATCGGTTGGCGCCGGCCGCCGACTCGGCCAGCGAGCCGTGGTGCATTTCGATAGCCACCACCACGCCCAGATCGGCCGCCGCGTCGGCGCACCAGCGCAGATGACGCGCCGCCCGCGCCCAGTGCTCGGGCCCCGCTTCAGGAGCGGCCACCCAACCCGGCCAGAGCCGCACGCTGCGAGCGCCCAGCGCGGCGGCCCACTCCAGGTAGCGGCGCGCGGTCTGACGGGCGGCCAGAGCCGCCGCCTCGTCCAGCAGCGCGAAGTTGCCGGCGTGGGAAGCGATGTTGACGATCTCCAGCCCTTCGCAGAGTTTCGCCAGCTCACGTAGGCGGGCGGCGTCCGCATCCGGCGGCAGCTGCTGGCGCGTGCCTCGGAGTTCCACGCCGGCGTACCCGATCTCACGCGCGGCGGCGGCGAACTCGGCGGCCGGCGCCTGGTCGAACAGCAGACCCGACAGCGCGAGCCGCATTGCGAATCCTCGTTTCCCGGCAGCCAATCTCTGGCCAAACCGTACGTCATGGTGGGCTACCCGTGTCTTGGCCCGCGGCGGCGCTTACGATGCAGGGAGATGATCTCCAACACCAACCCCACGTGCGCCCGCGCCTGAGTCGGCGGACCATGCTGGCGGCCGGGCTCACGCTCGGCGCCGGAGCGCTGGCCGGCTGCGGCGACCCGCCGGCGCTGGCGCCGCTGCCGCTTGCGGGTGCTGATCGCGGCAGCGTGGCCTACCGGACCGCTGACGGCATTCAGGTAGTGGCCACGTTTACACCGCCGGCGACTACGCCGCCCTGGCCGGCGGTGGTGCTGATGCACCAGTACCGGGGAACGCGCGCCCAGTGGAACGATATGACGCCACATCTGCTGGCGGCAGGACTGGCGGTGCTCGCGCCCGACGCGCGCGCCCACGGCGAGAGCCTGCGGCGCGTCCGCGCCGACGGCGGCTACGACGTCGAAACCGATCGCGCCAAGACGCTGGACGACTGGCCGGACGACGTGGCGGCCGCCATTGCCTGGCTGACGGCCCGCGGCGACATCAATCCAGACCGCATCGGCGTCGGCGGCGCAAGCGTGGGCGCTAATACGGCCTGGATTGCGTCCGGCGCGCTGCCCGCGGTCCGGCGGGCGGTGGCCGTGAGTGGACGATTCGAGCCGGGCGGCCTGCTGATGGGCGAGGACATCCCGAACTTCCAGCCCCGCGGCGTGCTCTTTCAGTCCGACCGCGCCGAAGCACTGCAGTCGCAAGCCCTCTTCAGCCTCACCGCCGAACCCCGCCGCGTGCAGGTGTACGACACCCCCGGCCACGGCATCGAACTCCTAAAGTTCGACGCCCCCCGCCGCGACTTCGTCGCCTGGCT
>JAKZUJ010000170.1:0-7134 GCA_047516685.1 Chloroflexota bacterium | reverse complement strand
CACGAACCATCGCCGTCGCCTCGGCCAGCGATACCGCCAGGGGCTTCTCACACAGCACGTGCTTCCCGGCCTCGGCGGCCGCCAGGGTCAGGTCGTGGTGAGCAACGTTCGCGGCGCAGATGGAAACGGCGCGGATGTCATCGGCCTGGAAGACATCGGCGTGATTGGCGTGGACTCGGACTGAATCGCCAGCGCCGCTCTCGGCCAGCATGCGTTGGGCCAGGGCGCGCTGTTCGGAATCCGGTTCCGAGATCGCAACCAACTCAATCTCGGGCAACCGCAACATGGCCCGCAGGTAGGAGTACTGATGCCCGTGGTCAAAACTTACCGCTGCCATGCGCACGGGAGCGCTCATAGCGTGACCGCGCTTCCGGACTCGCAGGCTCGCAAGAGCGCGGCGTAGGCGGCGTGGGCGTCGGCCAGTACCGGCGCCAATTCAGCCGGCGGTCCTGGCAGGTCGTCCCGACAAAGGCCGGCGACAAATTTGGTGTACGGATGAGCCTGCGCGGCGGGTAACGGGCTGGCCGCGCCGCCGCTGATGACCCGGTTGATCGAGCGCCGCGAGTCGAACTCGCGAATCCCGCCGCGACCGAGAGCCTCATAGATACAGAGCCCCGAGGCAGGCGGCGCTCCGGCAACGGCTTCGACGTAGGCAATGGAGTCGTCCCGAAAGCGTCCGACGCCGTACACGGCTTCGAAGCCGGCGCCGCGTGGCTGGCGACGGGCCGCGATTCGCCGCAGACCGCCGCCCATGGCCGTAAGCGCCAGCACAGCTCGCCAGGTCGGCGGCCCGAGGCCGGGCGCTTCCGTGACAACTATGGACTTGGACATGGTGCGCGGCCCCAAGCTCGCGAGATCCGCTGCGATGGCCGGCGCCGGGCCGGCCAGCAGCTCCTGCCAGGTAGCCACTCTCCGCGCGCCCTGTACGTTCGGCAGCGGCGCGCCGGCCACGATGAGCGCAGCGGACGCCAGCAACCGGTCGCGCAGGGCCGCGGGCAGGGCGTCCGGGTCGTCCAGGTCCACGACCGTGTCGTTCGCCAGGGTGGCGTCGGCGGTCAGCCACTCCACCCGGTCCCTGCCCAGTACGTCTGTGTAGGCGGCGTGGCGCAGGGCGCCGGTCGGGCCATGACAGACCAGCGCGCGGGCAATCACTCGGGCAACAAGCCGCGCTGCCAGGCAACGAGCACGGTCGTGATCATGCCGTGATGGTCATGTTGGTCAGCCAGAATCTGTCGGCGCAGTTCCTGAATCGGAACACGAACGACTTCCAGTATCTCCATTTCATCCAGCGCGGCCCGACCCTGCGACAGGCCGCCGCCGATGAACATGTGCATGCGGAATCCGCTCAAGGCGGAGACGGGAATGTAGGAGCCAAGGGGTTGCAGTTCGCCGATGCGCAGGCCGGTTTCTTCCTCGAACTCGCGGTGGGCGCAGGCGGCCGGCGACTCGTCACGGTCCACGTGGCCGGCGGGCAACTCCAGCATGATCTGACCGGTGGGATGTCGGTATTGGCGCACGCAGACGGCTTGGTCTTCGTCATCAAGCCCCAGCACGGTGACCGCGCCGCCGGTGAGCTTGAGGTAGGTGTAGTCCATCTCGCGGCCGTCTTCGCGCGCCCTTAACCGGTCAATGACGACGGGAAAGCGACCCTTCCAGGCCAGCCGGGAGGCGATGACATCCCACTTGAGGTTCATTGATCCTCCGGGTTCAGGCGCGGTGGGCTGGGCCGAGCCTACGGCAGCGCCCAGGGCGCCGGCGCCACGTGCGGCCGTATCAGGTCGGGCAACTCGGCGATGGAGGAGATCACGGGTACGGGAGAGTCGGCCGGCCGGGCCGGGTTGATCCAGACGGCGTCGATCCCAGCGCCCAGCGCGCCGTTCACGTCAGGATCGAGCCCGTCGCCGACGTGCAGGACACAGTCGCGGTCCGTGTCAGCGATGGCAAGGCCGCGTTCGAAGAACAGGGGATCAGGCTTTTCAGCGCCAACATCAGCGCTGACAACCTGGGCGGCGAAAAATCGTTCGAGGTCGAGCACGACGAGCAGGCGATCCAGCCAGCCTTCCCAGTTGGAGGCGACAACCAACCGTAAGCCCAGCCGGTTGAGCTCCCGCAAGGCGTCCACGGCGCCCGGCATGGGCGCGTAGGCCTCGAATGAACTGAAGCGCTGGTACAGCGCGTGGCTGAAGTCTCGCGAATCGGGCATTCGCAGCAGTTCACCGAGGCGCGCGTAGTGGGTGTGCCAGTAGCGGGACGAGGCCGAAGTGGAGATGGTGTAGCCCCGGGAGCGGCTCGCCTTTACGTCCTGGCGCCAGATGTCGTTGGCCCGTTGCTCAAAGTTGTCCGGAGGGCGCGTCACGCCAAAGTCGGCGGCAATGGCCAGAACGGTCTCGAGGAAGGGCGGGTGGATGTGGACAACGGTTTCCCCGATGTCGACGAAGACGACCTGGTAGGGGCCGCGCAGGGGCTGGTGGAATCGGGCCGCGGTGCGCATGCGTCGATTATCGAGACTCCGGCCCGATTTGGGCCAGCCAGCCACGCAATTGAAGGGGTGGGCGGCGCCCAGCCTCGCCGCGGCGGGCGACGGCGTGGGTGGTAGGGTTGAATCGGGCCGGAAACGGCCTGCTGTTGGGGTATCGTCTAGTGGTAGGACGCACGGCTCTGGACCGTGAAGCGGTGGTTCGAGTCCATCTACCCCAGCCAGTCCCGAGCCGCGGATTCCGCCCGCCTGAAGCCGAGCGCGTGACGCAAAATGGCCCACGCCAGCCAACTATTCGAGGCTATGGATGGCAATCAGGCTCACGCCCACTGACGCGCTGTTGCTGGTCGACGTGCAGAACGACTTCTGTCCCGGCGGAGCGCTGGCCGTGGCGGACGGCCACGCAGTGGCGCCTGCGCTCAACGCCTGGATCGCGGCGGCCCGACAAGGCGGCGCGCGGATCTTCGCCTCGCGCGATTGGCATCCACCCAACCACCTGAGCTTCGCGGACCGCGGCGGTCTCTGGCCAGCGCATTGCGTGCAGGACACCCCGGGCGCCGCGTTCCATCCGGACCTGGAGTTGCCCGACGATGTCGTGGTCGTCACCAAGGCCGACGACCCGGAACGCGAGGCGTATTCGGCATTTGACAGCGGCGATCTCGCCGAGTGCCTGCGCGCGGCCGGCATCGAGCGACTGTGGGTGGGCGGTCTGGCCACGGACTACTGCGTAAAGGCGAGCGTGCTGGACGCGGTAAAACTGCCCGGGCTGGAGGTGCACGTGATCGCAAACGCCATCCGCGCCGTGGACGCCTCGCCGGGCGACGGCAAAGCCGCGCTGGAGGCCATGCGCGCAGCCGGAGCAATTCTGGAGCACGCCGCGCCCGCATGACCCGACGGGCGAACGCGCCGGCCCCCGCCGACGCGCTGCTGACCGACATGTATCAGCTGAGCATGATGCAGGCCTACTGGGAACACGGCCTGACCGAACCCGCGACATTCGACCTGTTCTGCCGCCGCCTGCCGCCGCACCGCAACCTGCTGATCGCCTGCGGGCTGGAAGCGGCGCTGGAATACCTGCAAGGGCTGGCCGTCACCGCGGCCGACCTGGAATACCTGGCCTCGCTGCACCGCTTTTCCAGGGATTTCCTGGACCGGCTGGAACGTCTCAGATTCCGCGGCGAGGTGCGAGCCGTGCCGGAAGGGACGCCAGTTTTCGGGAACGAGCCGATCATCGACGTCACGGCCTCGCTGCCGGAGGCCCAGATCGTGGAGACGTATCTGCTCAGCGCCATCCATCACCAGACGATGACCGCATCGGCCGCATACCGCCTGGCGGTTGCCGCCAATGGCGCGCCGGTTGTCGACTTTGGTACACGGCACGCACAAGGCGCGGCGGCCGGCGCGGACACGGCGCGCGCCGCCTACATTGCCGGGGTCGCCGCTACCTCCAACGTCGCGGCTGGGCGGCGCTTCGGCGTGCCCGTCAGCGGCACGATGGCGCACAGCTATATCCAGGCGCATGAGCGCGAGACGGTCGCCCTGGCGTCCTTCGCGGCCACGCACCACGGAACCACGCTGCTGGTGGACACCTACAACATCCGCCGCGGCGTGCGGCGGGTAGTCGACCTGGCGGCCCGGCAGGGTGACCACTTTGACGTAGCCGCCATTCGCATCGACTCGGGCGATCTGGGAGCCAACGCGCGAATGGCGCGGGAAATGTTGGACGCGGCCGGACTCACGTCGGTGCGCATCATCGTCAGCGGCGAACTCGAGACCGAGAGCATCGCGAATCTGGTCGCCGCCGGAGCGCCGATCGACGGCTATGGGGTCGGTACAGCGCTGGCCGTCTCCACCGACGCGCCCTACCTGGACACCGCCTACAAGCTGGCGGCCTACGCCGGGCAGGGACGCATGAAGCTGGCCGACTCCAAGCGGACGTGGCCGGGGCGCAAGCAGGTGTTCCGGCACGTCGAGAACGGCGTTGCGGTCAGGGACGTGCTCGGGATGGCCGACGAAGCGCTGGAGGGCCAGCCTTTACTCGAAACCGTGTTGAAGGACGGTCGCTGTATCCGCAAGACGCGGCCAACCCTGGACGAAATCCGCCGGCACGCAGCGCGAGCGCTGGCGGAATTGCCCGGTCACGTACGCCGCCTGCCCCCAGCCGAGCCGCCGTATCCCGTGGCGATCAGCGACAGGCTACGCAGCGCCGCCAGCGAATTGGCAACCCGCCTTGAGGCCGGGGCTTAAGCCGCGCCGTCGCCTGCGTCAGTAGCGGTGGCGGGCTGGCGGGCGGCCAACTCACGGTCGAGGATCAGCAGTCCGGCGCCCTCGTCGCCGGCGATCCTGAGCTGGCTGAGCAGGGTGCGCAGGGTGTCTTCTTCCTCGATCTGCTCGTTCACGAACCAATCCATCAGCGCCTTGGCCTGGTAGTCGCCGGCCTCAATCGACTGGGCGTAGATGGCGTTGACCGAACGCGTGGTGCCCTGCTCCAGGGCCAGCGCCGCGGCGATCACGGTTTGCGGATCGCCGTACTCAGTCTCCGCCTCGGCCAGTCCGCCGAGCGTGATCGGGACGTCACGGGCGGCCAGGTGGTGGTAGATGCGCATGCCGTGGGCCCACTCTTCCTCGCTCTGCGCGCGCATCCAGCCGGCGAAGCCTTCCAAGTCCAGTGACTCGAAGTAGGCGGCCATGCCCAGGTAGACGTAGGCCGCGCTGAACTCGCGATTGATCTGGTCGTTGAGGGCCCTTGCCAAGCTTTTCTGCATGTTCATCGCCCGCTCCTCGTGGTCTGGACCTTCACGTTAGCCTAACGCCGCGTCGGCTCAGATCGGCGTGGGTTCCGCTACCGCTGAGCGCTGGCGCGTCGTCACGATGGAGGTGAAGCGCCGCAGCCGTAGGGAGTTGCCGATGACCGAAACGTCGCTGAAGGCCATGGCGCCCGCCGCCAGCATCGGGTTGAGCTGTATCCCAAGCGACGGAAACAGGACGCCGGCCGCGACCGGAATCAGCGCCACGTTATAGGCGAACGCCCAAAACAGGTTCTGCCGAATCGTACGCATCGTGGCGCGACTGAGTCGAACGGCGGTCACCGCGTCGCGCAGATCGCCGCGCACCAGGGTAATGTCGCCGGCTTCCATGGCGATGTCCGTGCCAGTGCCCATGGCGATACCGAGGTCGGCCTGGGCGAGCGCGGGAGCGTCGTTGATTCCGTCACCGACAACAGCCACTTGGCGCCCCTGGTTTTGCAACTCGCGGACGATGGCCGCCTTGTCGCCAGGCCGAACTTCGGCGCGAACGTCGTCCACGCCAACCCGGCGAG
The DNA here is from genome assembly GCA_047516685.1 of Chloroflexota bacterium. Lineage (GTDB taxonomy): Bacteria > Chloroflexota > UBA11872 > UBA11872 > UBA11872 > UBA11872. The sequence continues at coordinate 1,339 of JAKZUJ010000170.1, read as the reverse complement.
CCATGGCTTGAGCGGGCGCATCGCGGTCGCCGCTGACCATCAGCACGCGCAAACCCAACGCCTTCAGCTGGGCAATCGCCTCGGCGGCTTCCGGCCGCGGCGTGTCGGCGAGGGCCAGCAAGCCCGCCGGCTGGCCATCAATCGCCGCGTAGACGGTCGAATGTCCCTGCGTCGCCAGATCCGCGGCGTAAGTTGCCGCCGCGTCGACTGAAACGCCCGCCTCCGTTAGAAACCCGGCGGTCCCCACTACCACCGCGCGGCCATCCACGACGGCCTGGACGCCGCCGCCGGTGACTGACCGGAACCGCCCGGCCGGCGCCATCCCAATACCGCGATCAGCCGCGCCACGCACGATGGCCTGGCCGATGGGGTGTTCGGAATCGCGTTCGGCGGCCGCGACAAGGCGCAGGACATCGGACTCCGTCGCACCGTTGAGTGGGATGACATTCGTCAGTTCCAACTGGCCGAGGGTGATGGTGCCGGTCTTGTCCAGCACGACTGTGTCCACACGGCCGGCCGTCTCCAGCGCTTCGCCGCTGCGTACCAGGACGCCCAACTCGGCGCCCTTGCCCACGCCGACCATGATGGCCGTAGGCGTGGCCAGGCCCAGGGCGCAGGGGCAGGCGATGATCAGCACCGTCACCATGGCCACCAGCGCGTACGTGAGCTTCGGTTCAGGCCCGATCGCCAGCCACGCGCCCAGCGTGACGAGACCGATCACGATCACCATTGGCACGAAGCGGGCCGCAACCCAGTCAGCCAGGCGCTGCACTGGCGCCTTGGATGTCTGAGCGCGCTCAACCAGCGCGATGATCTGGGCCAGCATTGAGTCCTGGCCGAGGCGCGTGGGGCGCACCCGCAAGCTACCGGTGGTGTTGAGCGTGGCCCCGATTACGTCGTCACCCGGACCCTTCTCCACTGGCACGCTCTCGCCGGTGATCATCGACTCGTCCAGGGCCGAAGCGCCTTCGAGCACCCGGCCGTCCACCGGAACCTTTTCGCCGGGGCGCACCACGACTATGTCTTCATGCCGCACGTCTTCCAGCGCGACTTCAAGCGTCTGGCCGTCGCGCTCCACGCGGGAAGTTCTGGCCCTCAGATCCAGCAGCCGCTGAATCGCCGCGGATACTCGCGCCCTGGCGCCGGCCTCGACGTACTGGCCGAGCAGGACCAGCCCGATGATGACCGCCGAGGCTTCGTAATAGAGGACATTGGCGCCCGCCACGCCGCCCAGCAACCCAGGCCACGCGGTGAGAACCAGGCTGTAGCCGTAGGCCGCGCTGGTACCGATGGCGATCAGCGCGTTCATGTCCGTGGTTGCCCGCCGCGCCGCCAACCA
>JAKZUJ010000169.1:0-4146 GCA_047516685.1 Chloroflexota bacterium | reverse complement strand
CTCCGGCGCCTGGAAGTACCAGACGACGTGGCCGTCGCCGTCGAACGCCGCCAGGCCGAAGAACTCGCTCTGCCGGAACTCCAGGAACGTGACCGGCAGGGTGGGCGCACCGCGCCACACGTCGAAGACGGCGTCGCGCAGCCCCTCGGGCAACTCGCCGGTGGTGAAGCCGGCGGCCGGGGTGGGTGCGGACAGGCGGCCATCGGCGCCGACCGCGCGCACCTGGTAGCGGTACTCGGTCGCGGCGCGCAGGCGGAATACGCCCGCGGTGAAGGACGTGCCGTGGCTGGCCACCGGCGCCGAGCGCAGCACCGCGCCGCCGCCGACGGGCCAGTAGTCGACCACCACGCTGCCGGGCGCGGCCAGCTCGCCTGCCACCATCGCGATCAGCGCGTTGTCGGGGTGGATGCGTGCCGCAGCGCTCAGCGGAGGCGGCGGACTGGACGGCTCGTCATCGGCCCAGCCGCCCACCGCCGCGATCAATACGGCGGCGGCGACCGGCGCCCATCGAGTGATTCGCGCTCGCGGGCCGCCGGCACGGACACGGGGTGCGGTTGGGCAAGGCGCGACCGGCATGCGGCGCGCAGCGTGGCACGACGATGCGCTCCCTGCCAGCAGCAGGCGGCATCGAGCCTTGACACGTGGCGGGCGGGAAGCGAGGATGCGCCCGCTCAGCGCGACCGCGCCGAGCGTCTGGAGGAAAATATGCGTACGCACACGAAAGTAGGAGTGTTGGCGTTGGCCCTGACCATGGTCATGTCGATGTCAGCATTCGCCGACCTCACGACATTCGCCTACGACGGCCCGCTGCCGACCTCGTTCAACGAGGCGCCGATGCTGGCCGCCAAGGTTGCGGCAGGCGAGTTGCCGCCGGTCGCAGAGCGGCTGCCGATCGCCTCGGACGTCCTGGTCGTCCCCGTGGTCGAACAGATCGGCGACTACGGCGGCACGTGGCGGCGCGGCTTCGCCGGTCCCATTGACGGCCAGAACGCCGACCGCATCATGATGGATCACCTGCTCCTGTACGACATCGACGGCACCAACATCGTGCCCAACATCGTCAGGAGCTGGACGCTTGAAGCAGACGGCCTGACCTACACGTTCAATCTCCGGCGGGAGATGAAGTGGTCGGACGGCACGCCGTTCACTGCCGACGATTTCCTGTGGGCCAACGAGCACATCGTCCGCAGCGAGGACCTGAACCCGCAGAAGCAGGGCCGCTTGGGCTTCTCGACCTTCAACCCGCAGGTCCGCAGGATCGACGACAGCACGATCCAGTGGTATTTCGAGACCCCGCAGGCCGGCTTCATCGACGACGTGGCCACCTACCGCGTCGCCGGCTGGACGCTCAACGGACGCGTCGGCGCGCCCTCGTTCGCACCCGCCCACTTCCTGGAGCAGTTCCATAAGGACTTCGCCAGCGCGGACTCGATCAGCAAGATGGTGTCCGAGTCCGGCTTCGAGAACTGGGAGACGTTCTTCAAGAACAAGATCGACGTGCACAAGACGATCGAGGCGCCGACGGTCGCCCCGTGGGTCGTCACCAGCCCCAACAACACCGAACTGTGGGCGTTCGAGCGCAATCCTTACTACTACGGGGTCGACCCCGTGGGGAACCAGCTCCCGTACATCGACAAGATCGAGATGCAGCTGTACGCGGACGGTGAGGTGCACAACCTGCGCGCCATCAACGGCGAGTACGATTTCAACCACCGCGGCATTGCCTTTAGCAACGTCCCGACCTTTCTGGAGAACGCGGACAAGGGCAACTATCGCCTGATGCTGTGGCCGGGCGACGCCACCATGGCGGTCGCCTTCAACTACACCTACGGCATGGGCGAGGTCACCGAGGAGCCGGATCAGGAGATCCGCAAGTGGCTGACCAACCGCGACTTCAAGATCGCCATGTCGCACGCCATCAACCGCGACAAGGTCAACGAACTGGTCTACTTCGGCACGGCCACGGGACGGCAGGCGGTGTTCCCGCAGTGGCACGCCCACTACCCGGGTGATGAGATCGCCTTCCGCTATGCGGACCACGACCCGGCCAAGGCGAACCAGATCCTGGATGATGCCGGCCTCTCCGCGAAGGAATCCGACGGCTTCCGCCTGCGCACCGACGGCAGCGGCAAGCGGTTGACCTTCGACTTCTCCTACAATCCGGCGCCACTCAGCGATCCGATCGTCGAGTTGCTCAAGGAGGACTGGGCGGTGGTCGGCGTCGACGTCAATCTGCGCGCGGTACGCGGGCAGGCCACCACCGACGAGCGCGGCGGCAACCTGCAGCAGATCTTCCTGGACGGGGACGTCAACGCGCGCGAGCCGACCAGCCTGATCTCCGGCCGGAGCGCCTTTCCGGCCTACTCGAACTGGTATTCTCAGCGCTCGGGTTCCTACACGATGGGCGCGGTCGTGGCCGACCCACCGGAGTCCGACACCGACTTCTGGCGGCTGATCGAGCTCAGCGACGCATCGCAGTTGATGCGCTACGCCGACCGCACGGACAACTACCAGGAGACGCAGGAGATCGCCGTGAATAACCTGTACTACATCGGCATCGTCGGCGACTCGGCCGCCTCCGACGGCGTCATCGTCGTCAAGAACAACTTCCGCAACGTCCCGGAGCGCGCGCCGAACGTCTCGGCGCTGCAGAACCCGGGCAGCGGGCGAACCGTTCAGTTCTTCTTCGAGGGCGGCCAAAACGACGCAGGCTTCTAACGTCAAGCCACGCAGATTGTCATGCGAGCGGCCCGCTCCGAACTGGAGCCGGGCCGCTCCGTGACTTCGCTCTGACACACATTTGCCATGGGTGCCTACCTCGCACGCCGGATCGGATACGCGGTCATCACCTCACTGGCCATATCCCTGGTGGCGTTCCTGGTCGTGCAACTCCCTCCCGGCGACTTCGCCGACCATTACGTGCAGACGTTGCTAGGCGCCGGGCAGGGCGCAGGCGCGTCGGGGAACATCCTGGGCGATCCGGCCCTGGAAGCGCAGTTGCGCGCCGACTTCGGTCTCGACCAGCCGGTGGCCATCCAGTACCTCAGATGGCTGCAGCGCATGGTCACCGGCAATTGGGGGATGTCGTTCGAATTCAGCCGGCCGATCGCCGAGGTGGTCGCCGACAGGCTCACGAACACCCTCATCCTGGCCCTCGGCGCAATCCTGTTCACCTGGACCCTGTCCATCCCCATCGGCATCTATTCGGCGGTTCACCACAATACGCCGCAGGACTATGCGGTCACGTTCATCGGGTTCCTGGGGCTGGCGGTGCCGAACTTCCTGCTGGCACTTATCTTTTTGTGGCTGGGGGCCTTGGTGTTCGGCTGGGAGATCGGCGGCCTGTATTCGCCGGAATACCTCAACCAGCCGTGGACCTGGGCCAAGTTCGTCAACATGCTGCGTCATCTGATCGCGCCTTCGATCGTGCTGGGCACCGCGGGCACGGCGGCGCTGATCCGCATCATGCGCAACAATCTGCTCGATGAGTTGAGCAAGCAGTACGTGATGTCGGCGCGCGCAAAGGGCGTGGCCGAGTGGAAGCTGATCTTCAAGTACCCGGTGCGCCTGGCGTTCAACCCTTTCATTTCGACGATCGGCTATCTGCTTCCCGCTTTGCTGTCCGGAGACGTGATCGTCTCCACCGTGCTGAGCCTGCCCACCGTGGGTCCGGTGCTGCTGCAGTCGCTGCTCAGCGAGGACCTGTATCTGGCATCCACTATCTTTCTCTGGCTGGGCATGCTGACGGTGATCGGCACGCTGATCTCCGACCTGTTGCTGGCCGTCACCGACCCGCGTATCCGGTTGAGCTGACACGATGCCTTCAGGATCCGACGAAGCCCTGGTCGACCGCCGGGACGCGCGCGCGGCCGCCTCCGGCACTTCGGGTGCCGCCGGCTCCCCGGCAGAGGACGAAAGCCGGTACGTCGCCGGCCAATGGAAGCTCATGTGGTGGCGCTTCCGTCGCCACAAGGTCGCGATCGCCTCGGTGATCGTGGTCGCCCTGTTCTATCTGGTGGCGATCTTTGCCGACACGTTATCCAGTTCCGGTCCCGCGAAATCCGACGAGCAGTTCCCGACCGTACCGCCGCAGCGCCTGCGCTTCTTCGACGACGGGGCGCTGCGCATGCATGTGTACGACTTGGT
>JAKZUJ010000168.1:0-10141 GCA_047516685.1 Chloroflexota bacterium | reverse complement strand
TTGCCGCCGCAGCGGTTGATCGCCTGCTCCACCGTCTCCGCCGTCACAATCCCGTAAATCACCGGCGTCGCACCGTTCAGCGCCACCTGCGCAATCCCCCGCGCCGACTCCTGCGCCACATGGTCGTAGTGCGTCGTCTCGCCGCGAATGATGCAGCCCAGGCAGATCACCACATCGGGCTTCTCAGCAGCGATCAGTTCCCGCGCCGCCACCGGCAACTCAAACGACCCGGGCACCCACGCAATGGTCTGGTCACCCTCGGCCACGCCATGACGACGCAACTCTCGCTGACAGGCTTCCAGCAGATGTCCCACGAAGAACTCGTTGAACCGCGCGGCCGCGATGCCCACGCGCAGTCCCTTGCCGTCCAGCGGCGGATCGATCACGCGCGCGCCGTTCTCTCGTGCGCTCACAGCTCATGCCCCAGGCGTTCGCGCTTGGTTTCCAGGTAGCGGCGGTTGTGCAGGCCCGGCGCCACCGCCAGCGCCAGTTGCTCAACCACCTTCAGCCCGTAGGCCCGGAAGCCCGCGGTCTTCTTGGGGTTGTTGGTGAGCAGGCGCAGGTTGGTGATTCCAAGCTCGCGCAGGATCTGCGCGCCCACGCCGTAGTCGCGCAGGTCCGCGGCGAATCCCAGATGTCGATTGGCATCCACAGTGTCCAGCCCCCGATCTTGCAGTTCGTAGGTCCGCAACTTATTCGCCAGTCCAATGCCGCGCCCTTCCTGCCGCATGTACAGCACCACGCCGCGGCCCTCGTCCGAAATCCGCGCCAGGGCCGCGTTCAGTTGATCGCCGCAGTCGCAGCGCATTGAGCCGAACACGTCGCCAGTCAGGCATTCGGAGTGCACCCGCACCAGCGGCGGCGAATCGCCGGCCACGTCGCCCAGAGTCAGCGCCACATGGTCTTCGCGGGTTGTGGTGTCGTGAAAAGCGACGGCCTGAAAGGCGCCGTGAGTGGTTGGCAACGCTGCCGAGGCTACACGGTAGACAACCCGCTCGTTGGCCCGCCGGTGGTGAACGATCTGGCTGATTCGCAGCACCGGGATGGGCGGCTCACCCGGACCGGCGGTCAGCGACGGACGCTCGAATGTCGCAGGGTCGGGTGCGTCGACGTGCGTCAAGACAGCCACGGGCGCGAATCCGGCCAGCACGGTCAGGTCAACCGCCGCCTCGGTGTGTCCCAGCCGCCGCAGCACGCCGCCTTCGCGTGCTCGGATTGGCGTGACCGGACCGGGCGAGCGGAAATCGGCGCCACTGCGATCGGAGGCCAGGGCGCGAACCACGGCGGCTGTCTCCTCGTCGTCTGATGCCGAGGCGGCGTCCGCCAGTCCTACCGAGGCGGCCAGTGCCGCCCGTCGCGCCAGCGGGTCGCCCCGGTCCGGCGGTTGCTCCGACAGGCCAAGTTTGTCGAGCCGCCGGGCGGCGGCGGGCGCATAGACCTCGCCGTTGCCAAGATCTCGCAGGCGTCGCAGCGTGCGGGCGTCCAGCTTCTCGCCGGCTGCCACGAGATCGACGTCCGGTTGCGCCAGCCCGTCGTCGACGACCGCCACAATGCCGCCGCTCCGGATGCAGGCAATCGCGGTCTCCATCGCATCGCCGCTCATCGCGACTCGTCCAGCCTAAAACCGGCCGCCCGCAGCTGTGCGATGGAGGGGCTGCCGGCTTCCTCGGCCTCCGGCACGCGTCCGTACTTGGCCAGGATGTCGACTTCCAAGTTCGCCCGGTAGCCGATGGGCGCCTCGCCCAGAGTGACTGAACGCAGTGTGTGCGGGATCAGGGCCACCGCGAACGTCGCTTCGTCGGGGTCGACCACGGTAAGACTCACGCCGTCCAGCGCCACGAACCCCTTGGAGACGATGTAGGGCATGAGGTCTGGTGGGACTGCAAACCGAACGAGCTCGGATTCGCCGTCGGGTTGGCGATGGGTCAGTTCGGCGGTGGCGTCCACGTGGCCCTGTACATAGTGGCCGCCCATGCGATCGCCGTAGGCCAGCGGCCGCTCCAGATTGACGGGGCACTTGGCCGCCAGTTGACCCAGGTTGGTCAGGCGCAGGGTTTCCGGGACGGCCTCCACCGTGATCTCTTCGTCCGCAACTTTGACCGCGGTGAGGCAAACGCCATTCACGGAGATGGAATCACCGAGGCGCACTCCGTCGGCGCAAACGGTCGAACGAACGGTGAACCGGCGGAGGCCTTCCGCGTCAACCACCCGCGCCACCTGTCCCAGGTCCTCGACAATGCCCGTGAACATGTCAGCCCACCGCCGGTCCGTAGCGGTGCAGATCGCCCTGGATCAGCGAGTCCGGTCCGAGCTGGGTCACCCGGGGACATCCAAGCATTCGTCGCTTGAGCGACTCGATGTCGACAGCTCCCGACAGCCCATCGCCCATGGTCCAAGGAGCGACGAAGACCGCCAGGCTGTCGACCGCGCTGGCTTCAAAAAACGCGCCGGTCAGGGTTGGTCCGGCTTCGAGCAGGACGGTCGTCAGCCCACGCTTGCCCAGGGCGTCCAGCGCCGAGTTGACGATGATTCGGCCCGCCGCGTCGGAGGCACAGGTGAGCACCACGGCGCCGACCTGCTCGAGGCGGCGAATTCGATTCGTTGGTGCGGACGCGGTCGTCAGTATCAGCGCATTGCCGTCGGAAGAAATTACACGGGCTGAGGGGTCGGTGCGGGCGTGCGAGTCGAAAACCACGCGCACAGGCTGCCGGCCGTCGCTGGGCGCCGGCCGTACGGTGAGGCGGGAGTCGTCGACCAGAATCGACTCGACCCCGGTGATGATCGCGTCGGTGGCATCCCGAATTCTGTGGACGTGCCGCCAGGCGGCATCGTCTGTGATCCGTCCCCCGCCGGAGGGTTGGGCGACCTTGCCGTCCTGCGTCATGGCCCACTTGGCGGTGACGAAGGGACGTCCGGTTGCAGCCAGCTTGAAGTGTCCCTGCGCGATAGCCGCGGCCTCTCGTCCGCCTGGCCCGGTCGTGATCTTCAGTCCCTGCTGGTGCAAATAGGCCACGCCACCGCCGCGAACGGCCGGGTTGGCGTCTCGCACCGCGACGGTTACCGAACGGATTCCGGCCCGCAGGATTGCCTCTGTACAGGGAGGCGTCCGTCCGTGGTGGTTGCATGGCTCGAGCGTGACGACGAGTGCGGCGCCCTTGGCTCGTGGACCCGCCGCGCGCAGAGCCAGGGCCTCGGCGTGGCTGCCGCCGGCTGGCTGCGTGGCGCCTTCGCCCAGAATGGTTCCGTCATCGCCAACGACCACGGCGCCGACTGGTGGGTTTGGATGCGTACGCCCCCTCGCCCGCCGCGCGAGTTCCAGGGCGCGCGCCATGGCGGCCTGGTGGGTTGCGGGCGCGTCGGCGCCGCGGCGTTCGCTCAGGGCAGTCGTCAGGTCGAGGCTCCCGACGCGTCAAACCGCCGGGGCGCAGGCATGCACGCGCGTAGCACGCCTGCGGCGCCTTCTCCCTTCCGGACTCTACCGTCGGCTCCGGACTCGCACCGGATCAGCCGGCATGTGCCGGCTCGCGGGCTTGGCCTGACGCCTCACCGCCGGTCGGGAATTTCCAGGCGCATGCGCCTGGATCACCCTGCCCCGAAGGCACGTGTGTGCGTGGGTCAAGCATACGCCCACGCGTCAAAGCGTCCAATAGCCGCCGTATGCTCCGGGAGGACAGGGCATTGCCGGCAGGGGAGACGTGCGATGACGCCGCACCGCCACATCGTCATCGGTCTGACCGGGAATCTGGGCGCCGGTAAATCAACCGTCGGACGGATCGCAGGTCAGTTCGGCGCGCGAGTGATCGATTCGGATCAGACGGTGCGCGACCTGTTGGCGCTTGATCCCGAACTCGCGGCCAGCATCCAGAGCGCCTTTGGCGCCGCGGTCATGCTGGACGGCCGGCCCGACCGGGCGGCGCTCGCGCGGATCGTATTCAACGATCAGGCCGCCCTGGCGCGTTTGGAAGGACTCATCTATCCGCGGGTCGGCCAGCGGACGGCGGAACTGCTGGCGGAACCGACCGCGGCGCCCGCCACGGTCATCGAAGCGATCAAGGTGGTGGAAGGCCCGAGCGCCCAGCGCCTGGACGCACTTTGGATCGTGGTGGCGTCGCCCCAGCTTCAGATCCAGCGTGCGACGGCCACGGGACGTATCGCTGCCGCCGAGGCGCGCCGCCGCCTGGCCGTGCAATCAAGTGCCGACGACAAAGAAGGCCTGTTTAATGCGCGCCGGCCCGGACGTCCGGTCTGGCGAATCGACAACCGGGCCGACCTGGAGGCGCTGCGAGAGCGAGTCGCCGCCGTCTGGTGCGAAACGCTGGCGCGCGGAGGCGACACGACGCCCTGGACACCTCGCGAGTGACCGCGCTTGGCGGTCAGAGACGTCGACTCAGGCGCAAAGCTCGTGGCTGTTGTCCCAACGATGCGCCAGGATCGGCCCCGCCTCGTCCGACATCAACCGGTGGTGGGTGTCCACCCACAACTGCTTCCAGGCCGCGGCGTCGCGCAGTTCCGACTCCTGGTTCGCGCGGCTGCGCGCCGTGAAGCTGGGGAGATAGGTGCGGCCGGTGGACTGGCCGGTTGGGTTGTAGCGCAGGTCGAAGCTCCAACGCACATCGTCGCTGTGGTTGGTCAGCGAGGCGTGCATGCAGCGGCGGTGCATGAACAGCACGTCGCCGGGCGACATCGGCAGCGGCCGCACGCGCTCATTGGGGATCAACTGCGTGGGGATGGTGGTGGCCTTCAGCCCCCGCTCGTTGGGCGAGGTGCAGTGCAACCGCAGGCCCTCGTGGTAGCTGCCGGGCACCACCGTCAGGCAGCCGTTGCGCTCGGTGGCTTCGGTCAGCGGCAGCCACACGGTCAGCATGTCGGTGTCGTCGGCTTCTTCGTGGACCACGCCGTTGTCCTGGTGCCAGCCGGTAGTGGTGACCAGACCGGTGTTCGCGCGCTGCGTGACATAGCGTTCCGGCGGCTTGATCCGCACGTGTTGGACGGGGTTGGAGGTGATCTCCGACCCGATAAAGGATTCCACGGCATCCAGCAGTCGCTCGTTGCGCAGCAGGGAAAACACGGCCGGGCCAAAGTGGTACTCGGTGTCCGGGCGCAGATGGGCGGTGTTGATGGGAATGGTGATGTCGAACGGCTGCGGATTCAGCAGCCCGGCTTCGCGCGTGATGGCGATGGTGCGCTGGTCGAAGGGCAGCTCGGCGTAGGTGCTGGAAATCTCGCCGTTCTGGTGCATCCGGTCGGCCACCCGGTCCAGCACCTCGGCGTATTCGTCCATGACCGGCTGCAGGTCCTCGGCGGGCGACAGGATGTTGCGTGCCACGACGTAGCCGTCGCGGTCGAAGTCGGCCAGTTGTTGGGCTGTGAGGTGCATAGCGGTATGTCGGGGTCGAAGTTCTTCGAAGTCTAGCCCAAACCGACGCACAAGATGCGGCTTTGGCTCGGCTCTTTTCAGCTTGTTTTGACTAGGTTCGGCTGAGCGCCACCAGCAGGATGGCCGTGGCGAATCCGCTAATGCCCACGACAACCGCCACGGCGCTGCTTACCAAAAGCACCCCGGCGGATTGTCCGCGCTCTTCGGCCGGATTCGGCGTGTTGAGAGCCAGATATGCGGCCAGCGCCACGATCGCCGCCACGAGGATGGCGCCGCCGGCTCGTACGCTCTCAATCAGGAAGTACGACCCGGCCAGCACGACCCCGAAGGCGAGTGCGCTGGCCACCAACGTCCGCCGCCAGCGGCCTTCCAGGAACATACGTCCGAGCTTACGCCAGCCCTGGTCGGTCGTTGGCCGGCGCCAGTTGCCGTGTCGGGTACGGCGTGCCACCGTAGGGGCGCTCCCGCTCGGAGACGCGTGCGCGGAAGGACAATTGACGTGACTGGCGCCGATGCCCTGGCCCACATCCTCAAAGCCGAAGGCGTAAAGCAGGTGTTCTGCTTTCCCTATACGCCCGTCATGGAAGCAATGGCCCGTGCGGATATTCGCATCCTGCTCGCCCGGCAGGAGCGGGTGGCTGGCAACATGGCCGACGGCGTCTCGCGATCGACGAACGGGCGCGAGATCGGCACCTGGACCGTCCAGCAGTCGGCAGGCGTTGAAAACGCCTTCGCCGCCATCGCGCACTCCTATACCGACTCCACGCCGGTGCTCTTCGTGCCCGGCCATCCCGGCATGCCCAAGGCCGGCATTCCGCCGACCTTCGAAGGCATCCGTAACTACGAGGCCACCATTCGCCACGGGGCCGTCGCGGGCTCGGCGGCTGAGGTGCCGCAGCGGGCGCGCATGGCCTTCACGGCTCTTCGGTCGGGCCGACCCGGTCCCGTGATGCTGGAAATGCCGGTGGAAGTTTGCGCCGAAGAGTTTTCGGGACCGTTGGACTACACGCCGATCCGCCCGGCCCTGTCGGCCGCCGACAGCGGCGCGGTGTCCGAAGCCGCCGACCTGCTGCTGCGGGCCGACTCGATCCTTATCTGGGCCGGTCAGGGCGTGCTCTACGCCGAGGCGTCGGACGAATTGCAGGAAGTCGCCGAACTGCTCGGCGCGCCGGTGATGACCACCCTGCAGGGCAAGAGCGCCATTTCCGAAAAGCACGAACTCTCCGCCGGCGTCGGCGCTTATGTGCGCACGGCCATGGCCGCCCACTACCTGGAGACGGCCGACACGGTGCTGGTGGTCGGCTCCAGCCTCAGCCGCATGTCCTTCACGCCCGACCTGCCCGAGGGCAAGACCATCATTCACGCCACCAACGACACGGTGGACCTGAACAAGAGCTACCCGACGGCCGTTCCCGTCCTGGCCGACGCCAAGCTGTTCCTGCGCCAGCTGGCCGATGAGCTGCGCGAGCGGGTTGGCGACGGTCGCGCAGCTGAGCGGCGCCAGACGGCGGCCGACATTGCCGCCATGAAGCGCAACTGGCACGCCGACTACGCGGCTCACTTCAACGACGACTCCGAGCCTATCAACGGCTACCGCATGCTGCGCGAACTCTGGGGCCTGCTGGACCCGGACACGAGCATGATCACGCACGAGTCGGGCGCCTCACGCGACATTCAGAGCGTGTTCTACGAGTCCACCGTGCCGCGCAGCTACCTCGGCTGGGGGCAGTCCTCCCAGCTCGGGTTTTCCATCGGCCTGGCCATGGGCGCCAAGATGGCGAACCCCGACAAAACGGTGGTCAACGTGATGGGCGACGGCGCCGTGGGCATGACCGGAATGGACTGGGAGACCGCGGCCCGGGAGAACCTGCCCATCCTCAGCGTCATCAAGCACGACGCCATCTTCAGCGGCTACGACAAGAACATCCCGGAGTCGATCGCAAAGTTTGGTTCGTCCACGCTGCACGGCGACTACGCCGGCGTGGCCGCGGCGCTGGGATGCCACGCGGAGTCGGTATCGGCCATCGGTGACTTGCGGCCCGCGCTGCAACGCGCTCTGCATGCCGTGAACGAGGGACAGCCCGCCGTGGTGGACGTGACAACCGCGGAGACCCGCGAGCTGTCCATGGCGCCGAAGGCCCGCCTGTACGACCGGTAGCGCAGGCGCACTCAGGGGCCGGAGTCCCCGTGGTCCGGCAAAGCTCGGCGGACGCTATCGGGTCATGGGTGTGACTCTGCAAGCCGGCCACCGCCCGCTTTCAGCCTCTGTGCACCGGGCACGACTGAAGTCCCTACACTGCCGACGCCGTGCATGCCCACGCGCCGCCTGGGAGAGCCACAATGCCTGAAGTCACCGTGGTCGCCACCATTTACCCCAAGCCGGGTCACACCGACGAACTGATCCGCAAGATGCAGGCCAACGTGCGCAACGTGCACGAGGAAGATGGATGCCTGCATTACACGTACCACCGGGGCATCGACAATCCCGACGCCCTGGTCGTGATCGAGCGCTGGGAGTCGGAGGAGGCCCTGGCCGCGCACGGGGCGGCGCCGCACATGAAGGCGTTTAGCGAACTGGCCGCCGAACATCGAGCTGGACCGTCCGACGTGGTCCGCTACCAGATGGTTCCCATCGACGGCGACCCGGAGAGGTCACACTTCTAGCCGACAGTGTGAGGCCCGGATAGGGTCACTCGGCGGTCAGTGCGTCAAGCCGTCGCACGGGACTCGAGAATCATCGAGTGCATGGATTCGATTGATCCTGTATCCCTCCGGTCGCGATCGCCAATCGCACTTAAGGGTGCGACCATGGCTTCGTGACCAGCCGTGAGTTCATCAGGCGTACACGGAGATAGGTCCGAAAGACGGGAAAAGCGTTCAGCTTCGATCCGGCACATGGCAAGGGTAGTCACGGACGACTCTATGTCGGTTCCCGCTTTACCACGGTTAAACAAGGCGAGCTTTCGCGGGGGTCTGGTTGCCGCGATGCTGCGCCAATTGGAAATCGACCGTGAGGAATTCTGAACCATGATCTATGCCTATCCTTGTGTTCTCACGCCCGCTGAAGACGGAAGTCTGGTCGTCACGTTTCCCGACGTCCCGGAAGCCATCACGGGCGGCCGCGACCAGTCGGAAGTTTTGGCCATGGCTGAAGACGCCCTTGCCACCGCCCTGGCCGGCTACGTTCATGAAAAATGGGAGATCCCCGCACCCAGCGAGGCGGTCGCTGGCCAGGCGTTGGTTCCCTTGCCGACCGTCATTGCGGCCAAGCTCGCCCTGTATGCGGCGATGCGGGCGCAGGGCATCACCAAAGTTGAACTTGCCCGCCGCCTGGGCGTCAGCGAGTCGGCCGTGCGCAAGCTGGCCAACCCGGACCACCGGTCCCATGTCGGCCAGGCGCAAAAGGCGCTCCGGGCCGTTGGGCGGAGCCTTCGAGTCCAGGTCACCGCTGCCTAGACCAAGAAGCCCGTGGAGCGCCGGAGAGGACTAAGCCATCGGGTTTGGTAGTGACGACCCGTCTCCTCGCGCCGGCACAGTCATCCCCGCCAGCATCTCGTCCGTGATGAACCGTCCCAGCCCGAAGAGCTTGCGGTCCGAGTACCAGAAGATCCGCTCGCCGTTGCGCTCGGTCAGGCTGGCGTACATCGAAAGCCACGAACGGTAGAACGGCGGCACGCCGACGCCGGCGGTGTCGAAGAGCAGCTTTGGGTCGCTGAACCAGATGGGCTGGTGAGCGCCGGGGCGGTACTCACCCAGGGCGATGAACTGCGGCCGCCGGGTAGTTGTGGAGTCCGTCGGCCCCTTCGCCCCATAGCCCCAGCCGTCGTGATTCTGGAGCAGTTGCAGGTAGCGGCCGTCCTGCAGGCGGTAGAGCGGCGCCGGCGACACCGGGTTCTCCATTGGCGCGCCGCCGTCCTTGAAGCGCAGCATCTCCGTGGGCCGCCACGAGTGACCGTGGTCGTCGGACACCGTGTACCAGATCTGCCCGTTGCGTGTGCGCATTACCGTGAACAGGTGGTCGTCCGGCAGCAGCGCCACCGCCGGCTCCTGGCAGAACGACAGGTCCGCCGGAGCGTCCGGATCGGCTGTGATTGGCGCCGAAATCAGCTCCTCGCTATCCGGCAGCCAGGTGATCCGCACGTCCCGCGGCTCGGGCCCCTCGTCGATGTTGTCAAAGCGCATGAACTGGCAGCGGCACTCGCTGTTGAAGATATTCACCGTGCCATCCGGCTTGCGCACCACCAGCGGCCGCTCCGCCGCCGGCGAAGACCACTCGGTGAATCCCACGAGCAAGCGGTCCCGCGCGTCCCGGATCGGCTTCTGCCACACGATAGAGTCGGCGCCCACGCTCGGGTCGGGGTGGCTCAGCAGGGTGCGCCGGTAGGGAATGTCCACCTTGCCGGGCGTCCAGGTGCGGCCGTCGTCATCGGAGTAGCTGCAGCGCAGGAAGCAGGTTGTATAGGCGGTCCCGGCGGCCGTCGCCTTGTTGTAGAAAACATAGATGCGGCCCGCGCGGCTGGTGACCGGAAACCCGAAGCACGCCACCTGACCGTACTTCGGACCCGGCGGATCGAACTCACCGGGCTCGGACCAGGTGCGGCCGCCGTCCTCGCTGCGCGCGTAGCGCACGGTCTGGTCCGAGGCATCGGCCTTGGCGCCGTAGGTCCAGACGGCCAGCAGATCGCCCCCCGGCGTCACGTCCACCAGCACGTGATCCACCGCCTCCACAAACCGCGGCGGCTGCTTGGGCAGGAAGAAGACCAG
>JAKZUJ010000167.1:0-13582 GCA_047516685.1 Chloroflexota bacterium | reverse complement strand
CATCCGTCACGATCCCACAGGCATCGTGGTCTCCTGCCAGAACCAGCGCTCGCAGCATCAGAACCGCGAGGTGGCCATGGAAATGCTGGGCGCGCGCCTGTTGGAACGGCAGATCGCCGAGCGCGAGGCTGAACACTCGCGACTTCGCGGTGACCAGGCCTCCGTCGACTTCGGCAGCCAGATTCGCTCCTACGTCCTGCACCCGTACCGCCAGGTCAAGGACCTGCGAACCGGACTTGAGGTCGGCAATGCCGATGCGGTGCTGGACGGGCGGATCGACCCCTTCATCCAGGCTTGGCTGCGCGCGTCAATCTCGTCCCGCGGCGAGTCGCACGCTTGACCGCTGGGCCGACATGCCGGCACGCCGATCGCGGATTGCCGCGGCGTCTGGCGGCGGTCCTTGTGGCCGTCTGCGTCGGTGGACTCGCCTGGCTCCTGCTCGGCGTGTCCTCGGTTGCCGCCGTCCCATCTATCCAGGGCGACCTCGAAGCCGACGTCGAAATCCGGTCCGCCATCACCTTCCGCCTCGACGCACCCTGGACCGGTCCGCCACCGTCCCGCGTGTCCATACTCTTCGGCCTGCCGCACGGCGCTGCCACGCGGCGCGGCCGCGCCACGTTTGAAGTTGCCGACGGCCGCCTGGTCGCCTGGCACCGCTGGCGTCCTCGCGGGACGCTGCTTCCCGGCGCCGACATTGAATACCGGTTCGAGATTCGTGACTCGGACGCCACGGCGCACACCGCAACCAGCACCGTGACCTACATCGACCCGCAGCTCCCCTGGCAGACCCAGCCCGAGGGCCTGGTGGACATCTGGTGGTATGCGGGCGGCGACGGACTGGCACACGACGCGGCGAATGGTGTTCGCCGAGGGCTGGCAGTACTGGAGGCCGACTTTGGGTTAGAGCTGCAGCGCCGAACGCGCCTGGTCCTCTATGCCGACGATGCTCGCATGCGCGCCGACATGGGCCAGGGCACGCGCCCCTGGGTCGGGGGCGTTGCGGCCGCCCGCTTCAACTTGATCGTGCTCTTTGCCTCCGAGTTCGAATGGGGTCGAGCCACGCTCCCCTCCACCATTGCCCACGAGGTGACGCACATCGCCATCGAACACGCCATCGGCGAGCCGCCGCGTAACCTCCCGAGTTGGCTGCACGAAGGCGTGGCCACCGTGGTCGAGGGCGCCGTGGCTGAGCGATTCTCCTATGACGCCATTCTGAACTCGGCGGTGGAAGCCAACCGTCTCGTCTCCTTACGCGGTCTCACCGGCTCCTTCCCCGTGCAGGGAAGCCGCGCCGTGCTGGCCTACGCCCAGAGCAACTCCTTCGTGAAATTCATCATCGACCGCTGGGGACATTCGGCCATCACCGAGATTCTGGACGCCTACCGCGAGGGCGCCGCGCAGGATGCCGCGCTGCGGCGGGCCGTTGGCCTTGGGCTGAATGCCCTGGAGCAACAGTGGCTCGCTACCCTTGACGGGTCCGCCGCCACATCAACCGCACGCTCGAACCTTCCATCCACTGCGTGGGCGTTCGCGCTGCCCCATGTCCCCACATGATCGTTCTGCAGAACGTCACCAAGGTCTACCCCAGCGGGACGGTGGCCCTGGACGACGTCAGCCTCCATATCGACGAGCGCGAGTTCGTGTTCCTCGTCGGTCCTAGCGGCGCCGGCAAGTCCACGCTGATCCGTCTCATCAACCGGGATACCCGACCCGACAGCGGTAGCGTCTTCGTTGAAAACAGCGACGTCACGCGAATATCGCGCCGCGACGTGCCCAAGCTCCGGCGACGCGTCGGCATGATCTACCAGGACTACAAGCTGCTTTCCGCCTTCACCGTGCGCCAGAATGTGGAGTTCGTGCTTAAGTCCACCGGCGAGTTCAACGGTCGCACCGCGAGGTGGGTCGACGAAGCGCTCGACCTGGTGCAGCTCAGCGACCGTGCTGACCATCACCCCCACGAACTTTCGGGCGGCGAGCAACAGCGCACCGCCATCGCCCGCGCCATCGTCCGGCGCTGTCCGATCCTGGTGGCGGACGAACCGACCGGCAACCTCGATCACAATACGAGTTGGGACACGATTCAACTATTGGTGCGGATCAACGCGCTCGGCGCAACGGTGCTGATGGCCACCCACAATCGGGAGATAGTGAACACCATGCGGCGCCGCGTGATCGAAATCGCGGATGGCAAGATCGTCCGCGACCAAGTCGGCGGCGGTTATGACAGCTAGGCTCAACGTCCTGCGCTACGTCCTGGGCGCGGCCATGCTCGGCCTCTGGCGCAACCGCACCATGACCCTCGGCGCCGTGGTCACCACGGCCGTCATGCTGGTCACCCTGGCCGCCTTCCTGGCGATCAACGACACGCTCAACGAAATGGTCACGGCGCTGGGGCGCAAGAGCAATCTGATTGCCTACGTCCGCGACGACGCCCGCCCGTCCCGCGTAACGGCGATCATGCGGGATCTGGAGCAGCGCCCGGGCGTCGGCGAAGTCAACTTTGTCACCAAGGACGACGCGCTCCGCGTCTTCCAGGAACGCTTCTTCGACCAACGCGACGTCATTGACATCCTGCAGGCCAACCCACTGCCCGCCAGCGTTGAACTCCGCATGGACGACCCGGCGGTCCTGCCGGCGCTGGCCGACGAGTTACGCGGGATGACCGAAGTGTTCGAGAGCGTGGCCGTGCCGCTCGACGTGGTCGAGCGGCTTATCTCCATCAGCAACGTCTCGCGCGCCGCCGGCACGGCCATGATTGTGGCCCTCACCGGGGTCGCACTGTTTGTTATCGCGAACACCATCCGCATCGCGGTCTACGCGCGCCGCCAGGAGATCGAAATCATGAAGCTGGTCGGCGCAACCGACTGGTTCGTGCGCGGTCCCTTCATCATCGAGGGCGCCGTGATTGGTCTTGTGGGCGCCTCGCTGGCCGCGATCGCCTTGGTGGTGCTGTACCTGCAGGCCGCGCCCACGGTCTCTCGCATCATCTCGTTCCTGCCCATCGCCACGGACATGGCGTTCGTCCGCAACCTTGCCGTCTTCATCGTGCTGGTCGGTTGCGTCGTTGGCAGCGTGGGGAGCTACGTCTCCGTGCGCCGCTATCTCGCGGTGTAGGAGCGAACCCCTGATCGTCGTCCAGGACGTGAGCAAACGCTACGACGGCGAGGTCGCGCTGGCGGATGTCTCCGTGGCCATCGCCCGCGGCGAGTTCGCCTTTCTGATCGGGAGCAACGGCGCGGGCAAGACCACGCTGCTCCGCATCCTCCTGCGTGAAGAGCCATTCGACTCGGGCGTCGTGCTCGTGAACGGCGTTGACGTGTCCAAGCTTCGCGGCGCCGCGCTCACCAAGTTCCGCCGCCGCATCGGCGTCGTGTTTCAGGACACCCGCCTGCTGCCCAACGCCACCGTCCGCGAGAACGTCGGGCTGCCGTTGCAGGTCCGCGGCCACCCCACCCGAGCGATCGATGCCGCCGTGGCGGACGTGCTCGACCGTGTAGCCCTGTCCGACAAGGCCGCGCGGTTTCCGCGGCAACTCTCCGGCGGCGAACAGCGCAAAGTGGCGCTCGCGCGCGCCATCGTCGCCAAGCCCGACATCCTGCTGTGCGACGAACCCACCGACAGCATCAATCCCGCGCACGCGCGCGAGATCATCGGCCTGCTGTTGGATATCAACAGCGAGGGCGTCACCACCCTGGTCGCCACCCACGACAGCGAGATCGTGAACAACCTCCGTCGCCGCGTTATCCGCATGGACGCCGGCGCCATCCTCGCCGACGAACCCGTCGGCGTCTTCAGCACGAGCTAGAGCCAGCCGAGCCGCCGTCGACAAGCGGTCTTCTCACCGTCGCCTCACCCGGCTGCGATACCGTGGAAGCAGCCGCCTCCGGTCGTACATCCCATGCAACGTTCCATGCGCACGCTCCTCCTGCTGGCCGGATCCGTTGTCGCGCTCTGCTTCGTTTTTGCCGTCGGATTTGTTTCCGGCGCCACGGCGCTGGGTCCTGGCATCCCACCACCGCAGATCGTCGCCGGCGATCCACCGCCTGAGCTCACGAACGAAACAGGCGAGGTGGACTTTGGACTGTTCTGGGAAGCCTGGCGCGTCCTGCAGGACAATTTCTACGACGGTCCGCTCGCGCCCGAGGATCTGCGCGAAGGCGCCATTCGCGGGCTGGCCTCGGCTACCGAAGACCCGTACACCTTGTTCCAGGATCCCGAGCAGGCCCGGCGATCCAGCTCGCGTCTGACCGGCTCGTTCATCGGCGTCGGCATCCGCATTGAGTTGCGCGATGGGCTGCCCTTCATCACCCAGCCGTTGCCTCAATCGCCGGCCGAGGCGGCCGGCGTTGGCATACACGAGTTCGTGCTGGCGGTTGACGGCGTCTCGACCGAAGGATTGACGCTGTCGGACTTCGGTCAACTCGTGCGCGGCGAACGCGGCGCGCCCGTCACCCTCACCCTGCGTCGCCAAGGTGAAACGCAGGAACGCGACGTCACCATCGTGCGCGACCGGATCGTCGTCCAGTCGGTCACGACCGAAGTTTTCGACGACGTCGGTTACCTGCGCATCGCCAATTTTTCGTCAAGAACGTCCGGCGAAGTCCGGAGCGCCCTCAGCGGATTCCAGACCGTGGGCGTGGAGCGGCTGGTGGTGGACCTGCGCAACAACCCGGGCGGGCTGCTTGATGCCAGCGTCTCCGCGACGAGCCGCTTCCTCCCGCAAGGGGAATTAATCCTCCGCCGGGAAAGCCGCAACGAGCCGACCCATATCTACAACGCCATCAGCGGCTTCCGCGACCTACGAAGCCCGATGGTCATCCTCGTAAATTCCGGCTCCGCCAGCGGATCGGAGGTGTTCGCGGGCGCCCTCCAGGCGCATGGCCGCGCCACGCTGATCGGCGAGCCGACGCACGGCAAGGGCTCCGTGCAGGAACTGCACAGGCTCTCGGACGGCTCCATCATGCGCGTCACCACCGGCATTTGGATCACCCCAGCCGGGGTCGCCCTGGCCGGCAGCGGCAGCGGCCTCACCCCAGACGTCGCGATCGAGATGGCCGATGGCCAGGTCGGCGGCGACAACGATCCGGTGCTCGCGGCCGGTCTGGACGCGGTTCGCGCGCTGCCGCTGGACGTTAGCCGCTAGCCGTCGGCGCGGGACTCGGGGCCGCGGCTGGGATCGCCACGATGAGCCGCACACCGAATCCCCGGGCAACCTTGGCGCCGGGGCCCGGCTCCTGGCCGACCACGATGTCACCGGCGGCGCCCTCGGTGGGGATGCGGCGTATCGAGCCGATCAGCAGGCCGTTGTCGAACAGGGTCCGCTGAGCCGCGTCCAGGGCCTGTCCCACGAGTTCGGGCACGACCACCTCGCCGATGCGGACGACCGTCAATTGCACCTCCGACCCGCTCGGCGCGGACTCTCCGCTTGCCGGAAGCTGGGCAACAACCACGCCGTTTGGCGCTGAGTCGTCTTCCACGTACGTGGTTTCGCCAACCGTGAGGCCAACCAGTTCGATGGCGCGCCGTGCGTCGTCTTCGGCCCGTCCCACGACCAGCGGGACTGGAACGATTTCGACCCCGCGACTGACACGAAGGACGACCACGGACCGCCGGTCGACCGTGGCCCCCGCCAGCGGATTCTGTGCCAGCACGGTTCCCGCGGGAACGTCCTCGTTGAACGCGGCGACTTCAATCACCTGAAACCCTCGGGCGTCCAGGCTGTCGCGCGCGTCCGCCGCCGACAACCCCACCACATTGGGCAGTGGCGCCAGCGACGGTCCCCGGCTCACCGTCACTATCACCGGCGCCAGTCGCTGCATCGACGTGCCGGCCGCGGGATCCTGGCGGATCACCAGCCCCGCGGCCACGGTGTCGTCGAAAGCCTCTTCGACCTGCGGCCGGAAGCCGGCGTCCACCAGCAGTTCGCTCGCCGCTGCCGCGTCCAGGTTGACGACTGATGGAACTTCCGCCACGTCGGCGTTGGGGTCTTCCCGGCGAGGGACCAGGGGCTCGTCGCTGCTCGGAACCGGTGCGCCGGACTGGAGCAGCGCGGTGGCGTCGTCGGCAAGCTGCGGAAGTCTCGCCAGCGGATCGGCCACGGCGGCCAGCACCAGCATGAAGACGGTTGCCGCCGTCCCCAGCGCCAGGGCCAGGCCCCACACTGGGATGCTGGTCCTCCGACGGCGCTGCCTGACGGGGCGTCGGACCGGCCGACGACCTCCAGGCCGTACAGCCCGCCGGCGACGGCTAGCGACCCGACGCATGCAACTGGATCGGTGAGCGGACGGTCGTGGGCCGGCGCCTCACGCCGCGCTGGCCGCGTTTCGACGAACCGCCGCGTCCGCGCCCGGCGCCTGAGCGTGGCCGTTTGTCGGCTGACCGTCGGTTGGCGTGCTATCCAGGCGCAGCGACAGCAGCTCGGAGACGCCGTCTTCGCGCATCGTCACGCCGTAAACCGAGGCGGCGGCTTCGACGGTGACGGCGTTGTGGGTGATGAGCAGAATCTGCGTACGCTCGCTCAGGCTCTGCACTTGGCGACAAAACCGCATCACGTTTTGGTCGTCGAGTGCGGCGTCCACTTCGTCCAGGACGCAGAACGGCGGCGGGCGAATCTTGAGGAGCGCCAAAATCAGCGCCGCCGCCACCAGCGCCCGTTCGCCGCCGGACAGCGCGGCCAGCTGCTGGGGGCGTTTGCCCGGCATGCGCACCGAGAAATCCACCCCGGTCTGCTCAATGTCGCTGGGCGATGTCAACGTCATGTGCGCCTCGCCGCCCTCGAAGAGGTCGGTGAATGTCGAGCTGAAGGCCGCGTTCATGGTCTCGAACGTCGCCATGAACTCAGTGTGCAGATGCTGCTGCAAGTCGCGCGCCAGCGTCTGCAGGTTCGCCTCGGCGCCCTCCAGGTCGGCAATCTGTTGTCGCGCGTCCTCGGCCCGGCTGCGTTCCTGCGCATACTCCGCCGGCGCCAGCGGGTTCACCGGTCCTAACTTGCCCAGCAGCCGCCGCAGATCTGATGTGCGGCGCTCAATCTGACCAATGGGGACCGTGGCCTTGGCCCCTTGCAGGCGGTCGATACCTAAATCATCGCGCGCCTGGGCCCGAATCTCGGAGCGTCGTTCGACCAGCCGCTCGGTCTCTCGCTGCGCCGCCGCCACGTCCGCCGTGGCCCGTGCCTGCTCGGCGGCTCGCTGTTCCGTCTGCATGTGAAGCCGCTGGAGGTCCAGGCGAGCTTCCAGCGCTTCGGACTCCAGCCGGCGAACCTGCGTGTCGTCTGGCGGAGCGTTACTGGCGTCGTCAGCGTCCATCTCGGCCAGCGCGGCGGTCGCGGCGTTCCGCGAACGCTCGGTTTCCTGTCGTTCGTGCTCCAGGGATTCGGCCTCGGCTCGCGCCTCGGCCGCCGCCGTGGATCGCTGGGTGGCCTGGGTCCGCAGTTCGGCGGCGCGGCGCTCGTTCACGCCCAGCGCGGCCTCCAGGGCCGCCAGCTGCGCCTGGGCCGCCGCCGCGCCCGTCGCGGCGCCGCCCGACTGATCGAGTTCCCGGCTCAGTCGCGCAACCTCGTCTTCGGACTCGGCAATACGCGGCGCCAACTCCTGCAATAGGCGCTCCGCCTCGACCAGGCGCTCGCGCGTGTCCCGTTGGCTCGCGTCAAGAGATCGGGCTTCGGCGTCAAGCCGCTGATGCCGCCGGGCCGCCGCGGTGGCCGCCGCGTGCACCGCGCGCTGGGCGCTGCTTGCGGCGGCGCTCCCAGCCTCGCTATCGCGAAGTGCCGCGTCCGCCGCGTGCAGGGCCGCCGCCGCGGCTGCTGCCGCCGTCTCCAGCTTCGGCGTCGTCTGGCGCGCCTCGTCCAGGGCCTGCGCAACTGCTGCCAACCGCTTGCCGATGTGCCTGTCCGCCGAGTCCCGAGCGCTCAGCCGCACCGTCCCATCAACGTCGATCACATCGCCGTCCAGCGTCACGATCTGATAGCCGGCAAGGTCGTGTTGCTGCTGGCGCGCTCGCAGCGCGGCGTCCAGGTTCGCCGCCACCAGCACGCGGCTCAGCAGCCGCCGTGCCACGTCGGCGTCGGGGCCGGCAATGTCCACCATGTCGGCCAGCGTCCCATGCAGGTCCCTTGTCGGCGGTGCGGCCACGTCACCTTCATAGGGCCAGCCTCGGAATCCCGCGGACGGTCGCCAGCGCAGCCGGTTCAGTCGCAAATCGTGTGCGGCATCGCGCAGCGCCCACCCGTCCTCCGGCTTGGCTACCAGCAGCGTGTCCAGGCCGCCTGGCAGCGCGGCTTCCAGCAGCCGGGCGACGTGCGGGCTGCGTGGGCGCAGGCGATCGCGCAACCGACCAAGCACCGTGGTGGGCGCCGCGGCCTGTAATGCTTGCAGCGCCTCGTCGGTTCCGCCGCTGTGGGTGTGCGCGTCCCGCAGGGCGTCCAGTTCGCGCTCGAGCGACGCGCTGGCTTCGGTGGCCGCGCGCAGATCCGCTCGCGCGCTGGCCTCGGCTTGCTGAGCGTCGCGCGCCGCGGCCATCGCGGCGCGCTGCGCTCCGGCCGCATCATCCAGCGCTGCCGTGGCCGCCTGGGCGTCACGCTCCGCCGCCTGCGCTGCCGCGTGCGCGGCCGCGGCCTGCTGCAGCGCGTCGACCGCGTGGTCGGCCACCCGCGCCAGGTTGGCGGTCAACGTCTCGCGCTCGGCGGTCAGGTGCCGCCGCCGTTCGTGTTGCGAGGCGCGTCGTTCGCGCGCGCTGCTCAACTGGCCGGCCAGATCCCGCATCCGCCGCCGGCGTTCGCGCTCCGGCGCCAGGGTCTCAAGCAAACGCTGCCGTTCGCCGTGGACCTGCGCCATGTGCGCGTCGAGTTCCGTCAGCGACTGTCGGGCGACCTGCGCTTCCTGCGCCAGCGCCTCCGCGCGCGCCGCCAGGCTTACGCTCCGCGCGCTCAGGTCGGCGTGTCGCGTGTCGAGGTGTCGTTGCCGTTCCACCAACTGGGCGCGTTGGGCCGTGCGGCGAGCTGCCGTCTGACGCGCCTCCTCAAGCTCGCGCCGCGCGGCCGCTACTTCCTGGTCGAGTTCCGAGCTGCGCAGGGTCTCCCGCGCGGCCTGCCGGCGGAGCTCTTCCACCGGTTCGGCCAGCAGTGCCGCCAGTGCGTCGGAGGCCTCTTGCTCGTGCGCTTCCGCGGCCTCGAGCTGTCGGGTCACGGCAAAGAGCCGGTGACACGCCAGCGTTGTCTGACCATCGCGTAATTCACGTTGCAGGTCCGACCCGCGTTCGGCGACGTGGGCTTGCTGGCGCAACGTCTCCAGCCGGGATTCAATCTCGGCGGTCAGGTCCCGCAAACGCTGGAGATTCCGCCGCGTCTCCGTAAGGCGGCGCCAGGCCTGATCGCGACGCGCGTAGAACCGAGCCACTCCCGCCGCTTCTTCCAGAAACGCCCGGCGATCCTCCGGACGTTGCTGCAGCATCTGATCGACCTGGCCCTGGTTGATTACCGAGTGCCCGCCGTGGCTGGCTGATCCCGCGCTCATCAGGTCCAGCACGTCGCGCAGGCGGACTCGCGCTCCGTTGAGCGTGTACTCCGACGCGCCCGACCGGAACAGCCGCCGTCCAATCACCACGTCGTCGAACTCGGTCGGCAGCCAGTCGGAAGCGTTGTCAAAGGTCAGTCGGACATCGGCCATCCCGGTTCGCGACCGCGACTCGGAGCCGCCGAAAATCACGTCTTCCGCCCGGCGAATGCGCAGCAGGCGCGGGGTCTGTTCACCCATCGCCCAGCGGATGGCGTCCGAAAGGTTGCTCTTGCCCGCGCCGTTCGGTCCCACAATGGCCGTCACGCCGGGTCGGAACTCCAGCGTCGTGCGCCGGGGGAACGTCTTGAACCCCTGGACTTCAATCCGCCGCAGGAACATCCGTCACGCCTTCGGCGTCGTGGAGCGTCGTCAGAGCGGCGCACGCGGCCGCCTGTTCCGCACGCTGTTTGCTTGAGCCCTGGCCCGTGGCCAACACCGCGTCGTCGGCTCGAACCGCCATCGTGAACAGACGGTGGTGGTCGGGACCCTGCACGGATACGAGCTTGTAGGCGGGTGTGGCGCCCTGATGGGCTTGCAAGTGCTCCTGGAGTTGCGATTTGAAGTCCTTGGCCGGGCCTTCCCAGCCGTAGCGGTCGAGTTCACGGATCACGATGGGACTCAGCAACTCGCGCAGCACGTCAAGCCCCTGATCTAGGTAGACCGCGCCCAGCACCGCTTCGAACGTCCGCCCAAGCACGCTCGCGCGCGTGCGGCCGCCGCTCAGGTCCTCGCCGCGCCCCAGCTGAACGAACTTGCCCAAGCCTAAATCCCCGCCGATCTCGCCGAGCGACGCCAGGTTCACCAGGGACGCCCGCGCGTGCGTCAGCCGGCCTTCCGCGCGCTCCGGGTAGCGTCGATACAGCAGTTCCGCGGTCAGCAGGCCCAGCGCCGCGTCGCCCAGAAACTCCAGGCGCTCATTGCAGTCCGTGTCTGCCAGGTCGGCTTCGTTGACCAGCGATCGGTGGACCAGGGCCTGCGCCAGCAATGACCGTTCCCTGAACCGAACGCCCAGCCGCCCTTCCAACTGTGCCAGCGACGCGTCGTCAAGTTTCACATTCGCCATGGTTCAGGCGCGCGGTGTCCGGTGGGGGCGGAAGAGTCGCTGAGCGACGGAATCGGGATCGGAGGGGCCCACGGGCCTGGGCGCCTGGAGGCGTGTCGCGATCAGCGCGGCCGTGCCTCCTTCCGCCTCCCGGTCATGCGCGCTGCGCGGCGGCCTGTTCCTGAACGCTCAGACACCACCCACGATACTTTGGCTGACGGCCGCGCACGATGTCGAAATACACATCCTGCAGAGCGCCGGTCACTCGACCGATTTCTCCATCGCCAATGATGCGTCCGTCGATTTCCCGCACCGGTGACACCTGGGCGCCCGTTCCCACCAGGAACAGTTCGTCGGCGATGTACAACTCCGTGCGGTCGATCGGGCGCTCGATAGTCTCGATCCCCAACTCGTCGTACGCAATTTGCATGATCGTGCTGCGCGTCACGCCTTCCAGAATGTCCTCGCTCAGCGAGGGCGTCAGCAGCTTGCCGCCGCGCACGATGAACAAATTCTCGCCCGAGCCCTCGCTCACGTGGCCGTCATGCGTGAGCATGATGGCCTCGTCGAAGCCGCACTCCAGCGCTTCCGTCTTGGCCAGCGCCGAGTTGACATAAATGCCGGTCACCTTGCCGCGAGCAGGAATCATGTTGTCGTTCACGCGCCGCCACGACGAGATTGTGCAGCGGATCGGCGTCTCGATATCCAGGTAGTTGCCAAACGGCAGCGCGAACAGCGCGAATCCATTCTCGATGGGCTGCAAACCGTCTGGCCCCATGGCCACCATGTTCAGCCCAACCTGCAACGCACTCTTGAACGCCAGCGGCCGCACGTAGACATCCTCGCGGAAGTTGCCGGCCTTGAGCACGTTGACGCAGATGTCCACCAGTTCGTCGACCGAATAGTCAATGCCGATCCGCATGATCCGGCCCGACTGGTGCATGCGTTCGAAATGCTCCCGCACGCGGAACAGCAGCAACTGCTCGTCTTCGTCGTCCCAGTAGGCGCGGATTCCCTCGAAAACGCCCGTCCCGTAGTTCAGCGCGTGCGTCATCACGCTGACCTTGGCGTCCGCCAGATCCATGTATTCGCCGTTAAGGAACGCTTGCATGAAGACCCTCGCCGAGCGCTTGACGCCCGCGGAACATACGCCACCGCGCGACGGCTATCTCACCGTTGCGGACGGGCCGAATGGTATCACCGGACCTGTGCCGTCACCGGCAGCTCAAAGGCCTCACGCCGCATGAACACCAGGTCACCACGCAGATCGAAACTCTCGTGGTAGCGCTCGAATCCCCACTTGGCGTACAAGCGCCGCGCCTCCTCGTTTGGCCGGTCCACCCCGATCGTGATGTGCGTGCGGTCCTGCCGGGTGGCCAGGGCTGACGCGCTGCGCACGAGACACTCGGCCACGCCCAGCCGCCGAAACTCCGGCATCACCACCAGCGTATGCACGTACGCCACCGCCAGTCCGGCCTCGATGGACGGATCGATGAAGCGCAGCCGCACCCACAACTGACCGATGGGGTTGCCGTTGAAGTCGGCTACCAGCCCGCGCTGCACGCCGTCCGTCTGTTCGCGGAAATACCGCCGCAGCAGCCGCAGCCGTGAAGCTGCCCCAGCGGGTCCCCACAACTCACTCAGGCGGCGCATCTCGTCCACCCGCGCGGCCCGCACGGTGACAGGGACGTCAATTTTTATTCGATGCGTACCGTCGGCCGCCCGTTCCACGCTCAAGTCCTCACCCGCCCCTGGGAGACGTAGGAGCGTACTTGGTTCGGACATCGCGTGACCGCCGAATCCGACAGGCGGACGCCGGCGTAAGGCACGCCGGTCAGCACACCGCTTCGAACGGCGCGCATGCTATCCACGACCGTGCGAGCCTTATTGGCTGCTTGAAACGCTGCGACTGAGACGCTGATGCGGATTGGCATGGTCACCCTGTGCTCCTTGCGGGGGCAGATGGACGCGAATCTGGAGAAGATCGAGGCGTTCGCGGAGCAAGCGGCCGCCGCCGGCTGCGACCTGGTGCTCTTTCCCGAGTTCTCCGTGCATGGCCCCTGGGTGACCTACGACGCCGACGCCGACCCCGCCGAGCTGGAACGGCAGTCCGAGCCGATTTCCGGTCCCACAACCGAGCGCCTCGCGCGAATTGCCGCAAGCCGTGGCCTGGCCATTGGCGCCGGCATTGCCGAACGCGGGCTCGCGCCCAAGCCGTTCAATGCCTACGTGATTGTGAATGGCGACGGCGTGCGGCACGTCCAGCGCAAGCTGCAACCGACCACCAGCGAGATGGACTTCTACCGGGGCGGCGGCGATGACATGACACCGTTTCGACTTGGCGAAGTCTCGATCGGAGTGACCATCTGCGCCGACAACGAGTCGTCGGCCATCCACGACACCCTGGTTGGGCTCGGCGCTCGCGTCATCGTTGAGCCGCATTTCGACTGCATCAAGGACTTCCAGGACGCCGGGACGTCATGGGATGAGATCCTGGACTTCAACCGGCGCGACACGCTCAAGCGCCGCGCCGAGGACCTGGCCGAACGGCTGGGGGTGTTCGCGCTTTACCTGGACGCCAAGGACCCGCGCGGCGAGTTCCACGAGCGCCCCGCGTGGCCGCACCGGGTCACCGGCCGGGCCGCCGTCTTCGCTCCGGGCGGCCAGTTGCTGGCGGCGAATGCCGGAAACGAGGAATCCCTCCTCGTCGTCGACATCGAGTCGACGGCCTAGCGAAAGTCTGAACAACGCCTCGTGATGGCGGCCTCAGCGGCCAGCCACGACGCGGTGGCCGCAATTCCGGACGGCTGAAACCGTGTCACGGCCGGGTCGGGGGCAGTTGAGCGGGGCAATCGAGACCGATAGAGGCGACCGCGCCCAGGTCCGCATTCGCTGAGGAGCACCCGGCATCCCTGCCGTGCCAGGTACCTGCTGTGATGGCAATGAAACCCTCCTACGCAGTGCCTGTGGTCGCGGCGCGGGCCCCGTC
>JAKZUJ010000166.1:0-3029 GCA_047516685.1 Chloroflexota bacterium | reverse complement strand
GCGATCTCCTCCCACGCATCCGGACGCAGCCGCATGGCCCGTTCGAAGCCGTCGATCCAGGTTCCCACAAGGTTTCGCCGCCGTTGGGGTCGATTTCCAGGACCGGTGCGTAATCCTCCAGATGCTCCGCCAGTTCCCGGGCGATCCGGTTGTAATGTCCCATCACCGCGGCGATCGTCGCCTCGGCCTCGGCGACATCGGCGAATTCGTGTTCTCCGCCCCAGACCCCCGGCAGCCATTCGGAAGGCAGGACCACCTCCGGGCAGACGATCAGGGCGGCGACATAGCCGTCCAGCTCCGCGATGGTCATGTCGCCGCTTTGAGTAGCAGGTACCCAAGAGGGAAGCGCCCTCTGGCGCTCACAGAATTGTCCGATGCCGGCAGGTCGGCAGACGCCGATGCGCGACGCCCAGTATCAAGCCACTGCGACTTCTCCTACAGGGTAATCTCCGCGTCCGGATCGCCGGCGGCGAGGGCGTTCATCCAGGCGAGGCAGAGTTCGCGGGAACGGTAGCTGCCGTAGGCGGCGGTCTCCTCGCGCTCGACGATGGGGAAGGTGGAGTACACGTAGCGCACATCGTCGCGGCCGGTGACACCGTAGAGGTGGAAGAACACCGCATCCAGCTTCGCGCGCAGGAACAGGCGCCGCTCTTCTTCCCACACGAAGGGCGGCAGCAGGTCGCCAGCCGCATCGACATGGCCCATGTCGTGGGCGAAGGGGGCCATGTCGTGGGCCGTATAGGTCAGCTCCAGCACCGCCTCGCGGACGATCTCGCCAGCCGTGCGGAGTCCGAAGCGGACGGACTCGTAGGTCTCGGGTGGGACCACGGGAAGCTGCTCGACGATGAACCAATTGAGGTGTTGGCCTTGAATCTTCTGACGCGCCACATAATCGAAGGGTACAGCGTCGAAATTTGCGAGAAGCAGCGCCGCATCGGCCGCAGCCCGACCATCTATCGACACGATGGGGAGCGTGTTTCCCACGCCAGAGCCTGGTATCAGGGCAGCGATCATCGACCGCATGTTTGTCGGCGCGGTGACGTCCTTGAACCCGAGTAGAAATGATGCTGTCGGGAACGATATCTCGCTTTGCAGAACCCAAAACTGCGGGGCGGGGAGCCACTCCGGGTCCCGGTGTTGATCAAGGGTGGCCGGCTCAGGCTGGGAGGGCCGGTGTTGGTTTTTGAGATTGACGACGACGCTGGCGGCGCGGTGGTCGAACGCCTGCACCATTTTACCTTCATACAGTGGAACCCACTCGCCCGCTGGGCTGGCGAAGCGGTTGCCGCCGATGGGGTAGGTGCCCTCCCGTTCCTCAAGTTCCGCGTGCGTGCGGAACAGGCCGGAGTCATTGGTCATGTGAAACATCGTCGCGTAGTTCACCGGCCACGCCTTCACCTCCGCGCCCGACGAGCGGTCCACCAGCACTGGCAGGCGGCCGTAGATCGCCGTGGTCAGCGCCGCGTCGCGCCGGGTGCGGAAGATGGGTGCGGTGCCGGTGTTCGGGTTGACGCGGGCGAAGCTCTCCGCCGTCAACGGGAAACAGCGCTCAGGGTCGTCGCGCTCGGAGATATCGTGGAGGTAGAACGCGCAATGGGCGGCTTCGCCGATTGGCGATGGGCTGGCGACAAAGATGCAGAACTTGAATGACGCGTGAACGTCGGGGAAGAACACCTTCTTATTCTCGAAGTCGTAGAGCGCCTTCAACCGCCCTTCCGTCGCCACACCCTTGAAGAAGCGCGCGGCCGTTTTGTCCGACGCGATGCCGGAGGGCGTGAGAAGCCCGACCATGCCGTCGCGCTTCACCAGCGACATCGCGCGCTCGACGAAGAGCGAATAGAGATTCAGGTCACCACCGGAGAGCAACGGATAGTCGCCGCCACTGCGCGCCATTCGGGCAGCTGCCGTCGCCCGTTCGCTCGCCAAGGCATAGTCCTGCGCCAGGGGATCGCCAGCCTGTTCCAGCGCCGCGATCATGCGCTTGCGGTCGGCCGCACGCGGTGCGAGCGCGATCTCGCGCCGGCGAGTGGCGAACCATTCCACCTGTTGCAGCTTCATCCGGTCCCAGGGCGGGTTGCCGATGACGGCATCGAAGCCACCTTCGGGGCTCGCGCTCTGCCAATTCGTCCAGACGCCGGGGAAGGCCGCCTGCCAGTTGAGAAAGCGTTCCTCGTCGACAAGATGGCGAGCCTTTCGCAGCAGTTCGGCGAAGTGCGCGCTCTCGGGCCGTTCCGCCGACACCTCGGCCTGGCCCAGCGCAATCTCGATAGGATCGCCGAGAAGTCCGCCGAAGAAGGACTGCAGCGCCGTCCGGCCGTCGCGGTCCTTGACCTCCAGCCAGTCGATGGCATGCACCAGTGAGAGGACGGCATCCAGCGGCGCGGTGGCCTCCTCCACCTGGGCGAAGGTCTCAGCGGAGCGGTGTGCCTCGGCGATCTCGGCGTCCGTCAGCTCCTCGATCGTCTGCATCCCCAGCGCGGACCGTTCCGCCTGGGTGACGGAGCCGTGCAGGAGCAACGGGCCGCCATAGTCGATTGCCTTGTCGATCCCGCCCCGCGCCCAGGCGCCGAACAGGCTGTCGCCGCAGCGAAGATGGTGGTCCAGGAAGCTGAGCGGCGCCCCCACCGTGAAGGTGTGCAGCCAGAGCGCGACCTTGGCCAACTCGACCGCCATGGGGTTCTTGTCCACGCCGAAGACGCAGCGCTTGAGGACCATGCGCCGGATGATGTGGCGATCGTCTAGCCGGTCGAGGTCGATGGCCCAGTTGCGCTCCTCGGCGTTCGCCACGATCCTGTCGCGGATGGCTTGGATGCGGCCCACGAGCGGCGAGACATAGCCGTCTGCCAGCGCTTCCGCCTCGGCCATGGCCGCGATCACTCCGTCGGCGAGATAGTCGACCAGACTGACCAGGAAGTGCCCGGAGCCCATGGCCGGGTCACAGACCTTCAATCCAAGAATATTCTCGGCCGGGTCGAGTGCTGCGAGCCGCGCAACCGCCCGCTCGCGCTCAGGTCCGTCTGCCGGCATTC
>JAKZUJ010000165.1:0-13613 GCA_047516685.1 Chloroflexota bacterium | reverse complement strand
GGCCGACGGCTCGTCTCTCTTCAAGGACATGGGTTTCGAGTCCGAGGACGAAAACTACGGATCGCACGCCATGCCGGGCGTCTCCGTCTTTCACAAGAGCGCTGACGGTTCGATCGTGCGCGTCTCCAGGGATTACCTTGGCCCCGGCGACTCCTACTGCAGCGTCTGGCATCTGTTCGACTTGCTGCGTGACGGTGCCGGAGACTGGGAACCCCAGTTCGACTATTCGCCATAGGCGGTCGCTCCATACGCCGCGGCGGCCCGAGCGCACGGCCACCCTTCATATAATCGCCTCCGCTCTCCATCCACCCGAGCAACGCTGTGTCCATTGACCGTTCGCAGGTTGACCACGCCGCCGAACTCGCGCGTCTCGAGCTCACCGACGACGAGCGTGATCGCCTGCGCGGCGAGTTGGGCCGCATCCTGCAGGCCTTTGATGCGCTAAACGCTCTGGACACGGACCACATTCCGCCCACCGCCCAAGTGATTCCGCTTGGCAACGTCGAACGCGACGACGTGGTCATCGACTCACTGCCGCTGGACGCTGTGCTGGACAACGCTCCGCGCGTTGAGGATGGCCAGATTCGCGTACCGCCCGTATTGGACGGGTCCTGAGCAGTGACGCATGAGCTGCATCGCCTGACGCTGCACGCGGCCGCCAACGGCCTGCGCCGCGGTCACTTCAGTTCGGTCGAACTCACCCAGGCGCTGCTTGATCGCATTCATTCTGTAGATGATCAAGTGGGCGCGTATCTCACCGTCACCGCCGACCTGGCCCTGGAGCAGGCCGCCGCAGCCGACGCCCGCCGCGCAACCGGAGATGACGGCCCGCTGCTGGGACTACCCATCGCTCTGAAGGACGTGCTCAGCACCGCGGGCGTCGAGACCACCTGCGCCTCGCGAATTCTGGAGGGCTTCATCCCGCCCTACGACGCCACCGCCGTCAGCCGACTGAAGGCGGCCGGCGCCGTGACGTTGGGCAAGACCAACATGGACGAGTTCGCGATGGGCTCGTCCAACGAGCATTCCGCATACAAGCCCGTGCACAACCCCTGGAATCTGGACAAGGTGCCCGGCGGATCCAGCGGCGGCTCGGCGGCCGCCGTGGCCGCCGACGAGTGCCTGGCCGCGCTGGGATCGGACACCGGCGGCTCGGTCCGCCAGCCGGCCGCGCTCTGCGGTTGCGTGGGCCTCAAGCCCACCTACGGCCGCATTTCGCGTTTCGGCCTCATCGCGTTTGCCTCCTCGCTGGACCAGATCGGGGTGCTGACCAAGGACGTCACAGACGCCGCGTTGTTGCTGGGCGCCCTATCCGGACACGACCCGCGCGACTCCACCTCCGCCGATGAGCCGGTGCCCGACTACTCGGCCGAGTTGAATGCCGACATCAGCGGGCTGCGCGTCGGCGTGGCGCCCGAGTATTTCGGCGAAGGTCTCGATCCGCAGGTGGGCGACTCTGTCCGCGCCGCCATTGACGCCCTGCGGCACGTGGGCGCCACCCAGCGCGAGATTTCCCTTCCCCACACCGACTACGCACTTCCCACCTACTACGTCATCGCTCCATCCGAGGCCAGCGCCAACCTGGCCCGCTACAACGGTGTGAAGTACGGGCTCTCCGATCCGCAGGCCACCGACGTGGACGAGATGATGGCTCGCATCCGCGGGCAGGGCTTCGGCTCGGAAGTCAAGCGGCGCATCATGATCGGCACCTTTGCCCTGTCCTCGGGCTACTACGACGCCTACTACATCCGGGCCCAAAAGGTGCGCACGCTCATCAAGTCAGACTTCGAGACCGCATTCCAGGATGTGGACGTCATCGCGGCCCCGGTTGTGCCGGCCCCGGCCTTTGACCTGGGCGCCAAGCTGGACGACCCGGTGGCCATGTATCAGTCCGACATCATGACCCTGCCCGCTTCGCTGGCCGGCCTGCCCTGCATGAGCATTCCCTGCGGATTCGTGGACGGTCTGCCGGTGGGCTTGCAACTGATCGCGCCGCCCTTCGCCGAATCTCGCCTGCTCCAGGTCGCCCGCGCCTACGAACGCGCCCGCGGCGACCTGGCCGCACCCGTCAAGGCCATCGACGCCCAATGACGACCTCCAGCGCCACCGCCTACCGCGTCGTCATTGGGCTCGAGACCCACGTCCAGCTTCGTACTCGGAGCAAGATGTTCTGCGGCTGCGCCGCCGATTACGCCAACGCGCGACCCAATACCCACGTGTGCCCGGTATGCCTGGGCATGCCCGGCGTCTTGCCGGTCATCAACCGCGAGGCCGTGGACCACACCATCCGCACCGGCCTGGCTCTCCACTGCGATATCCCCGCGTACGCCAAGTTCGACCGCAAGAACTACGCCTATCCCGACTTGATGAAGTGGTATCAGATCTCCCAATACGACCTGCCCCTCTGTATCAACGGGCATTTCGATGTCGAGGTCAACGGCGCATCCACCCGTATCGGCGTGCGGCGGGTTCACCTGGAAGAGGACACCGCCCGTCTCACCCACATCACCGCCGCCGACGGCGCGCCCGCCAGCCTGATCGACGTCAACCGCTCCGGCGCTCCCCTTATGGAAGTCGTGACCGAGCCCGATATTCGAACCGCGACCGAGGCCATGGCCTTCGGCGAGAAAATGCGCGCCCTGCTGCGCTGGATCGGGGTCTCCACCGCCAACATGGAGGACGGCGCGCTGCGGATCGACGCCAACGTCTCGGTGTGGCCCGAGGATCAGCCCACAGGCGACGTCAAGGTCGAAGTCAAGAACATGAACTCCTTCCGCGCCCTCGGCGGTGCCCTGGCGTTCGAAATCCAGCGCCAGACCGGCCTGCGCGAGCGCGGCGAACCTATTGAACAGGAGACGCGCGGTTGGGACGAGACCAGCGGGACCACCCGCTCCCAGCGCAGCAAGGAATACGCCCACGACTACCGCTACTTCCCCGAACCCGACCTGCCGCCGCTGCACATCACCCGGCAACGCGTCCACGCCCTGGGCGCCGGCCTGCCGCGTATGCCCGACAAGGTGGCCGCCGACTTGATTGCGCAGGGCGCGCCCGAGGCCGACGTGGCCGAATTGGTTCAGGACCGGGCCCTCGCGGATTACACCCTCGCCGTGCTCGACGCGGGTGCTCCCGCCAACGAGGCCGTGACCTGGATCGTGCACGAACTCCGGCGCGCGCTGAACGCGCACGCTCAGTCTCAGCAGGAGACGGGTGCCGGAACGAGCGGTCGCAGGGCGCTTGGCAGTGCCCCGCCGCCAGCGGAAGTCGCCGCTCTTCTCGCCATGCGCGACCAGGGCAAGGTCAGCAGCACGATGGCTGGCGAAGTCCTGGATGAAATGTTCAGCACCGGCAAATCGGCCTCGGACATCGTCCAGGCTCGCGGCCCGCAGATCAGCGGCGAGGACGAACTGCTAGCCATCGCCCGGCAGGTCATCCAGGAGAACCCGCAAGCCGTTCAGGACTACCGCGACGGCAAGGGGCGCGCCATTCAGTTCCTGATGGGCCAGGTCATGCGCATCACGCGCGGCAAAGCCAACCCGCGAGCCGTCAGCGAGTTGATCCGAGGCGAACTCGACGCTTCCCGGTAGCCGCGCCGGCACCAACGCCGCTGCACCAGCGGCATGCGCGTCCTCTCCCCCATGACCTGATCGAAATGGCAGCACATCTCCACTGCCCCAACGCGCCCGTCGACTGCGGGATGGACGGCCTCGGCACTAAGATGAAGAAACAGCGGCTTTACCCGACACTCGGTGTCGCCGGGCAGGCGGAGGGCGAGACATGAGCCCAGGAGTAGCGCCAACCGAAGGACCGTACGCCGCTGCGTTGGCGCAGTTTGACCGGGCGGCCGACCAGATCGAACTGGACCCGAATCTGCGCCAGATTCTGCGCTGTCCCAAGCGCGAGTTGACGGTGAATTTCCCGGTGGAGATGGACGACGGGTCGATCACCGTATTCACCGGTTACAGGGTCCAGCACAACGTGACGCGCGGCCCGGCCAAGGGCGGCATCCGCTACCACCCAAGCGCCGATTTGGACGAAGTTCGCGCGCTGGCGATGTGGATGACCTGGAAGTGCGCGGTAATGAACCTGCCGTACGGAGGAGCGAAGGGCGGCGTGACCGTGGATCCGCGCGCGTTGAGCCGTCACGAACTGGAAAACCTCACACGCCGCTATGCCACCGAGATCATTCCGCTGTTGGGCCCTGACCGCGACGTTCCAGCCCCCGACATGGGCACCAACATGCAGATCATGGCCTGGATCATGGACACCTACTCCATGCACGTGGGCTACTCGGTGCCGGCCGTTGTCACCGGCAAGCCAGTCGCCATCGGCGGCTCCGAAGGCCGCGAGCAGGCCACCTCCAAGGGCCTGCTGGTCGCCACCCAGGCCGTGCTCGAACGGCTGGGACGGCCACTGGTGGGCACCGTCGCCATCCAGGGCGCGGGCAACGTGGGTCTCAACGCTCTCCAACTGTTCAGCGAGGCGGGCTTCACCGTGGTCGCGATCAGCGACAGCAGCGGTGGCGCGTACGACCGACGGGGGCTTGATGTCCCCCTGGTGTCAGCGCACGTCAGGAGCGGCGGCTGGCTGGCCGAATTCAGTCAAGCTGAGCACATCTCGAACGCCGAGTTGCTGGCGCTGGACGTGGACGTGCTCGCGCCAGCGGCCATTGAAGGTCAGCTTCACGCCGGCAACGCCGCGAACGTGCGCGCCCGCATGATCGTGGAAGGCGCCAACGGGCCCGTCACGCCCGAGGCCGACGCCACCCTGAATGACCGCGGGATAACCATCGTCCCCGACATCCTGGCCAATGCCGGCGGCGTCACGGTGTCCTACTACGAATGGGTGCAGGGCATGCAGCACTTCTTCTGGAGCCGAGAGGAGATCAACAATCTCCTCTCCGACCACATGCGGCGCGCGGCGGAACAGGTCTGGGACCTGGCCCAGTCGCGAAACGTCAATCTGCGCGAGGCCGCTTACCAGATCGCGGTCGGTCGAGTGGCGGAGGCCACCCAGCTTCGGGGCATCTACCCCTAGCCGCGCAGGACCTCGCGAACGGCCGCCCAACTGAACGGCTGTCCATCGTCGAAGGTCGCGCCGACATCGGCAAAGGGGTCGCGGCCTTCGTCGTTGGGGTTGTAGAGCTGGGTGGGCGAGTTGAGCAGGATCGCGGGCCGGTCGCCCGAGACCGTGAAGCCGTGGTGGACGAGCCGGGGAATCAGCACCGTGTATTGGGCGTCGTCCGGTTGGGACTGGCCCATGGGTAGCAGGTCCAGCGTGCCAGCGGTCGGCGAACCCTCACGCCCGTCCCACAGCGCCAGGATGATGTCGCCGGCCGCGACCACGAAGCGGTCCTCTTGGCAGCGGTGGACGTGCCAGACATCCTCGTCGCGCGCCAGGCCCGCTGGCGTCGTGGAGAAGTACGTCTGCGCGAATGGCCGCTGCTGGTCGTGGTACACGTCCGCCCAGTCGGTGCGGAGGATTTCGACGAGCGAGCCGGATTCGTCGCGGTTTACGCGCAGCGGCCTGGCCTTCGCATCATGGATTCGGAGCCGAAACGTGGTCGGAACGGGATCGATGGGAATTCAATTCTCGGAGCCGGCACGCCAGTTTAGGCGATCCCGGGACCGTCCCCGCGCGCCAGTGCCAACGCCTGCGTGTAGTCGTCCGGCGTGTTCAGGTTCCAGAACGAACGTAGATCCGGATCAAGGCGTCGCAATTCGTCCTCGGCCACCCACACGGTCGGCACAGCGTCGAAGATCGGCGCCACCTTGAGCTCGCGGCGCTCGATACGCTGCCGCGCCGGCTGCAATAGCGTTTTTCGATAGACCGCGTGCATCGGCTCCGGCCGCCCCTCAGTCACTGGTACCACGGCGCCCGACCCAGCCGCCCGCCCGGCCAGGGCGCGGATCAGCTTCGGATTGAGAAAGGGCATGTCGGCAGCGGCAATGAACGCCAATTCGTGGGCGGCAGCCGCCAACCCGCTGTAGATACCGCCGAGGCTCCCGGCGCCCGGATAGAGGTCGCCGACGATGCGCACGCCATCCACGCCGGGATCGTCGTTCGCCACCAGCACGACGTCGTCTGTCAGCGGCGCCACCGTGGCCACGAGGTGTTGAAGGAGCGTCTGGTTTGAGCCGTCGGGCGCCGGCAACCAGGGCAGGGCGCGCTTGTCGCGGCCCATGCGCCGGCTTTGCCCACCGGCCAGGATCACCACCGAGAACCGAGGAGCTGTCACCGTGTTGGACATCCGTTGACTTCACGCACCGGCCTGCCTACGCTCGAATAAGCACGTGTAGTGGATTTCCAAGGAGTTTCGATGGCAGCGCCCGAAGCTGTAGGCGACAGCGACTTCCAAACCAAAGTTATTGAAGCCGCCACACCGGTTCTGGTGGACTTTTGGGCTGAATGGTGCGGTCCATGCAAGATGATCGGCCCAATTGTGGACGAATTGGCCGAGGAATACGACGGCCGCGTCGCGTTCGCCAAAGTCGACGTAGACGCGAACCCGATGACGCCCGGCACGTACGGCGTGCGCGGCATTCCGACGCTGTTGGTCTTCAAGGACGGCGCGGAAGTCGGACGGATCGTTGGCTTCCGTCCCAAGTCGGATCTGGCCGCCGCCCTGGACCAGGCGCTGAACGCCGCGTAACCCGGAGTCGCCGCGTTCGCGTGGTCGGCCGCGCTCCGCGCCGGGTTATTCGGACGCAAAGCTGCGGGCGCCGATCACTTCCACCTTTGCGCGGTGCACGCTGTCCATCTCGCTGATCAGTTCCAGGCGCCGCGCCGCAATCGGTTCGGCCACGTCGCCGTCGGCGGCCAGCCGGGTTTCTTCCAATTCGACATTGAGTCGCCGCTCGCGCAGCCTCAATGTCGCAAATTGCAGTTCCAAGCTGAGTGAAGCGCCGCGGCCCGGGGTCTCGATCGCGCGATCCCGCACGGCAGCCAGACGTTGCTGGGACGTTGGATCGAGGGCGGCCGCGATTCGTTCCCAGTCGAGTTCATCGTGCTGGCGCGCCTCGGCCACGATGCGCGACAGGATGTGACGGGCGGCCAGGTCAGTCAGAAGCCCAGCTTCGAGGCGGCTTATCAGAACCACGTCGTCGGCGCCGGCCCTGACGACGCACCTCAGCAAACCTTCCTCCAGACGGTCCATAACCATCCCTGGATCCGGCGGGCTTGCCCGGGAGTTCCTGGCAGCCGCGCGAGGCGCGCCGCGGCGGCCATCTCTCCTGGCCATCCGCCGCAATTCATCCGCTGGCACTCCGCTCAGTTCAGAAAGGCGACTGAAGTAGTGGGCGCGGACAACCGCGTCGTTGATTTCGGCCACGATCGGCAGCAGCTCGCGCATTGCCGCGCGGCGTCCGCTCAGACCGGTCAGATCGTGCTGTCCCCCAGCCCAGCGAAAGGCGAAGTCGGCCAGCGGCGTGGGCTCGGCAATCAACTCCCGCCAGCGCTGCGGCCTCGACCGAACCAGCGAGTCGGGATCGTCGCCTGGCGGAAGCTCGGCAATCCCGATGTCGGTTGTGAGGTGGTCCTCGTGCCGCACAAGCCCGCGAACGTCAACCGTCGTGCCGGCCTCGTAGACGCCAGCCTCGCGCACAACGTCCAGTCCGCGGCGGGCGGCGGCGGCGCCGGCGGCGTCCGCGTCCAGGGCGATTACGACGCGCGACGCGCCGGAGGTCGTGAGCATGCGTGCCTGCTGGGTGGTGAGCGAAGTGCCCATGGAGGCCACGGTGTTGGTGAATCCGCTCTCATGCGCCGCGATCACGTCCATGTAGCCCTCGACGATCACCGCCGTTCGCTCCTGGCGGATGGCGTCGCGGGCCAGGTGGTAGCCGTAGAGGAGATGGCCTTTGGTAAAGACATCGGAGTCGCGAGTGTTGAGGTATTTCGGCTCTATGTCGCGCAGGGTTCGGCCGCCGAAACCGACGACCTCGCCCGAGCGGTTCCAAATGGGAAAAATCAGCCGGTCAAAGAGGTAGTCGCGGACTCCGCGTTCGTCGGAGCGCGCCAGGCCGGCGGCCTCGATCGCGTCGTCCTTGAAACCGAGTTTGCGCAGATGCGCCAGCAGCGGCGAACCATGTGCGCTGGCGTAACCCAGCCCGAACTGCTCGACCGTTCTATCGGCCAACCCGCGAGATCGCACGTAGACGCGCGCCTCCTCGGCCGCCGGCGAGTCCTGGAGCTGCCGCTGCAGGAACTTCTGCGCCTCGGCCAGCAGACCAAGCATCGCCGCCTGCCGTCCGCGCCGCTCGGGATCGGCCGGTTCGCGCTGAAGCTCGATCCCGGCCTCGCGCGCAAGTTCGCCCAGCGCGTCCGGGAACTCCAGGCGATCACGGCGCATGACGTACGAGAGCAGATCTCCGCCTTCGCCGCAGCCAAAACACTTGAAGCTGCCGCGGTCGGGAAAGACGAAGAACGAGGGTGTTTTCTCGCCATGGAAGGGACACAGCCCCTTCCAGTTACGACCGGCCCGCTGCAACCGCAGGTCACGGCCGATGTACTCGACCGCGTCCAGCCGCGCTTTGACTTCCTCTACCGGAGTCGCCATCTCGAGCCAAGCTTAAGGCACGACCGCGCTCGACCTGCGCTACGGGTTAGCCGCCGCGGCAGCCCCGCACGCCGCGCGCGCGGGCGGCGACGCGAACAACAGACTCCGACCTCGACAGCCCCGCGCCGGCGGGTCTACGCCACGAAGGTGTACTGGTCGAAGTCACACACCGGTCGGTAGCCCAGCCGCGCGTACAGCCGGTTGGAGACGGGATTGGCAAGGTCCGTGAACAGCGCGCAGAAGCGGCGCCCGTCGTCGAGCAGCAGCTGGCTCAGGTCCGCGACGCACGCCGAGGCATACCCGCGGCCTCGGTACTCCGGAGGTGTGTAGACGAAATTGATTCTCATTCCCTCGGGCGTGGGCCCGCTGCAAGCCGCCATCGAGACGGGCCCCTGGTCGTCCCAGACGTACATGCGACCCTCGCCGATTCGGTCTCTCAGACGCCCCTCGTCGATCCGATCTCTGACGATCTCTTCGCCGGGCTGTGGATCGTCGAGTCGCAGGTCCACCTTGAAGGCTTCGACCCACGTCGCCAGCAGGGAGACGTCCGCTGCAACCGCCTGCCTGAATGCGCCCGAAGGCGGATCCGGCGGGACGACTTCGGTGAGCTGGTGGACACGCATGCGCATGTGCAGTCTGGTCCCCTGGCCCGTCCGAGCGCGCCACAGGTCCGCGAACCTGCCCGCGACTTTCACCGGACCTGTAACGCCTGGCGGTGAAAAACCGTCGGCGATCAATCGGTCGACAAGCGCTTCAACGGCGTTTGCAGGCCCGCGGGACAAAATGAGATTCGCCCCCGAGTGAAGCGCTGCCATGACAATTTCCCGCCCATGCTCGACGGTCAGCAAGAGCGCGTCCCGAGGGCTGCTGGAAGC
The DNA here is from genome assembly GCA_047516685.1 of Chloroflexota bacterium. GTDB lineage: Bacteria > Chloroflexota > UBA11872 > UBA11872 > UBA11872 > UBA11872. The sequence goes on along the minus strand of JAKZUJ010000165.1, from coordinate 4,187 downwards.
CAGCCCAAGCATGAGTACATTCTCGGCCTCGACTCGCGCGAGAAACCCCTGCGCCCGCTCCAGGAACACCTCCGCATCCGGGTGCCGCCTTACGCAGAAGTCATCCATTGCGAGGCTCATCGAACTGCCCATCACTACCTATAGCAAGTGGAAGACCACTGTGCCGACCCTCTTCGGCTAGCGGTCGCGGAAGCCCTGCTCAAGGCGCGCATGGGCGGCGGCGATGCGGGCCACGGGCACTCGGAACGGGGACGCGCTGACGTAGTCGAGTCCCAGCGACTCGCAGAAGTCGATGGAGGAGGGATCGCCGCCGTGCTCGCCACAGATTCCGACTTCAATGTCAGGACGGGCAGCGCGGCCCTGCTCGGTTGCCATACGCATGAGCGCACCGACACCGTCTCGGTCGAGCACGCTGAACGGATTGTCGGGCAGAATCCCGTCTTCCACGTACTTGAGCAGGAAGCGGCCTTCCGCGTCGTCGCGGCTGATGCCGAAGGTGGTCTGGGTGAGATCGTTGGTGCCAAAGCTGAAGAACTCGGCGACGCCGGCAATCTCGGTTGCGGTCAGGCAGGCGCGCGGCACTTCCAGCATGGTTCCAAACTTGAACTCGATCCGGTCGCCCGCGCGTTGCTGCACTTGCTCGGCGGTGGCCCGCAGGCGGGTCTCGATAGTGGTGAGCTCGGAAATGTGGCCGATGAGCGGAATCATGATCTCCGGCAGGGCGTGCACGGCCTCGGCCTTCAACTGCAGCGCGGCCTCGACGATGGCCTGGACCTGCATCTCGTAGACCTCGGGATACATCAGCCCGAGGCGGCAACCGCGCAGGCCCAGCATGGGGTTGGCCTCGTGCAACTCGGCGGCACGCGCAACCTTGCGGCGCGCCAGCGCCATGTCGGCTTCAGACGCGCCTTGCCGCTGCAGGCTGGTTAGTTCGTCTTCGACCCCGCTGAGGAACTCGTGCAGCGGCGGGTCCAGCAGCCGAATGATGACCGGCAAGCCGTGCATCGCACGCAGGATTCCAACGAAGTCCTCGCGCTGGATGGGCAACAGCCGGTCGAGCGAGCGGCGACGTTCGGCCTCGGATTCGGCCAGAATCATTTCCTGCACGATAGGCAGGCGGTCGCCTTCGCGGAACATGTGCTCGGTGCGGCAGAGACCAATGCCCTGCGCGCCGTAGGAGCGCGCCAGTTCGGCTTCCTCGGGTGTGTCCGCGTTGCCCCAGACCTGGAGGCGCCGAAGCTCGTCCGCCCAGTCGAGCAGCTCATGCAGCTCGGGCGTCATCTCGCCGGGGATCAGGGGCACCTCGCCGCGAATGACGTTGCCCAGGGTGCCGTCAATGGTGATCGTTTCGCCGGCGGCAACTTGCGCACTGCCCGCCCGAAATACGCCGCCTTCCACGTCGATCTCAAGGACCTCGCAGCCGACCACGGCGGGCAGCCCAAGCTGCCGGGCCACGATTGCCGCGTGGCTGGTCGCGCCCCCGCGGGACGTGAGGATCGCCTGTGACGCGGCCATGCCGTGAAAGTCGTCCGGCGAGGTTTCGGGTCGCACCAGAATGACCGGGCGGCCTTCCTCGGCCAGGGCCGCGGCATCGTCGGCGGTGAAGACGACTTCGCCGGTTGCAGCGCCGGGCGAGGCGTTGAGACCGCGCGCGATGGCCTCTAAAGGCACTGAACTGTCGATTCGAGGGTGCAGCATTGCGCTGACCTGCTCGGCCTCCACGCGTCGCACCGCGGTTTCGCGGTCGATCTTGCCCTCGTGCACCATGTCAACGGCGATGCGGATGGCGGCCGCCGGGCTGCGCTTTCCGGCGCGCGTCTGCAGCATGTAGAGGCGGCCGTCTTCGATCGTGAACTCCAGGTCCTGCATCTCGGCGTAGTGGGCTTCGAGCGAATGGGCGTAGGACTGGAACTCGAGGTAGACCTCGGGCAGCGTCTCTCGCAAGGTGCTGATCTGTTCCGGCGTGCGTATACCGGCCACCACGTCTTCGCCCTGGGCGTTGAGCAGGTACTCGCCGAAGAGCTCCGGCGAGCCGTCGTTGGGATTGCGTGTGAAGGCCACGCCCGTGCCCGACTGCTCACCCATGTTGCCGAAGACCATGGTCTGAATGTTGCAGGCCGTGCCCCAGTCGTGGGGCAGACGATGGAAGTTGCGGTAGTCGACCGCGCGGCGGCCGTGCCATGAATCAAAGACGGCCTTGATCGCGCGTTCGAGCTGTTCGTGCGGATCTTCGGGGAACCGCTGGCCGCTTTCCTCGAAAATGAGTTTCTTGAAGTCGGCGGTCACGGCCTCCCACTCAGCCGCTGTCAGCGCAGGGTCGTCAGCCTTGCCCAGGCGTTGCTTGTGGTCGTGAATGAGGTCTTCGAATGCGCGGCTGTCGATTCCCAGCACGATCGAGCCAAAACCCTGTACGAAGCGCCGATAGGAATCCCAGCCGAAACGCGGGTCGCCGGTCAGGGCGGCGAGGCCGTCGAGGGTCTGGCTGTTGAGTCCCAGGTTTAGGACGGTGTCCATCATTCCGGGCATGGACACGCGAGCGCCGGAACGGACGGAGACCAGCAGCGGGTTGGCGGGATCGCCGAAGCGCTTCCCGGTTTGCGTCTCCACGTCGGAGAGCGCGCGATTCAGCTGCTGCTGCAGGCCAGGCGGAAACTCTTGACCGGTCTCGAAATAGGCCAGACAAGCCTCGGTGGTGATGGTGAACCCCGGGGGCACCGGGATGCCGGCGCGGGTCATCTCGGCGGAGCCTGCGCCCTTGCCGCCGAGCGAATTGCGCATGGACTCTGCGCCCTCGCGGAACAAGTACACCCACTTGTGGTCGGTGGCGGACATGCGGAAGTTGCTCCGACTTCTGGGGAAATTGCGCCGTTGGGGTACGGCGCGCACATGGCTCGAATGTACCATCGCGCCCGGACGCGCCCACCGTCGCGTTGATCCCGGAAGGTCGGCAGGTTTCGATGTTCAGCGCCGCCCGGCGCTGGGTGGCGACGGTCGCCCTGGGGCATTTTGCCGTTGATTTCACGGCGCAACTGCCCACGATGATGTATCCGTTTCTCGCGCAGCGCCTGGAGTTGTCGCTGGGAATCGTGGGCGTGGCGTCGGCCGTCTGGGCCATCACGTCCGCCACGTCGCAGCCGATCTTCGGCTACCTCGGCGACCGTTTCGGACGCCGCTGGCTGGCCGCGGGCACTATCGCAACGATGGCCGTGCTGGTGGCGTTCGTCCCACTCGTGCCGTCCTATGGCGCGCTTTTGCTGTTGCTGGGGGCCGCCGGCATCGTGGTAGGCGGGTATCACCCGCAGGGCGCCGCGATCGCCAATGAGGCGTCGCGCCAGCACAAAGGCGCCAGCGTGGCGACTTTCTTCCTCGGCGGGCACCTCGGATTCACTGTTGCGCCACTGGCAGCCGGAGCGGTCCTGGCGGCCAGCGGCTTGGTCTGGATGCCGCTGCTGGCGTTGCCGGCGCTAGTCGTGGCCGCGTTGATACCACTTGGGCTGCGCGGATTCTCCAGCACCAGGTCCAGGGCTCGGTACGGCGGCATCGGTTCACTGGGCGGCGTCGGCCCCGCTATCGCCGCCGTGCTTGTCGTCGCCCTGGTCCGGGGGTGGGCCTACGCCAGCCTCAACATCTACATCCCGTTCTTCGTATCCCCGGATCGCCCCGATCCAGGGTTGGCAGGGTCGATGCTGGCCGTCTACCTGGGCTTCCACGCCGCCGGCGCGTTCAGCGGCGGCGTGCTGGCCGATCGCCTTGGCGTCCGTCGGATGATCGGCTACTCCTCGCTGCTGCTGATCCCCGCCGTGACCGCATTTGCGTTGCTGCCCGTCGGCGCCTCGACGTATGCAACGGTCGCCTTCGTCGGCGCGCTGATCGGGGCCGGCTTTACGCCGACGGTGCTCCTGATGCAGCGAATGGTGCCCGCGCACGTGGGCGTCGGCACCGGAGTCATTCTCGGCGTCTCATTCGGCGCGGCGGCAATCGGCAACCCTGTGACTGGCTTCGTGGGCGACGTGGCCGGGCTGAACATTGCCTTCATGCTGTTGGCCGTGGCCCAAATCGCCGTGCTGGCGGCGCTACGCTGGATTCCCGGCCGGGCAGGCCAAGGTCAGGTGGCGCCGCGCCCGGCTGAAAGCGCGGCCGGAGGAGCAGGTTGATGGACGTTGCACAGCTTCGTACACAGATCGACC
>JAKZUJ010000164.1:0-3079 GCA_047516685.1 Chloroflexota bacterium | reverse complement strand
GACGCGCCGCCGGCCGACCAGGCTCGCTACGAATCGCCTGACTTCGACGGCGACTGGCTCATCTACCCCGCCTATGGCCGCGGGACGTACATGACGGACGCTGAACGGGCGCATGTTCGCGCCTCGTACGCGGCGCTGTGTACCTATACCGACCGTTGGCTTGGTCACCTGTTCGAAAAACTGGACGCGCTGGGCCTGACCGATGACACGCTCATCATCTGGCTCACCGATCATGGACACGGATTCGGCGATCACGACCTGCAGGGCAAGCCCGGCAGCCAGCTTGGGCGGCTTTACGACCAGAACGTGCGCTGCCCGCTGCTCATTCGTCATCCCGGCGGGCTCGGCGCCGGAACCTGTAGCGATGCGGTCTCCCAACACGTGGACATCTTTGCGACAGTTCTGGATGCCTTCGGCCTGGAAGCCCCGGATGGGATCGACGGGGCGTCACTGCTGCCGCTCATGCATGGAGAAGCCGCGTGGTCACGCGACACAGCGTTCAGCGGCCGGTTTCCGCCCGGACTATTGACGAGCGGGAAGATCGGGGGCGCCGACCATGATGGATTTGTGGGGCGCGAGGACTTGCCGGAACCGCTGACGGTTAGCGACGCGCGATGGCAACTCATCGCGTCGCCGCGGGGTCATGTGTCGGAGCTGTACGACTTGCAGAACGATCCAGGCCAGCAGCTAAACGTTGTGGACGAGCATCCGGACGAGGCGCGACGACTCCAGGGCCAGCTGCTTGACTTTCTGGCGGCGCACCATGCGCCGCTGGAGCTCTCCCGTGCGTTCGAGGACGAGCCCACGGCGAGGCCGATGACGTCGCCGCCGCTGGTGGCAGGACCGGATGCCGTGCTCTACGCCTTCACGGACGTCAACGGCAAGACGATTGCGGTTGAGAGTGAAGCCGACGCGATTGAATTCGCGCATGGCAGCCCGGGCGCCAGCGGCGTACGACGCGTGTTGCTGAGTGATCTGGCTCCCGAGGGACGCCAGGCACACATCGGCGCCCACGGCCAGTACTACTGGCCGGAGGACCTGCTGCTGGGCTAGTAGCCCTTTTCTCGGGTCACCACGTTCAGCAAGGGCTCTCCGGCGAGATAGCGCTTGAGATTCGCCAGAAAGAGGTCTTGCGCACGCCGCATGTAGGCCGCGTTGCGATTTCCGGATACGTGCGGTGTGATGAGCACGTTTTCGAGGTCCCACAGCGGGTGCTCGGGCGGAAGCGGTTTCGGATCGGTGTGCAGTACATCGAGACACGCACCGCGTATGTCGCCGTCCTGCAGTGCCTGGACCAGCGCGTCGTGGTCAACGACGCCGCCACGACTTACGTTGATGAAGTAGGCGTCGCGCCGCATGGCACTGAACGCCGACGCACCAAACAGGTTGGCCGTCGCCGTTGTGAGCGGAACCGTGGAGACGACGAAGTCGGCATCCGCCAGAATCCTGGGCAGTTCGTTTGGTGCGACTATTTCGTCCGGCAGGCAGGCGTCGGGGTCGCCGACGTTGGGAAAGTCCAGCCCGCTGACCGCGCGCTGGTCTGGGCAGCGCTTCGTGGCCAGGACTCGCATGTTGAAGGCCTTGGAAAGGCGCGCCACATGTCGGCCAATGTGCCCATAGCCCACGATTCCTACTGTAAGTCCGGTTAAATCGGTCAGCGTGCTGTGCGCGCGATTGCGCACTCGCTGCTGCTGGTCCCGGTAGAAGCCCAGCAGACCACGCGCCAACAGGCCCATGGCAAATATGCAGTATTCGCCGATTGGGACGGCGTGGCAGCCGGCGGCGCTGGTGACAGTCACGCCGTTCGCCGGGTCGAAGACCGGGTTCGAGAGCTTGTTGTCCACGCCAGTGGAGGTCATCTGGAGCCAGCGAAGCCTGGTGCCCGGTTCCAGCCGGGTGGGAAACCAGAGGGTGTACAGAATTTCGGCATCGCCCAGCATGCCGGTGAGTTCCGGATTCGAGCGACAGGTGCGTTGCTCTACTTCAAGGTCGGGCGAAACACCGCGGATTTCCTCAATGGCGTCCGGTGAGGATTCGAGTTCGGGAACCGTTACCAGAACCCTGGTCATGCCTGGCCTCTTTTCAGGCGTTGCGGTCCGCCGCTCACCATGACGCGATGTCCCTGTTCGAGGGAACCCACTTCGGATCGGTTGGACGCGGGAATGGTGAGCGTGCGTGTGAGATGCCGCTGTTGGGTACGAAGGGATAGGCCTCGATCAAATCGTCTGGAATCTCGATGCCAAGACCCGGCGCCCCGGTGGGTCTGATGTAGCCGTCGTCGAACTCGAAGGCCTGGCCGATCATGGCTTTGGCGAACGGGTTGTCCTTTTCGGGGTACCGGACCATGAAGCAATTCCGGTTGGCGAAGCCCACGTGATAGTTGGCCGCCAGTCCGACGGCCGAACTGAAGCTGTGGGTCACGGTTCGCATGTCGTGGGCGTCGGCCGCGGCCATGATCTTCATGTCCTCGCTGATACCTCCGCACCAGGTGGCGTCCGGCTGGACGATGTCGATGGCGCGCTTCTCGAAGAACGGCTTGTAGCCGTGGAGCGTTGTTTCGTTCTCCCCGGCCGCCAGCGGCGTCTCGGTGAGTTGGCGAATTCGCACATAGTCGTCCACGTTGGTCTGCAGTACCGGCTGCTCCATCCATAGCAACTGGTATTCGTCGAGGGCCCGTACCACGCGCAGCGCAGTGTCCGCCAACCAAGGCTTGCGGTTGAAGGGCATGCCCGGGTCCAGAATCAGGTCGACGCTGTCGCCCAGCACGTCGCGCATTGCCTCGACCTTGGCGCGCTCCTGCGCAATCAGATCGGGGATGCTGATGTGGCGTTCCTGAAGCATCTCGCCAACGTGCGCCACCTTCAGGGCCGAATATCCCTCGTTTACGAGCCGCTCGGCCTGGGGCTTGTTCGCGTTGGCAATGCTGGTGTAGCAGCGCAGGTCGTCGTGGGCCTTCCCGCCGAGTAGCTGGTAGACCGGCGCGTCGAGGGCTTTGCCCAGGATGTCCCACAGCGCGATTTCGACTCCGCCGAGCGCCGAAATGGACGGACCCGTTGGCGCCCAACGCAGCGCCTTGACC
>JAKZUJ010000163.1:0-9899 GCA_047516685.1 Chloroflexota bacterium | reverse complement strand
TTGAGGTCGATGGCGCGGACTACGGCGGCGGTGCGGTTGGTGACGCCGAGTTTGGCGATGACGTTGGCGACGTGGACTTTGACGGTGCGTTCGGAGATGACGAGTTCCTCGGCGATGTCGCGGTTGCGGGCGCCGCGGGCCATGACCTGCAGGACTTCGACTTCGCGGGGCGTGAGGGCTTCCACGGGCGCGGCGTCGTTGGGGTCTGTGGGGCCGAGGCGGTCCAGCAGGCGTTCGACGATGACGGGTTGCAGCAGGGAGCCGCCGGCGTGGACCCGGCGGATGGCGCGCACAAGGTCCCTGGGGGGGACGTCCTTGAGCAGGTAACCGCGGGCGCCGGCTCGAATCGCCTCGTAGATGGCCTCGTCGTCGTCGTAGGTGGTAAGGACGATGGTCCGGAGGTCTGGATTGGTCTGGCGGAGGCGACGAATGGCTTCCGCGCCGCCCATGCGGGGCATGCGCAGGTCCATCAGCGCGACGCTGGGGTTGGCGTCGGCCGCGCGTTCGAGGGCCTCGATCCCGTTGGAGGCCTGGGCCACGACTTCGATGTCGGGTTCGGCGTTCACGATCGCGCCGAAGCCCTCGCGGACGATCGGATGGTCGTCGGCGATCAGGACGCGGATCATCGGTTACTGGCGTCCGGCGATAGCGGAATGTGCGCCTGCACGCGGGTGCCCTCGCCCGGCTGGCTTTCGATGGTGAGTGTGCCGCCCAGACGCGCGGCGCGCTCGCGCATGCCGAGCAAGCCGAAGCCGGCGCCGGCGTCCTCGGCAGGGTCGATGCCCGCGCCGTCGTCCTCCACCACCAAGCGCACATGGTCCTGGGTGATGCGCAGGGTGGCCAGCAGGTAGTCCGCCGAGGCGTGGCGCAGGGCGTTGGTGAGGGCCTCTTCGCCGATGCGCAGCAACTCGCTGGCCACGGGGGCGGGGACGCTGGCGGTGTCGCCATTGACGCTGAAGCGGGCGGCGGCCGCGCCGGCGGCGTCGACGCGGGCAACGACGGCGGCCAGCGCGGCCGCCAGGTCTTGTCCATCCAGCGCCGAGGCGCGCAGGCCCTGTACGGAGAGCCGGGCTTCACGCAGGCCGATGCGGGCCAGGTCAAGCGCGCGGGCGCGGTGGTCGGCGGCGGCCAGGGCATCGCCGGCGGCGTGCTCCAGAGCTTCGAGGTGGACGATGACGCCGGTGAGGCTTTGGGCCACGGTGTCGTGAATCTCGCGGGCCAGGCGCATGCGTTCGTCGAGCGCGGCGCGGGCCTGACCTTGGCGGTAGAGCAGGGCGTTTTCCAGGGCGATGCCGATCTGAGCGGCGACGGCCAGCAGAAAGTTGGCGAGTTCGGCGCCGTCGGCGGCGGCCGTGCGGACCAGGAGCGCGCCGCGTTCGTCGGCCACGGCCAGTGGGAGGGTATGGACCCAGCCGTCGGCGGGGGAAGGCTGGCTGGTCAGGGGGCTGTTGGTTTCGGGTGGATCCGGCGGCGCGGCAGCGGCCCACTCGGGTGGCGGCGGCGCCGCGAGGCCGAGTTGCTCGGTCTGGGTCGGCTCGAGGCGGACGAAGGCGGCCTGGATGCGGGGATGGCGGGGGAGCTCGGCGGCGCTGACGCGCAGGATTTCCCGGGCGTCCAGCGTTTGGGTGATGGAGCGGGCGACGCGCACGACGATTTCCAGTTCGCGGGTGCGGTCGGCGACGCGCTGTTCCAGGGCGCCGTAGAGGGACTGGAGCTGGCGGGCCATGGACTCGAACTGGGTGGTGAGTTCCTCGATCTCGTCGCCGGTACGGGCGGCGGTGGGAATTGGGTGGAAGTCGCCGGCGGCGATGCGACGCGCGGCCAGGGCCAGGTCACGCAGGCGTCGGGTGGCGCGGACGGCGGTGAGGCCGATGAGCGCGGCCGGCAGCAGAGCGGCGCCAAGCAGCGGAATCAGGACGAGCAGGCCGGGTCCGCTGAAGGCCTCGAAGAGGGCGGTCCAGGGGCGTTCGACGACCAGCCGCCAGCCGGACGCGCCGAGGGGCGCGTAGCCGGTGATGCGCTGGGCGCCGACGGGCGGGCCGCGCAACAGGGCGCCGGCGGTTGCTTGGAACAGCGGGGCGCCGGGTTCGCCCGAGGCGGTGATCCAGCGGCCGACCTGGTCCAGATCGTGATGAAAGGCTACGCGGGCGCTGGCGTCGACGAGGCCGAGGCTGGCGTTTGGCGCGTCGGGGATGAGGTCCTGAAGGAGCGAGCGCCAGGGCGATTCTCCGGCGTCGAGGGCAACCCGGATCACGCCGACGCGGATGACGGCGCCGTCGGGGACGGCGGCGACGATTGCGGGCTGCGCGCCAGAGGTCTGGACGACATCCGAGAGCGTGATGGCGTCGGCGGCACGGGCGCGTTCGAGGGTTGCCGAAGCCAGCGCGCGAAGCGCGGGGTCGAAACGCTGGGTGGGCAGGTCGCCGGCGGCGCGGGGCGCGGTGGCGCGGTGGGCAAAGAGGTTGGAAGCCGCGGCGGAGGTGGTGCGGAGGTTGGCGCGGAGGGCGTTGGCCAGGGCGTGTTCGATGGGTTCGGCCAGGGTCTGGGCGCGGTCGGCTTCGGCTTGCAGCAGCGTGTCGAGGCGGGAGTGCTGGTTGAGGAAAAGCGTGAGGACGGCCACGGCCAGCAGCACGGCGGCGGTGGGCACGGTGGCCAGGATGGCGATTTGCCCGGCCAGCGAGCGGGTCCAGGGACGGCCGGACGCGGTTGGGGAACGGTGGTGCACGGGCCGGCGTCCAGGTGCCGCGTAGACTGATCAGTATGGACGCTTCCGAGCGCCCCCGTCTCGTGGTTCTGGATGCGATGTCGTTGATTCATCGCGCGTACCACGCGGTGCCGCGCCACTTCGCTACATCCACCGGCGAACCCACGAACGCCGTCTTTGGCTTCGCCAACATCCTGCTGCGGATCGTTGACGAGCTAGCGCCCGACCATGCGGCGGCGGCGTTCGATCTGCCCGGGCCAACCTTCCGCGACGAGCTGTACGAGCCCTACAAGGCGCACCGGGACGCGCCGGACGACGCGCTGGTCGCGCAGTTCGGACGGGTGCGGGAGCTGGTCGAGGCGCTGGGGATTCCGATCTACGAGCTGGAGTCCTACGAGGCCGACGACATGCTGGGCACGCTGGCGCGGCAGGCGGAGGCCGAGGGATTCGACGTGTGGCTGGTGACTGGCGACCGGGACGCCCTGCAGCTGGTGACGCCGCACGTGCGGGTGCTGAGCACCAATCCGCGGACTGGTCAGTCGCTGATCTTCGACGAGGCGGCGATCAAGGACCGATGGAAGATCAAGCCGTCACAGGTAGTGGACATCAAGGGTCTGCAGGGCGACAGCTCGGACAACATCCCCGGGGTGAAGGGGGTAGGCGAAAAGACGGCATCGATGCTGCTGGCGAGCTACGAAGACATTGAGGACATCTACGCGCACCTGGACGACATCCGGCCGGCGATCCGGCGGCGGCTGGAAGGGCAGGAAGAGGTGGCGAACCTGTCGCGCCGACTGGCCACCATCGTCTGCGACGCGCCGGTGGCGTTTGACGCCGAGGGCACGCGGTTGTGGCAGGCGGACGTGGAGGCGCTGCACAAGCTGATGCGGGAGTTGCAGTTCCGCAACGTGGTGGAACGGATGACCTTCCTGGAGACGTCCGCCCCTGTGGCGGCGGACGTGCCGGACGTGGCGCCCGCGGTGGTACAGGACGCCGAGGGCGCTGGGGCGCTGGCGGAGCAATTGCGCCAGGCCGAGCGGGTGGCGGTGTTTCCGTATCTGCGGGGTTCATCGTGGCGCGCGGAGTTGCTGGGACTGGGGCTGGCCTGGGGTGGAGATACCGCCTACGTCAGTCTGGACGGCGCAGCCGAGCCGCTGGAGCCGTTGCGGGACTGGCTGGAGGACGGGCAGGCGGCGAAGGCGGCCTTTGACTCGAAGTGGTTGCACCGTGCGTTGGCAGCCCGGGGCGTGGAGCTGCGCGGGGTCGACATCGACCTGTTGCTGGCGGCCTACGTGGCGACGCCGAGCGCCATTCCGCGGACGCTGGACGACCTGGTATTCAGGCGGCGGGGGATCGAGGTCGAGCCGGCGTTGCCCGATACGCAGGCCGTGGGCGGCCTGATGCGGCCGGACGCCGAGGACGTGGCGATTCCGGCGGCACTACGCGCCGCGCTGGCCCTGGCGCTGGCCGAGGAAATGGACGCGGAGATCGACGACCTGAAGCTGACGGAGCTCCTGCACGACGTGGAGATTCCTCTGGCCGCGGTGCTCAGCAAGATGGAACGGCGGGGAATCAAGCTGGACGGCGGGGCGCTGGGCGAACTCTCACGGGAGATGGGCGAAGAGATTGCCGAGCTGCAGTCCGAGATTTTTGCGGATGCGGGGCATGAGTTCAACGTCAACTCGCCCAAGCAGCTTGGGACAGTTCTCTTCGAGGAACTGGAGCTGCCGGCCGGGCGCAGGACCAAGACTGGCTATTCGACGGCGAGCGGAGTGCTGGAAGGGTTGGTGGACGCGAACCCGATCGTGGGGCGCGTGCTGGAATACCGGGCGCTAAGCAAGCTGAAGTCGACCTACATCGACACCCTGCCGGACCTGGCGCACCCGACCACGGGGCGGCTGCATACCACCTTCAACCAGGCGGGGACGGCGACGGGGCGGCTGTCGTCGGCGAATCCGAACCTGCAGAACATTCCAATTCGGACGGCGCGGGGACGCGAGATTCGGCGGGCCTTCGTGGCCAAGCGCGCGGACTGGACGCTGCTGGCGATCGACTACTCGCAGATCGACCTGCGGGTGCTGGCGCACATCAGCGAGGACGCGGCCATGTGCCAGGCGTTCGCGGACGGGCACGACATCCATGCGGCCACGGCCGCGAGCCTGCACCGGGTGTCGCTGGACGACGTGAACGAGGACATGCGGCGGCTGGCGAAGACGACAAACTTCGGGATCGTCTACGGGATCAGCGCGCAGGGGCTGGCCTCGCGGACGGAGTTTTCGAATCGGGAGGCGGCGACGTTCATCGAGACCTACTTCGCGACCTATCCGGGCGTGAAGACCTACATGGACTCCACCATCAAGGAAGCGCACGCGCGGGGCTACGTGGAGACGCTGTTTCATCGGCGGCGGTATCTGCCGGAGCTGGACTCGCGGGCCTTCCACGAGCGGGCGGCGGCCGAGCGCATGGCGATCAACATGCCGATCCAGGGCACGACCGCCGACATCATGAAGGTCGCGATGGTGAAACTGGATCGTGCGATCCGCGAGGAGGGCTTCGCGGCGCGGATGTTGTTGCAGGTGCACGACGACCTGCTGTTTGAGCTCCCGACGGCCGAACTCGACGACTTTGCGGAACGGGCGCGCGAGTTGATGACCAACGCGGTGCCGCTGCACGTGCCACTGGCGGTAGACGCCAAGGCGGGGCCGAACTGGCGGGACATGGAGGAGATTTAGGGCGCGTGAGCCGGGTAAGGGCCGCCTGCGTGCGATACTGGGAGGGTTAGCGCACGCACCCCCAACCCGCTCGGAAATCCCGTCTGCCGCGATCGGCCGCAGGCGAGCCGGGTAAATGACCTGGACGACCTGGCGCCGGCGAAGGAGCCGAACCACGATGAGGGCGACCATCGTGTACGGCTTTCTGGGGGCCGGCAAGACCACGCTGCTCCGTTCCCTGGTTCCACGCCTGGCCGCGGTGGAGTCGACGGCGCTGCTGGTCAACGAATTTGGCGTCGAGGGCGTGGATCAGGTTGTCCTGGCCTCGGACGACCTGACCGTTCGACAACTCGTGGGTGGGTGTGTGTGCTGCGAAGTGCGCGGCGACCTGATGGTTGCGCTGGATGAGATTCACCGCGTCGTTGGGCCTGACCGGCTGGTGATCGAACCGACGGGCCTGGCCTCGCCGGACACGTTGGCGCACGTGTTCGCGAGCCCGGCGGTGCGGACCATCGTGCAGGTGGACTCGATCATCACGGTGCTGGATGCGACGCGCTACGCCCTGGTGCGGGACCACCTGGGCGATTTCTTTCCGCAGCAGGTGCGGGACGCCGACCTGGTGCTGGTGAACAAGACCGACGCGGCCAGCGACGCGCAGCGACGGGATGCGCGGGCGTGGGCGCGCGGACTGAACCCCGCGGCCGCGATTGTGGACACTGTGTATTGCAACGTCGATCCCAACCTGTTGCTCGCCGCCATCCGCCAAGGCCGCGTGCGCAAGGCTGGGTCTGGCAACGACGTTGACTTTCACGCACACGCTCCGCATGACGAACTGGCCGCGAGCGGCCTGGAACGCCTGGTGCTGGATACCGCCGGGCTACCTGCCGGAGAGGCCGGCGTCTTTGTGCGCGATCTGGCCACCGGCGCATTTGGCGACGTCGTTCGCGCCAAGGGCTTCGTGCCCGGCGCCGACGGCTGTGCCCTGGTCGATGTCGTGCTTGGCGCCTGGGAGGTCCGACCCTTCGGCCCGGCGCCGCTGTACATCGACGTGATCGGACGAAACCTGAACCACAACGAAATGGAGCTAGCTCTAACCGATGGCATCAAGGAGCTCGCGCGCACGGCGTAGCCGGCGCGCGTCAACGGACACGGAAGGCGTGTCGGCCAACGGGACCGATGAGGTCCCCGAAGCCAACGCGGACAAGACCGTCTCGCATCTCACCCACCACCGGATGATTGCGCGCAACCTGAACGCGCTGCGGGAGAATTTTGGCGAGTTGCGCAAACAGGTGGTGGAGACCGAGCGCGAATACAAGCGGGGCGACAAGAGCCTGGACACGGCGCTGTTTCAGACGCGCAACCAGCTTGAGGCGCTGGATAAACGGCTGGCCGAGTTCATCGAAGAGATGACCGAGGTCGCGTTTAACTCGAACCTGGAGATTCGCGGCAATTCCGACCGCATGACGGCCCTTTGGGAAGCGTTGGAAGCGGCGGCGCCCGACCCGGCGGACATCAAGCGGCGGCGCGAGGAGTGCGAGAAGCGCGAAGAGGCGCGGCAAGAGGACATCGACCGCCGCCTGCAAGACCTCGCGGAAGAACACCAGCCGAATGGCACGGCCAAGCGCTCACGGCGCAAGGGATCGGCCTCGGCAACCAAACGAAAGAACGACGGCTAATGCGCCGGGTATCTGCTATTCCAGAAGACATTGACCTGGACATGGGTGACTCCGCGCCGCCGGACGGCCAGGACTTGCGCATGCTGGTGGACGAACTGAAGGACGTGATGGCGGCTGAGCGACCGGGTGAACGGGCGCTGGTGAATTCCGCGCGCGAACTGACACGCATGGCCGGCGCGCTGAGCGAACAGTCGGCCACCGCCCACTCCGGCCCCAAGCTGCGGCTGGGCGTGTTTGTGGATACCGCGAACGTCAGCGACCGGGACCCGGACGACCCGATCCGCCTCGACTTCAAGAAGTTGCTGGACGAGGTGACCGCGGACCGCCGGCTGATTCACGCCCGGGCGTATTGTCCGATCTACGCGGACTTCGCCGGACGGCTGGAGCATCAGCGGTCGGTTGCGCCGGTGTGGGACAAGGGTTACGACATCGTGACGAAGTCGATCAAGGTGTTTGCCGACGGAACGCGCAAGGCCGACCTGGATATCGTGCTGGTTATGGACGTCATCCGGCGGCTGCCAACGATGGACGTGGTGGCCCTGGTGTCGGGCGACGGCGATTACGTGCCGATGGTGGACTACCTGCGCGAGCATGGTCTGCGAGTTGAGGCGTACTCGTTTTCCGACGCGATTTCGGAAGACCTGCGGGTGGCCGCGAATCATTGGTCTGACCTGTCGAGCGCCAGGAGCCTGCATGTGAACTCGAAGAACGGGACGCGCGGCTCGAAGCGGGTAGCGGTCAGGGCGTGACGCGACCGGACGCCCGGCCATGAGCGCCCGGCGGCGACGAGGCCGGCGGCGGCCGCGAGCGGACGAGGCGCGCCGGACACGGCGCTTCGCCCCCTGGCGCTGGTTCACCTTGTCACGCGTCTGGTCGATTCTGGCGCTGCTGGCGGTGCTGATGCTGATTGTGTCGCTGATCGCGCCCGCGCTCGGCGCGGGGGCCGGAGGCTAGACCGCTGCGGGATCCCCGGGGGACGCAGGCGCGGCCGGGTGGCCACCGGCGAACGCCCTTCGGTCAGTGGCGGCTGTTCAGGGTCGGCGGCACGGACTTCAACATCGACGCCAGTTGGCTGATCATCTTTGCGTTTGTGACGTGGACGACGGCTACCTCGGTTATCCCGACCCGGCTCATTGACGCCAGTTTCAGCAGCGGCGTTCAGCTGGACGTGACCCGGACGCAAGTGTGGGTGGCGGGTGTGGTGACGAGCCTGCTGTTCTTTGGTTCGATCGTGGCGCACGAAGCCGCGCACACGGTGGCGGCGGTGCGCACCGGCATTCCGGTTCGTCGGATCCGGTTGTTCATCTTCGGCGGCGTGGCGGAAATCGAGCACGAACCCGAACGGCCGGGCCAAGAGTTCTTCATCACGATCGTGGGGCCGCTGACGAGCGCCGCCTTCGGCGGTCTGTGTCTCGTTCTTGCGGATCAGCTGCCCGCGGCGTCAATCCCCAGCGTGATGGCTAGCTGGCTGGGCCAAATCAACCTTTGGCTGGCAGCCTTCAACATGTTGCCGGGATTCCCGCTCGACGGTGGGCGGATCCTCCGAGCAATTGTGTGGGCGGCGACGGGCAATCTGCTACGCGGCACCAGGGTCGCCTGCTTTGTTGGGTCGGCGCTGGGCGCGGCGCTGATGGCCTTCGGTCTCATCCAGTTCGCGTTCCTGAGCGGGTCGGTGCAGTCGCTGTGGATGGTGGTTATCGGCTGGTTTCTCTGGTCAGCCGCCCGCAGTGGATACCGAGACACCGTGCAGCGAGAACGGCTGCGGAACTACTGCGTTCGAGACTTCCTGCGACCGGAGTCCGGGGCCGTACCGGCCGACGGGACCGTGCAGGAGTTCATTGAGCGGGGGTTGTATCACAATCGCTTTGGCCTGCGCCCGGTGGTGGATTCCCACGGGACGCTGGTTGGAACGCTGCACGGGGACGACGTGCGGGACGTTCGGGCCGAATCCCGCATACATACCCGGCTGCGCGATATTGCGCAGCCGGTTGACCCCGACGCGGTGTTGGCGCCGGACGATCGCGTGGAGGTAATGCTCAATCGGGCCTCCGAGATCCGGCGGCGGCAGTTCTTTGTCGTCGAGCATGGGCGTCTTATCGGATCAATTGACGCGCTGGACGCACTTCGCCCGCTGCAACGCTAGCGTCTGGCCGAGGCCGCGCGGCACGGCGTCCACTATCATTCGCGACAGCTTGACGATGCGTTGGGAAGCAAGGCTTATGGAGTTTTCGCCCAGAACGGCGCTGTTCGTTGATTTGATGTCGCTGGACGTGATGTGCAGCCATCACGGCGCGCGGGTGCTGCATGGGCCGTTGCTTGAGCGACTGACGCAGAACCGGCGGCTGATACGGGCGGCCGCCTACGCGGTCCGCGACGACGACCACCCGGAGACGGAGCAACGCCTGGCCGACCTGGCCACCACGGGGTTCAAGGTCATTGCGAAGTCACTGCGTCTGCGAGCGGACGGTGTGCGGCGGGCCAGCCTGGGTGTGGACATGGCGGTGGACGCGCTGGAACTTGCGCCGCACCTGGATGCGCTGAGTCTGCTCACGACCGACGCCGACTTCGTGGCGCTGATCGAGGCCGTGCAGCGGCGAGGTGTGCGGGTGGAGGTGGTGACCAGCCGCGAGCTTACGCCGCCGGCGCTCGCGCAGGCCGCCGACACGGTGATCGAATTCGAGAGCCTGCTGCAGGCGGTGTCGCCAGCCAGGCAACGCCATCGCGATCTTCCAATGGAACGGGGCAACGCGCGGCCGCGCCTGGATCCGCCGCCGACGCGGCGGCGGCAACGGCGACAGACGCCGAGCA
>JAKZUJ010000162.1:0-4404 GCA_047516685.1 Chloroflexota bacterium | reverse complement strand
CAGATCCTCGTTCGACCGCCCCCTGCTGCGAATGCCGCTTCGTTCCCTTCCTGTTCATCGTGCTCTCCTTGTTCTTCTTCGTCCCCTTCGTGTTCATCGTTCCCTTCGTGCTTCTTCGTTCTCGTGGTCATCGGACCCGTGCCCCTTCGGCACGGCGGCGCACCACCTTGGCGCACAACGCGCTGAGCGCCCCGGCGCCAAGTCCCACACTCCCGCCTCCCGGGTGTAGGAGCCCGTGGTGAAAACCCCGCGTCCGCGTAGCACCGAGACCGGCGCGCCGCTGGTTCGTGTCGTCCTCCCGCAGCCGTTGTGCGTTGCTGGCCCGCGCTCGACGAGCTGGAGGCCGGCCACCCCGTGCTGCGGGGCACGTTCCGCGACTACGCTACGCAGCGGCGGCGAGCCTTACCTCCGGCTCTTCGCCTGCGGAGTGGATCTGTCGCTCGATGCGCCGGATGCGCCGGTGCCGGAGGCGGTACCCTCGGGCCGCGAGCCGTTTCCGGTGGTGGGGGCGATGGCTGGGGGGTAAAGAGGACCCAGATGGCGTCGTTCAACCAAGTCCGGGCACGCCTTCGCTTCCGAATTCGTCAACCGGCTCATCTTCTGCAGCATGTTCGCCGCCGCCGTCGGCCTGCTCGTCGCGCCGCCTGATAGGTCGTGAGCTTGAGCGCCTGGTCGACAGCACCGCGGGAGGGGTCGCCGGGGCGGGGAATGAAACACGCCTGTACAAGACGACGGCCCGCCGGTGAGCAGCCAGCGGGCCTTTTCGCGAGTATTACCGGGAGTCGTCGCGCGCCCGGCCGTTGGTGACTCGATTCTACCTCAGTGGATGGTCTGTCCCTCCTCCACCTTCGCCGCTACCCGCTCAGTCTTGGCCGCCGCGGCCTGTAGCGCGAACCCTACGACCTTCACCAGCTCCCCGCGCCGTAGCTCCCGCTCGTCTTTCGGCCGTCGCATGTTGGCAGTGACGAACTCCCTCACCGCGCCCGCGACAACATCGCCGAGTGGCCGCGTCCGCGCGACCTGATGATCGCCGCGCCCGCGAGCTCGCAGCCGTCGAAGCGCCGGCCGCCGCGGCCCGCCGGTGATTGCCGCCCAGGTGTCCGGGATAGCTGCGAGTAGGAGCACAAGTGACAAGGGCAGAACCACAGAGAACCCGTCCGCTTCTTCGTCGATACACGGTTAACGGAACTTGCCTTGATCAGACTCCCCACGTCACCGCGCCGCCGTCAACTCGGCCACCGCATCCCCGACCGCACCGGCAGCCCGATCAACCGCATCCGCGATCACGTTCGCGCGCGGATTGTTCAATTCGGACCGAACGATCCGCGCCGTGATCGCCGCGTGGATCAAGGCCGTTTTCGCCCGTACCAGATGGCCCCGTAACGCTTCCTCTGAACTCATCTTCACCCCCTCGAAAATCGCCACGTTGCCGCCGGCAGGACCGGAACGACCGCCAACCGGAGAGCCCGCCGCCCCTGTTCACCGAGAGCGCCGCCCCTCACGACGACGCCACGCCCGCGATCCCGCGTTTTGCCCCCGGAATGGCCGGCCCCCGGTACACTTGGCCGCGCGGGCGTGCGGGCGTGCAGAGACCAGTCGCTCCCATAACTGTAAAGATGGGAGCGACTGCTCCAGGAGGCCGCTCCTGCGCCCTCAAGTCCGACCTACGAGTCACGACGGCACGACCTTGTACGCCCGGTCGCCGTGCAGCGCCGTCAACGTGCGGATGCCCTGCTCGGCCGCTTCGATGCTCTCGAAGACGGTTGGATGCTGGCACGTGATGCCAGCCCGCAAGACGTAGGAAATCCGGTAGCTCATCTACTCGCCCTCGCTTTCTTCCGACGACGTCAGAGCGACCGAGAGCGACGACCGGACCCACTCTTGCATCGACACGTCCCGCGCCGAGGCCGCCGCGTGGATCCGATCCGTCCACCCGCGCGGCATCCAGACGCGGAAGCCCTCGACGTACTCGCGCGGCCGACGCCGCGAACCCGAAACCACCGTTTTATTCGGCATAGACCCTAATCGTAGGGTATACCTTTAGGCATGTAAATCAGGAAAGGTTACGCCAGCGCCGAGTACGGCGATCTCGCTTCACCCGGCGCGCCAAGTCAGAGGCCGCGCGCAGATAACCCGCCCAGGCCGCCGAGCAGTCCCGCCGGACGAACGGCCCGACCGCTACGAGGCCGGCTATTACACGCGCAAACATCGGCGCTCTCTTTCGGCGCAATCGGCGCCGTTCCGTTGCCACACCGGAAGTCTGTGTGGCGTCTTATCGAGGAGGTAGAGCATGACTAGAGATCCCTGGGTTGTATTCGTCGGAGGCCAGTACGACGGCGCGTACGACAGCGTGCGGTGCATCGCGAAGTGCCAGATCGAGATGCTTGAGGCGCTGCCTGGCTTCGAGGGCCTTGAGCCAGACGATCCGGCCGTCGTCATCGTCCACCACCTGCGCGTGGTCGTCGGCCTCAGTAGCCCCGCGACCGGGCCGACGAACAAAGCCCTCAACCGTTTGGTCCACGGCGTCTGATAACGCCCCTTCCGTCAACCAGCCCCGGCCCGTGTTCTCGGGCATCCGCGCCGCAAATCGCCTACCGGGCAGGCACGTCTTCGCCTCGAAGTCGGCTGAATCCGTGCCTCTCGTCGGTACGCCACGCCATCGCTCGTGGCGTACCGACCGCCACGCGACCACGCGCCATTGTCACAATCCCGGGCCACGCCACAAGCGAGGGAGCCGATCCGCCCCGCCCCGCTGGGGCGGATCGGCGTCTACTTGCTAGAAACCGCATTCTAGCAAGTAGGCTCCGATAGCGATGGCGTGGCGCTGGGCCGGCACTAGCTGGGCTTAGCGCGTTTTCGCCCGTAAAATAAGGGCCAAGTCCACTCTTGGAAGGGCCAGGTGAGGGGCCAGGTGGAGCTCGTGCCGAGCTCGTGGCGGCAAGGATCGGGCATCTCAAAAAAGGGTTGTGACAATGGCACGCGGAGCGCCACGTCACCGCGCCCGCCGGCGACCCCGCAGTCCGAGCCGCGATGCCCGCTTCCGAACGGCCGCGTAGCTCCGTCCGAGCTGCAGAGCGAACTCGCGTAGACGTGATGAGCCGCAGTTTATCGGATGGTTTTCGCGGAACATGAGCGGGATAGAGACGCCCCACTTCCGGTTGAAGGCGAGCGCGCGCCGCAGCGCGGCGTCGTCCTGCTTTGACCACGGCCTCCCGTTTTTGAACATCCCTGCAGCGTATCCAGCCCAGGTCGACGCGCAGCCGCCCCGGCCTGCGCGAGACGTCGCCCCGCGTAGGCCGGATCAAACCTACGCGGAGCGCGCCCCCCGTGTTGCTCCCGCGCGCCATGTGTGCCGACGTCTGCCGCGGAGGTTGTTGCAGCAGCGCCGATCCCGCGCGGTAGCGACCCCTCAGTGAACGCCGACGACGCCGCCCCGGAGACCGGCCGGCAGGCCCGCGTCCGCAACCGCCGCCTCTACCGCCTTGAGCCGATCCGCATGCTGGCCGCGCCCTGCACCGCCCGTTGTCATCGCGCGCCACTGTCCGCCAGCTTGCCAGACGTGGCCGCGAGCCGGATCAGCACCGGAAGCCCCGACTACTGAAAACGGCACGATGCCACCCGACCGCGCCTCAAGCGCGTCGAAATCGAAATGAATCCTCACCGACATCCACACACCCCCTCACCGCGCGCGACCTGTTCGAGCCGGCGAGCAGTAGCGACCGCCGCGACCGCGATCCACTCGGCCACCGGCAGACCGGCCAGCGCCGCCGCACGCTGGCAGACCTGCAGCTCGGCCAGATCCATCCCGCGGCCGACGCCGGCGGCGTCCCCGTCCGACTCACCCGCCATCGGCAGCCCCCCAGGTTTGATCCGAGCACGCCGGCATGTTCAGGTTCCGGAGCTCGCGATCGGTGTCCTCACGCGAGAGCCCGAGCGCCCTACACGGCCGCACCGTTGCGAGGATCGCGTAATCGACCCGCGGCATCCGACCGAGCCCAAGAAGCCCGCCAGCGCCAGCAGACGGCGCAGGAGAGGCCATCGGCACAAAGCGCGCAACCTTGCCGAGTATCACTGCCAAAGCACCTCGAAGACGGATTCTGGTAGCCCGATTCGCGCGCCGGCATAGGCGACCATCACCCGATCGCCTTCGCCGCGTCCCAGGACGAAGGCGCGCAGCATGCCGAGCAAGGTAACTTTCCTCATCACGATAAAGTTGTCGCCGGACGGATGGACGCCATGAGTTACGACCGCCAGCGTCCGCCAGAGCGCCGTACTCTGCGGAGCGTACGTCGCGCGTAGCTCCGGAAGATGCGCGACCAACGTGATCATCGACGCCGCCGCCGGCACCGTGAACGAGCCCAGGCTGTACCAGCACGGATCGGATAATTGCAGCTTGCCGCTCCC
>JAKZUJ010000161.1:0-3846 GCA_047516685.1 Chloroflexota bacterium | reverse complement strand
GAACCAGGTTGTCTCAAAGCCGTTGACACGGCCCGGTGCACGAAGTAGAGCGCCAGCGCTTCGGCGTGGTTCTGTAGCTTCTTCGAGAACGCGTTGGTGAGCCGCGTGAACCTGCGCATCGACATCCGCATCGTCAGGTTGTGGCGCTCGACGTAGGACGTGTTGATGTAATCCGGGTCAGGCTCGCCCTGGACGGTGCGCGTGAACGTACCCTTGCACGTCGCCGGACTGTACCGTGCGCTCTTCTCGCGCGGGTCGCCGAACACCTTGATGAGCTGCGCGTAGTCTACGTCCGCACCAAAGGCGTCCTCGACCGCGCCCTCGTAAAGCCGCAGGCCGTCGCCTGCACGGGGTTCTTCCAGCCGGCCCGTTTCTGCTCGACCACGGTGACGGTGGCCTCGGCGAAGGTGGGCACGGACTGGAGGCGGCGCTTGTCGGCAAGAGGGTCGCCGCCCGAGCGTGCGAGCTTGTGGTTGGCGACGGCCTTCTCACGGGCCTCGGCGAGCGAGACGAGGGCGACGCTGCCAAGACCGAGTTCGCACCGCTTGCCGCGGATGACGAGGCGCTGGATCCAGCTTCTCGCGCCGGTGGACTGGACGAGAGGTACAGGCCGTTGCCGTCGATGTGGTGTCCGGGCGGTGCGGTTCGGTTTTCGGCCCCGGCTGGTGTTCCTCCGTCACACCCGCGGGGTCAGGTCGCTCCCCGGGAAATCCTCCTTGGCAGGAAGGCTGATCACGGCCCTGCTGTGGGCCGTTCGACGAGGCGGCGGGCGCCGGCGCGGTCGCCGGCCGGGTAAATTCTTCGTGCGGCGCACGGGTCGTGGTCAAGGGACCTGGTGCGCCGCGTCCCACTCCCGAGCCAGGCGCTGCGCTTCGCTCAGGTCCACCGGCGTCATCCAACGCGCGCAGCTGCTGAATAGTTGCCCTGGAAGCGGCGAGGTTGAACCACATGTGAGCCTGGACGGTATCCTGCAGCACGCCTTCGCCCCGCTCGTAACTTCAGAGCCCCGGACATACGCCGGAAATTATCGCTACTCTGTTGTCGCTTGAGTGGCCTCCAGCACCAGCTTGAGTTCGGTGTCGGGGTAGTAGACGTCCAACTCGTTGAGCACGGCGCAAAGGGAGGCCAGGACGCGGTTGTCACGCGGCGTCGTCAGGCTATGCAGGCGGACCCGGAGTTCCCCGCGTTCGTAGTCCGGGAGGAGATCCGCCGGCAGCGCGAACACCTGGCGCATGAATTTGCGGGCCTCGGCGTGGCGGTGGGATAGCAACGGGCCCACCAGGTTTGCCAGCTGCGTTTCCGCGCGGTACGCCACCATTTTCACGGTGTCGGTGATGATCTTCCGCTCGCGCTCCAGCCGGATGACCGGCTCCCCGTGCATGGTGTCCCGCACGGGGACGCGCGCGGGGAGCGCCGTGATCGCGGCGTCTAGTTGCTCGCAGGCAGCGCGCAACTGTGTGATCTCCCGTCGCTGCTCCGCCTGGGAGGTCGTGACGCCCCGCCCCGCGCGACGCGTCTGCTCGGCGTGGTCGTGGGCCTGCTGGCCATAGGCCTGTTCGGCCTTCGCGAGCTGTCCCATGACTCGTCCCCGCTCTCGCTGCGTCTTCGTCACGGCGGGATTGGGCACGCTCCGCTCGGGATCCGCCGGCTCCACCGCGGTCGTCGGCAGATGATCCACGGCGAACTCCTGCCGCATGTAGCGGAAGAAGTTCTCCTGCTGCCAGCGGGAGAACATCCGCCGCGCCACCGTCTCGATCGGGAGGTCACGGCGGGTCGTCACCACCGAGGTCTGGTGCCCGGTCTCGCACAACCGCCGGACCTCGCGCATGCGAAAGCCCGGCGCCACACGCACCATCCGCTCGGCCAACAGGTACGTCACCGGCCGGCCGCTCACGTCGACGGTCACCGCCGTGAAGCAGCGCCGCTGCCAGTCGCGGTACCGGCCCTTCCGATAGGTGATCACGTCAAAGCCGGCCTGCATCCACGTCCGGAAGGTCTTCGGGCTCCACCCCTCGCGGTCGAAGATCAGCGTCACCCGTCGGTCGTCGCCCGCCAGCGTGCGGATCTGAGGCAGCAGCTCCTGCGCCATCATCGCCAGCAGGCCCTCGTTGGCCGGCGCCGTGATGAACAGCAGTGGCTCCGCGTGTGCATCGTTGACCCAGTAATCGGTCGTCGCCGGCATGCACAGCCGCCGTCGGGGCACAT
The DNA here is from genome assembly GCA_047516685.1 of Chloroflexota bacterium. Taxonomy (GTDB): domain Bacteria; phylum Chloroflexota; class UBA11872; order UBA11872; family UBA11872; genus UBA11872. Next base: position 1,641 of record JAKZUJ010000161.1, on the reverse strand, counting down.
GGGTCTTGGGCAGCGTGAGGGTCCGTCCGTGATAGGGGCGCACATGGCCGTCGATGTAGAGGTAGCCCAGCGCGTCCGGGGCCTCCGTGGCCCAGCGCTCGGCGAAGGCGCGCGAGAACTCCAGTGCCCGGCCGCGGCCGGCCAACTCGGCCAGCTTACGGCGCGCCGTCTTCATCTCCGGCGCGCGGTCCAAGCCCAGCACACGGCCAAATTCCCCAGGTGCATGGGTGGTCAGTCCCTCGGTGCTTGTGATGCGCACGAGGGCCATCAGGCCGAAGCTCAGCAGCATCGAGGTCAGACCGTAGTAGCCGTTTTTCAGCCTGCCATACAGGGTCTGTCCCACCTCCACGAGGCCTTGCCCGAGCAGGGCGGGCAACGCCACCAGCACGCCCGCCTTGGCCACCGACTCGGCCGCTTCGAACAGCGGCATCGCTTCCACCAGCAGCCCTGTCGGCGCCAAGGCGCGTTCCGCCTCCCGCGTTGTCGCCACGCCCCCCCCACACGAGGCGTCCTCGTCACTGCGCTCGCGTGGTGTGCTCGCCGGAGAGCGCGCCGCCGTCATCGGCCCCGTCCGCCCGGCGCCCTGCGGGCGCACCAAGCGGCCGTCCTTGAGCCCCTTGCGGATCGTCTGCTCGGACACCCCCACCTGCGCGGCAACCGTGCGGTTGGACCGCCCCTCGGCGAGCCCCTCCTGGGCGCGTACCAGGACGCCGCCTTTGAGCTTGCTCGCGCCGCGGGGGCCCCGCCGTTTTACCTCCAAGGCGGCCGCGCCGCCTGCCTGATAGCGCGTGCGATACTCATGCACCCGGCTCCGATGTCGCCCTACGGCCCGGGCCATCTGGCTCGGGCCCGCCAGCCCCAGTGCCGGCTCGGTGAGCATCGCCGCCGCGAACCGCAGCGCCCCGTCATCTGCTTCTCGGCAGGAGAAGATCGGACCCGAGGCATCAAAGAACGTGAGCCGCCCATCGTGGCGTGCTGCGGCGAGGTGCGCGCTGATCAGCTCGGCGTCCGTTGGGAGGAACAACATCCGGCGCTGGAGTGCCATTGTCTTCCTTGTGTGTAGTGATAATTATATCGCACTTCAGACTAAAAAAATAGCGCCGGCTTGGGCGCCACCGATCGGCCATACGCCATATTTACCTGAGTTGACGCGTCTCCCGGCCCCTTAGAACGCGAAGACCGACCTCCTGAGCATCAGGGCATGTCCGGGGCTCTGAAGTTGGGTGTGACCTGGGGATCGGGGGACACCATCGTGTCGGCGGGACCGGATGGCCTATGGGCTGGACCGGCCTCAGGAGGAGAGTTCCGGCAGCTCGTCGAGAAGGACGCGGGAACGATCGGCGGCTACTTTCTTCCTCGTGCCCTCCCGAACGGCCGTGGAGTGCTGTTCCACATCTGGACCGAAGTGCTGGAGGACACGCAGGTCGCGGTGTACGACTTCGACACTGGCACGGTACGCGTGTTGCTGTCCGGCGCATCCCCGCGCTACGCGACGAGTGGGCATCTGGTCTTCTTCCGCGACGGCTCCCTGTGGGCCGCGCCGTTCGATCTGTCTACCCTAGACACCACCGGCGAGGCGCGCCGGATGGTAGAGCAGGTCCAGGTCAACCAGTTTGCTGCGGCGTTCTATAACATAGCCAA
>JAKZUJ010000160.1:0-11114 GCA_047516685.1 Chloroflexota bacterium | reverse complement strand
CGCCGCGCGGTCGTGTCGTCCAGGTCCAGGCGCTCGGGCGCCGCGTTGATCTCCAGCGCGGTGCCGGTGGCGGCGGCGGCCGTCAGCACGGCCTCCACGTCGAATGTATAGCCGTCGCGCAGACCCAGCATTCGCCCGGTCGGGTGCCCGATCACGTCCACGTGCGGGTTGTCGATCGCCGCAATCAGCCGTTCGGTCATCTGTTCCGGCGGCTGGTTGAAGTTGCTATGCACCGAGGCCACCACCACGTCCAGCGACGCCAGGATCTCGTCGCTGAAGTCAAGGCTGCCGTCGGCCAGAATCTCCACCTCGCTGCCGTGCAGCAGGCGCATGTCCGGCGACGCCGCGCGTTCCCGTGCGATCTCCTGCGTCTGCTCCGCCAGCCGTTCGGGCGACAGTCCATTGGCGACCAGCAGCCCGCCCGAGTGATCGGTTACCGCGAAGTACGCCAGTCCGCGGCGCCGGGCGGCGGCCACCATGTTGCTGATCGAGGCGGCCCCGTCGCTCCACAGCGAGTGACCGTGCAGCTCGCCGCGGATGTCGCCGAGCTCGATCAGGTTTGGCAGCGTCCCCGCTTCAGCCGCCTCAATTTCCCCTCGATTCTCGCGCAGCGCCGGGTCGATCCAGGGCAGCCCCACCGCCGCGTACACGTCCTGCTCGGTGGCGGACGGCCGTCGCTGCTCGGTTTCCGCGTCCAGGAACCCCCGCTCGTTCAGCGACAGCCCCCGCTGTTGGGCGCGTGCCCGAATCTCGATGTTGTGTTCCTTGGACCCCGTGAAATACGCCAGGGCCGCCCCGAACTCGTCCGGCGCGACCACCAGCAGGTCCACCTGGAACCCGCCGCCCACCAGGACCGAGGTTTTGGTCCCGCCGGTTCCCACCACCTCTTCCACGTCGGACGACGCGATGAAGTGCTCCATCACCGGCCCGGGATCGTCCGAGGCCGCCAGGATGTCCAGGTCGCCGATCGTCTCCTGCCCGCGACGCAGGCTGCCGGCGTACTGGACCGTGTGGACGCCCGGCGCGTCCGCCACGTGCGCGACCAGGCGTTCGGCAATGGGTAGCACGTCCCCCAGCCGCCGACGCGCGATCCGCTCGCGAAATCGCCCCAGCTCCCGCAGCAGCCGGGCCTGGCGCTTGGCGCCGATGGTCCGGATGCCCGCCAGGCGCCCCGCACGCGCCGCCGCTTCCAGCGCGTCCACGCTGTCGATGTCGTGCTTGTTGTACAGGGTGGCGGCGGTCTTCGGACCCAGACCGGGAACCAGCAGCATCTCGAAGACGCTGTCGGGAATCTCGGCCCGCATCTCCTCATACTCGTCGACGCGGCCGTTGGCCACGAACTCGCCCAGCACGCCGGCGATGCCCTTGCCGATCCCGCGAACCTTGGATATCTCGCCGCTCTCCACCAGCTCCGCAACGTCCGTGTTCAGCGAATCAACCCGGCGCGCCGCATTACGAAACGCCCGCACCCGAAACGTGTTCGCGCCGCGAATCTCCAAGGCGTCCGCAAAGCCCTCCAGCAACTCGGCGGCCGCCTTGTTCAGCATCGCGGGGGCCTTCCGGCTCGTAGGGGCTCGCCGCATTGTGACCGATTGTCCGCGCTCCGCGCAGGCGGCGTAGCATGCGCTCCATGAGGTGGTTGGATGCGCTCGCCCCCGAACTCGACTACCGCGGCCTCGTCGGTGAACGCCGCGCCCTGCTACGGCGCGTACCCGACAAATGGCGCGAACGTCTCCCGGCCGACACCTGGTTTCGCCTCGGCGCCGCCTCAGGTGTGCGCGTGGCCTTCCGCACCGACAGCCCCACCATTGCCGTTCGCGCCGAATGGTTGTCCCGGCAGACCGACCGGGCCACCGGCGAGATCGACCTCTACCAGAACGGCGAGTTCTACGGCCAACTCCGCTGCCCGGGCCTGGGCGCCGCCGAAGGCGTGATCTACGACGGACCCGCCCGCGACCGCTGCGTCGAGCTCTATATGCCGCCCTACGCCGAAGTCAGGTTGGCGGGCGTCGGGGTGGACGAGGGCGCGTCCGTACAGCCGCCTGCGCCGCTGGATGGTCCGCGGCTGCTGTTCTACGGCGACTCCATCACCCACGGGAGCACGACCGCGCGGGCGGGCACTACCTATCCGGCGCGCATTGCCCGCCGCCTGGGGGTGGACTTCGTCAACCTGGGCGTCGGCGGCTCGGCCCGAGGTGAATCGGGCATGGCCGAGATCGCCGCCTCGCTGCGCGCCGACCTGATTGTGCTGGCTTACGGGGTCAACACCTTCGGTTCCAGCTACGAAGAGCCGCGCGCCTTTGAACGCACCTACGACACCTTCCTGGCCGTCCTGCGTTGGGGTCAACCGGACGTTCCTATCCTGATGGTCACCCCGCTCTTCCATACCTGCGAGTTCGAGCAAACCACCCGCGGCGGGGCCAAGCTGGAGGAGTACCGTCGCGTTATCCGCGAGGTTGTCTACCGCCGCCAGAGCTTTGGCGACGGCAACCTGATCCTGCTGGAAGGCCACGGCCTCATCGGGCCCGGTCAAGGCGACTTGCTGGCCGATCACGTTCATCCCAACGACGCCGGCTTCGCCGCCATCGCCGACGGTCTGGGCGCGCAGATTCAACGGGTGCTTAGCCTCGCTGGTCGCGACACCTGACGGCTACGGCCTCTTTCGCGGCCCGGTCGGTGAGAGGCGAGGGTTCCAGTCGCAAGCCGCGGTCAAGAGACCCAGTGATAGAGTCAGTCAGTCGCCGGACCTCTTCGCGCCTGTCGCGCGACGATGGTTGGGCTTGTAGCACAACGAACGAAGAGGATTCTGATGGTTGCCGTCGACGAGAGCGTGGCGTCCCGCGGCGCGGAACTCTACGCCACCAAGATTCGCCGACAGACGCGTATGGCTGCTAAAGGCGACTTTGTGGTAATTGATATTTACAGCGAGGACTACGAGATTGATTCTGACGACGCGACGGCTACGATGCGGTTGCTGGAGCGTCGTCCAGGCGCGATGACCTACGCGGTGCGCGTTGGCTTTCCAGCGCCATACCACTTTCGAGGCGGGCGTCTGGCTCGTAACGAGTGACTCATGGGCGGGTGAATCAGAGCCTCGAGCCAGTCATCACGATTGAGGTTCTCGATCATCGAGACGTCGCGCATGAGATTGACTTCACTCTGGACACTGGATTCAGCGGCTACATGTCGCTGCCTCCGGATACCGTCAGACGACTTGGGCTGGCACGGAGCGGTCAGCGAGAGGTAGTTGTAGCCGACGGGTCGAGGCACACCGTTGACGTATACGCGGCCAATACTTCTGTAAATCGCAAGTCGAGGGTCGCGATTGCCCTCCAACTCAATGCGCCGCCTCTAGTCGGAATGCGCCTGCTCGCGGGTTGCACGCTATCAATTGATGTGAGTGTTGGTGGTTCTGTAGTCGTTGAATGAGAGACGCCCAACGCGCCGCGGCCGTCAGTTCGAGTCAGATTCAGTCTCGTGGCTGCGTTGTGCGCTGTACCGATCAGGCGCCTGGTGGTTGCACGGGGGCCGTTCGACCCCGCGATCCCTCCGCCTTACCCTAAGCCCACCCAAACCACGGCGAGACACGAACCATGCTCAGGCTCAGCATTTTGACCCTGTCCTACCGCCAGGCCTTCAACGACGGCCGCATGGATCTGATGCGCTTCCTGGACACCTGCCGCGAACTGAGCGTGGAAGGCGTGGACCTGCACGACTCCGCCTTCCCGTCAGTGGACCGGGCCGCCCTGCTGGCCGTCAAACGCGACTGCCTGGACCGCGGGCTGGATATCCCCTGCATTGCCATCTCCAACAACTTCGCCCGCCCCGCCAACGATCTTCCCGCGGACATCCAGCGCACCAAGACCTGGATCGAGCGCGCCGCCCTGCTCGGCGCGCCGCAGGTCCGTGTCTTCAGCGGCAACCCCGCCACCGAAGCGGACCGAGCGGCTTCCTGGGACCGCTGCGCCGACGGCCTACGCGAATGCGCCGAATTCGGCGCTGAGGTCGGCGTCGTCGTCTCGCTGCAGAACCACAACCACACGCAGATCGCCCCCGACGGCGAAGACGTGCTGCGCCTGATCCGCCAAGTCGACCACCCCAACCTGGGCCACGTGCTCGACACCGGCCAATACGCCGGCTCGCCCGGCGCGTCGGGATTCGTTGACGACGACCAGCGCGAGCGCCACGACTACCTGGCCAGCATCCGCCTCACCGCGCCGCTAGCCACCGCCGTGCGCGCCAAGCTCTACCGCATCGCCACGGGACGCGAAGAGTCGCTGGACTATGACTCGATCTTCGAAACCATCCGCGGCGTCCGCTACAACGGCTGGATCAGCCTGGTTTACGAGGGTCGCGACGACCCCATTGATGTCATCCCCCTGGGTGTCCGCTTCCTGCGCGGCCACCTCCCAGCGGCGTCCACGTAGAGACTCCGGACCCAGCCGTGGTCGTGTTGTCGCCCGTCACCTCCGCGCCTAGCATGGCGTGACCACCCAGTTGCCAGGGGATTCGTCAGATCGCTGAACAACGCGCCCCCATCGGGGTCCTCGGCGCCGGTCTCATGGGGCATGGCATTGCCCAGGTGTTCGCCCTGGCCGGCCACGACGTCACCGTCCTCGACGCCAATCCCGCCGCCTTCGACGCCGCGCGGAGCAAGGTCGCCCGCAACCTCGAACTGATGCTCGAGTATGGCCTGGTCACCGCCGAGCAAACAGCAGCAGTCTCTTCCCGCCTCAACTTCACCACGAACCTGGCCGCTGTCGGCCAGTCCGCCCTCATCATCGAGGCCGTCACCGAATCCGTGGACGTCAAGCGCGCGGTCTACGCGGATCTGGCGCCCCACTTGGCCGCGGACACCCTGTTGGCTTCCAACACCTCCAGCATTCCGATTCGCCTCATGGCCGACGCCACCGGTCGTCCCGACCGCTTTACCACCACCCACTTCTTCCGTCCGGCCTACCTGTGTCCCATGGTCGAAGTCACCAAGGGAGAGTTGACCAGCGAGGCCACCGTGGAATCGGTGCTGGCCCTGCTGCGCGGTGCTGGTCTCCGACCGGTGCGCATCAACGTGGACCTGCCCGGCCAGGTCGCCAACCGGCTGCGCCAGGCCCTCTTTCGCGAAGCGCTGGACCTGGTTGACCGGGGCGTCATTTCGGCAGAGGACATCGACGAGCTCACGGCCTTCTCCTTCTCGCCGCGCATGCCGCTGATGGGCGTCATCCGCGACCGCGACCTGGCTGGCTTGGAAATTGCCCTCAGCGGTACGGAGAGCGTCTGGCCCGACCTCTGCAACGCCGACAGTGGGCACGACGTGCTGCGAGGCCTTGTTGAGGCCGGCCATTTCGGCCTCAAGACCGGCCGAGGATTCTTCGACTGGTCCGACGTGGACTTCGCGTCGCAGTGGGAGACCCTGGAACGCCAGCAACTGGAGATCTACGCCACCCTGCGCAAAATCGGCGCCTGGCCGGTCTAGTCCGCTACTGCTAGGGCCGCACGGCCCGAGGTTGCCGGACATTGCACCGGGCGCTCGCGCCCCGCGCGGTATCCTTTCGCGGTAGCTGTCGGTATGGCACTCGGAGGCAGAGCATGCACCTTGCGCGTTACAGCGTGGACGGCGAAGTCCACCACGGAATCGTTGAAGGCGACACCATCGCCGAAATCTCGGGCGACTTGTTCGGCGACCTGGAGCGCACTGGCGCCACGGTGGCCCTGGCCGACGTTCAACTCCTGACGCCCACCTCGCCAACCAAGATCGTCAATCTGGCGGGCAACTACCTGAGCCACATGGGCGACTCCCCGCCCTTCTCGCGTCCGCAGCCGTTCCTGGCGCCGCCCTCGTCCGCGCTCGAGCCCGGCGGAACCATCGCCTGGCTCAAGGGCTGCAAGAACCTTGACTACGAAGGTGAGATGGCCGTCATCATCGGCAAGCGCTGCTCACGCGTCAGCGAAGACGATGTCGAGGACTACGTCCTGGGCGTCTGCGCTGCCAATGACATCAGCGAGCGCATCTGGCAGAACGGCGAGACCAACGGCGAGCCAGACAGTCAGTGGTGGCGTGGCAAGGGCGCCGACACCTTCTCGCCCTTCGGTCCCTGGGTCGCCACGGGCCTGGACCACGGCAACCTGGAGATGACCACGCGCGTTAACGGCGAGGTGGTTCAGCACACAAATACCAGCGAGCTGATCTTCAACGTCGAACAGATCGTCAGCTTCGTCTCGCAGTACATGACCCTCGAGGCGGGCGACGCCATCTTCACCGGCACCTCCGGCAGCACCAAGCCCATGCAGAGCGGCGACGTTACGGAAGTTGAGCTGGAAGGCTGCGGCACCCTGAGCAACACCGTCGGCCACCCCGAATAAGGCAGGTCACGTCGCCGAGACGCCGCTCGGCACTGTCGAATTAAGCGAAGCCGTCGTGGGGTTCCCAGAAACCCCGCGGCGGCTTCCTGATTTCCGTCCGCGCAGCCGGTGGCTGGCCTCCCGCCGTATCAGCGCATCGGCTGCATGTTGTCCATTGGCGGTCCCGTGGGATCCGTCCGCATGGCGTTGCGGCCCATCTCGTCGGAGCCGCCGAAAATGATCGGCAGCGTCAGCGCAATCAGCAGCACCAGCGCCCATATCGCTGGCGCGGATGTCTGGAGCTGGCGGCGGCGGTGTTGGGCACGCGCTTCGTGGCGTACGCGCCGCGGCTGCCACCAAGGGTCATGCCGCGCCTCGAAGAAATGAAAGCCCAGCCCCAGCACCGCTCCGTACACCAGGTGGCCAACCAGCGAGGCCGTCCGTGGCGCCACGCTGGCGGCCGACCAGTCGGGCGTGGTTCCAGTCAGTACCGCGAATAGCGTGTTGGGTCCAACCACCCACAGAAAGAAGCCGTAGGCAACGCCCCAGCCGACCGCTGACCCGCTGCCATAGGTCTGCCGCCGAAACAGTAGGCCGTAGGCAGCGCCCCAGATGACAGAAACCACGCCATGCACCAGCACACCCGCCGCCGCGTTGTCGGCTCGGATCAGTTGGGCAATGCCGTCGAACGAGCCAAGCCGCGCCAGCATCACCGTGTACAAGAGCCCGCCCGCCAGCCCTGCCACCGATCCGCGGCCCAGCGCCCGCAGCCCCTCGGCGCCGTAGCCTTCGTCCTCGTCCGCCGTCGGTTCCGCAAAAAGGACCCGCCAGGCCACGCTCAGCCACTGGTAGGCCAGCCCCAGGATGCCGCCAAAGAGCAGGTACGCCAGCAGGCCGGGGAAAGCGTCGTGGGCAAATCCCATTCCCCAGGGCAGCATGCCGCGCGTTGCCAGCCCCACGAACGTCATGGGAACCAGAATCCAGGCCAGGAACCCGAACACGAAGCCGCGCACCAGCGCCGCGCCGGCGCTGTCGCGCACCGTTGGGACCACCGCCGCGAACGCCAGCCCGATTCCCGCGCCGATGCCGAGCACGCCAAGCCAGAGCGCGCCCGAGGGATCATGATCGCCGACGCCGACAAACTGGCCCAACAGGCCCTGATCCACCAGCGCCTTGCCGGTCAGCGCGGCCCCAATCCCGCCCGCCAGAACACCTCGCACCACGGCCCCGGTCGTTGGTCGTTCAAGGGACGACCGCCGCCATACGAGTAGCGCCAGGCTGGTAGCGACGCCGTACTGCAGGTGCCCCAGCAGCATGGGGAAGGTCTCCTGCGCCGAGGTCAGGTCCCACGCCAGCGCCTCTCGGCGGATCAGTAGCGGCGCCAGCGTCAGCGGGCCGATCACCCACCACAGCGCTCCGTAGATGAGACCCCAGAAGAGCAGGTCGCCGGCGCTGTGCATTTGGCGGCGAACCAGGGCGCCGAAGCCCGCGCCGATGGCGCCTGCCACGATCATGTGCACGATCCAGCCGCCCACCGCCGACGGCGGGAGCCGGATCAGCCCGGCAATGGACTCGATAACCCCCAGGTGCCGCATCACCAGGCCGTAGACAACTCCGCCCACTTGCCCGGCCAGCGCGCCGGCGATCAGCCACGCCGCGAGGTCGTTGCGCCGGATCACGTCTCGCGCTCCCGGCCGCCGGCTGCAGGCGGTAGGTCGTCGGGACCAAACCGCCCGTCGGCCGCCGTGGTCAGCACGATGTCGCGCGGGAACGCCAGGTCCAGCGCCCAGTCCAGCGCCACCCGCGCCTTGCGTTCCAGGCCCGGCAGCTTGCCCAGGTAGATCGTTCGCCACATGAACCAGGCCAGGAGCCCGGAGAACTTGTGACCGAGGATTTCGGCCGCCGCCGTGCGGCGCCCCAGCCCTACCAGGGATCCGCTGGCTCGGTAGCGGAACGGCTTCAACGGACGGCCATCGATCGTCGCCAGGATGTTCTGTGCCGCCCGCTTGCCCTGGCGCAGGGCGTGCTGCGCGGTCGGTGGGCAGGGGCGGTCCACGTTGGTGAGGTCCGGAATCTGTGCCGCATCGCCCACGGCCCAGAGCCCCGGTGTATCCGGGACGCGCAGCGTTTCGTCCGCGACCACTTGGCCGGCCCGGTTCTTCGCGCAGGCCAACTCCCGCAGCAGCGGGTTGGGCTGATTGCCAGCGGTCCATACAAAGGTGTTGCACGGTATCTGCGTCCCGTCGTCCAGCGTCACCGAGCCGTCAGCCGCCGCCGCAACGCGCCGGCCCAGCTGAAACTCGATCCCGCGGGCGCTCAGCTTGTCCAGCGCATAGGCGCCCAGATCCGCGCTCAGTTCAGGCAGGATGCGGTCGCGCGAGTGAACCAGCACAAAGCGTGCGTCCTGCGGGCCGAGATTCTGGTAATAGCGCCGCACGCTCGACACCAGGTCAAAGAGTTCGGCAATCGTCTCCGCGCCCGCGAACCCGCCGCCGGCCACCACAAACGTCATCCGCCGCTGGCGCGCCGCGGGATCCGTCTCAGTGTCGGCGCGTTCCAACTGCGACAGCATCCGGTGGCGCAGCGCCACGGCGTCTTCCAAGGTCTTCAGCGTGATCGCGTGCTCCGCCAGTCCCGGCAACCCGTGGAAGTTCGGCACCGACCCCATGGCCAGCACCAAGTGGTCATAGGGCACCGCCTGCGGCGTCGCCGAGCGGCGGCTGCGCACCAGCACCTGCCGCGGCTCGGAGTCGATCCGGGCCACGTCGCCGTGGATGAAATTGGTATACGGACACGCCGCGCGAATCGGCGCCGCGATGTGCTGCGCCTCCAACGCGCTGGAGGCCACCTCCGCCAGCATCGGTGTAAAGAGCAGGAAGTTGCTCTGGCTGACCAGCGTGACCTCCAGGTCATGCCGTCGCCGCGTCATGCGCTCCAGCGTCTGCGCCGCGCTCATGCCGCCGAATCCGCCGCCCAGCACCACGATGCGATGTACGGGGCCAGACGCGCGCTCGTCTGATTGGACCCGAGGCGCCCCGCCGCCCCAGCGGTCCACGGCCAGGTACAAGCCGGCGATGGTCAGCGCCCCGTAGAGCATGTGGCCCATCAGGCTGGGAAACCCGGCGGATGCCACGGCGATGGACCAGTCGGGCGCCTGGCCTTCCGCCAGTTGGCGGATCGTCAATGGCCCCAGGATCCAGCCCAGCAGGCCGAAGGTGACGCCCAGCGTGATCTGCGCGGCGTAACTCCCCGGCTCATGTCGGTACTGCATCCCCACGCCCGCGCCGATCAGGGTTGCCAGCGCCAGGTGCGCGATCAGGCCGGCGCCTGTTGTGGACATGCCGGCCAGTCCGGTCACCTCAACGCGCATGTCCTCGGCCTGCATCGCCAGCGCGAACACGACCCCGGCGACTAGCCCGGCCAGCGCGCCGAACAGAATCTCGCGACGAGCGATAAAAGCAACGAACCGCATATCGCACGTCCCGTGGCGGGCTTCGAATGATTGTGGCAGCGGCGGGTGGCTACTGACGAATCCCTCACCGCCCGCCAGCCACGCTCAGCGGCCGCTCCCGACCGGAACGCGCACCCGTTGACGTAGCTGGGCTCCTCGTCGCACGCTCCGGCCATGCTGCGAACGCACACCTATCTCTTCGGAGTTGCGCTCCTGGCGCTCGGCGTCGTTGTCGTCCTGATGGTTGCGGGCGTGGTTCCGGCCGGCCGGTCGTCGGTACTCGGCGCGCTCATCGCCGGCGACCAGGGCGCGGTCGAGTCGCAGCCCGCGCCCGAGGTCACGCCTATCGAGGGCGAAATCATCTTTGACGGCCTGCGATCGGGTGAAACCGAAACCTTTGGCCTGCGCCAGGGACTGGTCATCGTCCACGCGCAGTACGACGGAAGAATCCAACCCTTCAGCGCGTTCCTGCGCGCGCTGGACGACCCACAGTCCCACCCGCTGGCGCCGGTCAGCATCATCCCGCCGCTGGACCGCCAGGGCGCCGCCTCGGGCCAGGTGCCCAAGGCCGGGCGCTTCGTCCTCACCGTCGAGCGCGCCGAAGGCGAGTGGGCGGTCACGATTTCGCAGCCGTCCTGACCGATTGGCGGCGGCGGAGGGCGCCGAACCCACGGGTGGGGTGACCGTACGCCGCTTCTATTTCTATACTGAAGCGCCGCACACGGACGGATTGAGGCCGGATATGGATCCCAGTAGTCTGCAATACGCCCTGACCGACGACGAGCGCGAGACGTTCGACCGCAACGGCTTTCTGGTCGTCGAAGACGCCGTCCCCGACGACCTGCGCGAGTCGCTGATCGAGACCATCGACGACCTGTACGAGAGCGGTGCGCTTGAAGGGGGTCGCACCGACAAGACGATCACCCGGCGGATCAACAAGCTGGGATTTATCAATCTGGACCGATCCTTCTTCGACATGGTCGCCCACGAGCGGCTGCTGCCCAAGGTCTGGGGAATCCTCGGCTGGAACATCTACCTCTATCACACCCACCTGGCCGTCACGGGCAAAGAGCCCGGGACCTACGAGCCGCACGCGCGCGCCTGGGGCTGGCACCAGGACTCCGGCCAGATGAACCGGGACATGGAGACCAGCCCGCGCCCCCGCATTTCGCTCAAGGTCGGCTACTTCCTCACCGACGTGAGTAACGAGGGCATGGGCAACTTCTGGGTCGTCCCCGGCAGTCAACTCTCGAACACACTGCCCCAGCCCGAGGAAGGCGCGGTACAGCCGGAAGGCGCCATCCCGGTCAAGGTCAAAGCGGGT
>JAKZUJ010000159.1:0-2963 GCA_047516685.1 Chloroflexota bacterium | reverse complement strand
CGCGGCGGGTTCACACCCAGGGCAACGCCCTCAGTCCGATCCGCCAGCGACAGATCGATGAACAGATGCTTCCGCGAACCCAGCCCGCGTACGTCGCTACTCATGGCTCTCACTCCAAATCGGTCGGCGTCTCCGCCAACGCCGTTCACCAACTCCGCCGATCATGGACATCGGCGAGCGCATGCAACAATACAGTTGTTCGCACAACTCATCAGCCACACGAGGGGAACGCAACATGGCACACGGGGCCCGAGTCTCGATTGAATACTGCAGCCAATGAAACTATCTCCCTAGAGCCGTCCGTGCGACGGAGGAGATATTGGGCGAGCATGCGGCCGATGTTGGGGAGTTAACCCTGACGCCTTCCGGCGGCGGCGTGTTCGAGGTGATCGTCAACGACGATCTGGTGTTTTCCAAGAAAGCCCTGGGACGCCACGCGGAGGACGGAGAGGTCCTGCCGCTGGTCAGCGCAGCCCTCTCGGGCTAACCAGAGCGAGCCTCGAGTAACGAGCCGGATTCGGCGTGGTCCTGGTTCAGGCTGTCCTTGACCCATGCCGAACGCGGCGCTTCAACGGGCGCTTTCGGTGGGCCCCGTGTCCAGCGCAATTGCCTGCAAGGTCTTTGCGACGCTGGTCACAGCGGCCTCCCACAGCTTGGCGCCAAGCTCGGCGCTGGCGTGGGTTGGGTTGCCAATGACCCCCGTGGACGAGTAGCGCGAAAAGTCCAACTCCGGATCGTGCCAGCCAACCGGCGGGTGAGCGGGATTGATGATTTCGTTCATGCGGACGGTAGCGGGACGCAGATGGAGCGAGATTGAGGTTGTGAAGCTGTCGGCGTGGCCACCGGGCACATTCGGGTCGCCAAGCCGGCACCAGATTTCGTGGAAGGGCTGCGCAGGCAAGAACGCCTGGGCTTTGTGCTGATTGGTCTGATTGAAGTCCTGGACCGTGCCGCGCAGGTCATGGCCTTCGCATCCGCGCCAGACGACCAGGCGCTCAAAGCCCTGCTCGGCGAGGGAAGCCAGGGTTGCCGAGACAAGATCGCCATGGAGATTGTTCGGCAGGTCAACGTATCCCGCTCCATAGTTCCGATGCTCCGGCGTAGGACCGAAGGGGATTGCCGGCAGCACAAGCGACCGCACGCGATATTTACCCGAGGCCCTGTGGGACGCCGCCTGGCAAAGCCGCTCGGCAAACCAGGTGTCGAAGTCGACGGGGAGGTGCGGCCCCTGCTGCTCAATACAACCCGTGGGAAGAATTGCCAGGCAGCCGGATCGCGCCCAGCGACGAATTTCGAGATAGGTGAGATCGCCGAAGCGCATGGAACCTCCAATGTTTCAAGCTATGCCAACAAATCGGGGTGCAAGTGCTGCCGCGCGTCCGCCCGCCAGCGGACGCCTGTTCCAGGCCATGCGCGCGACGCGTGAGCGTGTGCGCGCACCTACCTCAGCGAGGCTACCCGGACGGCGGGCCTGCCGGCGCCCGGCAGGCCCATGCGGTCAGTCCGTGGGGGCGGGCGACTCGCCAGCCTGGTCGAGGCGGCGCTTGGCTTCGGCGTAGACGTCCGCCGGCAGCCCGCCGCGCTGTGCGGTGGCGACGTTCTCGGCCAGGTGATCCGGATTCAGCGTCCCGGCGATGATGGTGTGGACGTCGGGGTGCGAGAGGGTGTACCGCAGCATGAAGGCCGTGGGGCTTTCGCCTTCCTCGAGCAGGTCGTTCATGCCTGCCTGCTCGTAGGCTGCCCAACGATCAGCGCTGGCCAGCCCCACACCCGGTTCGCCCTTGCCGACACCGCCGCGGATCACCGTACCGATGCCAGCTTGCGCGGCCTGGGTGATCCATTGCTCGTGCTCGCGCAAGACGGCCGCATACGGAATCTGAAATACGTCAAACACGCCCCACTCGATGTAGGTGGGCATATGCGGGAGCGTCGTTGAGGCGCCGATCCAGCGGACCTTGCCTTGCGACCGCATCTCCTCCAGCGTGTCGACCACGCGCTCGGTTTCGACCTGCGCGACCGTGGCGTTGTGGAGTTGCATCACATCGACGTAGTCGGTTTTGAGGCGTCGCAGGCTTTCCTCAAGACCTCGGAACATGTTTTCGCGAGTCCAGATGTGTTCGCCGCCGCCGGGAATGCAGCCGCACTTGGTGGCCAGGATGTAGTCGTCGCGACGCGACCCTATGAACCGACCCATCAGCTCCTCGCTGCGCCCGTAGTCGTTCGACGTGTCGATGTAGGTGATGCCCGAGTCCAGAACGGCCGTCAGAATCCGGCGGGCGTCGTCGTCGCTGATGTCGCGACCGCGAGGCCCGCCGCGAATCTCCATGGCGCCGTGGCCAAGACGCGTGATTTCGAGGCCAGTGCGGCCCAGGACGGCAGTGGGTAGGTCGGTTGGCATTTATCAATCCTCCGTGGCGGTGGTTGTACAGCTAGCCTGCACGCTACGCGTTTGCTGAATTGTTCACGGCTTCCAGCACCCGGACCGGCGAGGCCGGCAGGTGACGAATGCGACCGCCGGTGGCGTTGTGGATCGCGTTGGCCAAGGCCCCCAGTGGCGGGACGATCGGCAGTTCGCCGACGCCGCGCACGCCGTAGGGATGGCCGGGATTCGGGAACTCGACCATAACGGTTTCCAAGTTGGGAACGTCCAGCGTGGTCGGCATCCGATAGTCCAGGAGCGAGGTGTTGGTCATCCGGCCGTGGGCGTCGTAGGTGTAGCCCTCGGTGAGCGCCCAGCCAATGCCCTGGGAGATTCCGCCCTCGATCTGGCCACGAGCGTACGGCGGAAAGACTGCCTTACCCACGTCCTGGACGGCCGTATAGCGGAGGACGTCCACTTTTCCAGTTTCCGGGTCGACGGCCACATCCACGATGTGCGTGGCGAACGAGTTGCCGGGAAGGCTTGGTGTCGTGGTCGCGACTCCGACGGGCGCCTCGCCCTCGCGAATGATCAGCCGCGCGGC
>JAKZUJ010000158.1:0-8626 GCA_047516685.1 Chloroflexota bacterium | reverse complement strand
CGACGTTTTCACCTTAAGTTCAACGTCAGGCGCGCGGACATTGACGCGGGTATTGGCTGGGTGCAATTGCTGCTGGAAGGCGAGCGCACCGAGATCGATGCCGCGATCGAATGGGTCGAGGCGCAGGGCGTCCGCGCCGATCCGGTCGAAGGCGACGTCGTTAGCGGCTGAGCGGCTTAGTCCTCGTCACCGACGAGTGACCGGTAGAAGGCAGCCGTCGCGTCGGCCACGGCCTGCGTCGTATAGCGCTCCAGTACGTGCGACCGCCCCGCCCGCGCCAACCGCCCGCGGCGTGCCGGATCGTCGCGCAACCGTTTCAGCACGTCCGCCAGCGCGTGCACATCGGCGGTTGGCGCGACCACGCCGGCTCGGTCAACGACCTGCGGAAGTTCGCCCGTGTCGGCCACGACCGTGGGTACTCCGCACGCCATGGCTTCCACGGCAGCGCGCCCGAACTGCTCCGTCCAGCCCCGGCGCCCGACGGTTGGCAGCACAAACACGTCCAGCCCGTTGTAGAAGTCCGGCATGGCAGCGCTGGGAAGCGCGCCCTCGAAGACGACGCCGGGCATGGCGGCCGCCATACGCCGCAGATCGCCTTCGGCCGGTCCGCTTCCCGCCAGGCGCAGTATGACGTCGCCGCCGATGGCGCCGACCGCGCGCACCAGAATGTCGACGCCCTTTTCCTCCACCAAGCGGCCCGCGTACCCGACGACAAAGCGGTCAGTGATTTTTGGCTCTGGGCGCGGAGCAAAGACCCGCGGATCCACGCCGAATTGGGGAATAACCACGCTTCGCCGCGTATGTCCCTTCCGTCGCAGTACCTCACCCGCCGCCTCACTGCCGACGATGCCGTCGGCCCGCTCCAGCACGTAGCGTTCGATCCAGCGAAACGGCGGCGGATAGCGTCGGTGCAGGTTCTGCCAGGCAAAGAACACTGGACGGACGCCGTAGCGCACCGCGTCTCGGCAGGCGATCGCGGTGGCCAGGTTATAAGGCTCTTCGTCGATGTGGAGCACGTCCGGGCGGAACTGGCGAATGCACTGGCGAAGCCTTCGGAACCAGAAGAGGTGGTAGCGCCCATTGAGGGCGAGTGGCGTGTAGGTAATCTCGTAGCCGCGCGGCGGCGTACGTTCGGCAACCTGCGACCGGCCTTGTTCCACCCAGCGATCGGGCGCGATCGCCAGCAGGTCCAGGTCGGGGTTGGCCCCCAGCGCACGTAGCTTGTCGTGGTGCGCGCCGACGACCAGCGCCTTGGATGCCAGCAAGACTCTCATGCGTCTACCTGCCGGTACACGGCATGCGTGCGTTCGGCGGTGCGTGCCCAGGTGAATGATGCCGCGCGTGCGAGCCCGCGCTCACGCATGTCGTTGGCTTGCGCAGGATCGCCGGCCACTGCCGCAACGGCTTCGGCCCAGGCCTCGGGATCGTTCGGCGGCAGGAGGCGCCCGGCGTTGCCGACGACTTCGGGCAGCGAGGTCGCGTTGGCGGCTACTACCGGCACGCCGCTGGCCATGGCTTCGAGCGGGTCGAGGCCGAAGCCCTCGTAGCGGGAGGGAAATACGAAGATGTCCGCCGCCCGATACAGGTCGGGCTTGTCCCGCTCCTCCACCGGACCGAGGACGCGCAGCCAGGATTCGGCACTCGGATCAAGGTCGGCAAACCAGTCCACGTAGACCCGGCTTCCCGCACGGGGCGCTCGCCCCGCGACTACCAGGGGCAGCCTGCAGGTCCGCCAGACCTCCGGCCAGGCCGCCAGAACGACGCCGAGGTTCTTCCGCAGATCGCGCGTGCTGAGAAACAAACCAAACCTGTCAGGCAAACCCAGACGACGACGGGCGTTTGTCCGCGCCGCCGCGTCGCCGGGGAAGAAACGTTCGTCGACGCCGAGCGGCACTACATGCACCCGATCCGAGGGCACACCGGTGAGCCTCGCGAGATCGTGCCGGGTCCACTCAGAGTCGGCTATCAGGGTTCGCGTCCGCCGCAAGCCCGCTCGAACCAGCCGGAAGTAGAGGGCTTGGCCTCGCCCGGCGCCATAGGCCGGCAACGCCAACGGGATCAGGTCGTGGACCGTCACCACCGCCCGCGGGGAGCGCAGGGGCGGAGCGAGGTAGGGCACGTGCCCTAGGGCGCCGCGCGCCCGCCACGGCCACAGCGCCTGCTCCCACGCGACCTTGCCCGCTCCGCCGCCAAGAGACCGAGGCGGCTCGCTCTCGGTGATCGCAAGGCCTGGAAATCCGGCTCGCAAGGCCCGAACCAGGGCATTGAGATATTGGCCAGACCCCGTGTCTGGAAAGCGCCGAAAGTAGGCGTTGAAAGTGACGCGCAGCGCGCGGGCCTCGCGCGGCTACTCGTGCACGTTGACGCCGAAGCGCCGATACAAGCCAAGCGACATGGCATCGTCCGGGCTGGTGCGGCGCTTCAGCTCGAGCAAAGCCCCCAACACGGCGCCCCAGATCGCGTAGATCCACCACGGGCCCGGATGGCCAAAGAGGGCATACAGACTAAAGATGGCCGGAAGCAGCGCGTGCACGGTTGGGGTTGCGTCTGTCGTGCGCCGGCGCGGCAACAGCGCGAGCACCCAGACGCCCAGGCACACGGCCCAAATGGCCGGCTGGGCCACCAGGAGCGCAAAGCCCATGGTGGTGGTGCCGCGGCTGCCGCGGAAGCGTACGAACACCTGCCACATGCTGCCCGTGGTGACGGCGGTGATCGCAAAAAGCTCCACCGCCGGTTCGTCCGGCGCCAACGCCCGCGCGAGCAGGACGATTGATGCGGCGGCGGCAAGATTCCAAAGCAGCGCGATGATGGCCGGCAGTTTCCCGACCCGGAAGAAGGTGTTCTGAATACCCAGGTTGCCGGAGCCGGTGTTGCGCAGATCCGACCGTTTGAGGAGCGCCGTCGCCAGCAACGCCGCCGGCACGCTGCCAACCAGGTAGGCAGTCACGCCTATGAGGGCGTACGTTGGGATGTGTTCAGGGTTCAACGCGGGCGGCTCCGCGGCATTCTAGCTAGCCTCCTCGCGCTTTGCCGCCTGGGCATGGCTGGGGTGGGCCCGCGGCTGCCTCCCGGTAGACGTCGAGCAGGCGCCTCGCAGACCGGCGCCAGGAGTAGGCCCAGCGCCGCTGGTGTCCGCGATCGACCAGTTCCGCACGGCGCGACTCATCGGTGAGCAGCGTAACGAGTCCGTCCGCCAGCGCCGCTGCGTCCGAGGGATCCACGGCCAAGGCGGCCCCGGCGGCGATTTCGCTGGTGGCCGGCGTATCGGACGTCACGACGGGACAGCCGCAGGCGAAGGCTTCCAGGATAGGAATGCCGAAGCCTTCGCCGTGGCTTGGATAGGCGTAGGCCGCCGCCAGCGAATAGAGGGCGCGTAGCGTGCGGTCATCCACGCGGCCAACAAAGCGAACCCGGTCGCCGGCCGCCTCGATGGCCGCGTAGACGCGGTCGCAGAGCCAGCCCTCGGCCCCGGCGTGGACGTGTTCAAGGGTGGGATCGCCAACCCGCTCGGACGCCAAGGTGACCGCACGTGCCAGTCCTTCAATGTTCTTCCGCGGCTGAATGGTTCCCACCGAGAGCACGAATCGACTCGGCAGTCCGAGCTTGCTGCGCACCGCGGCGAGTTCCCGGGCATCGACGATGGGGCCGAACCACTCCGGCACGGCGTTGGGCACCACGCGAATCCTGTGCGGGCGCACGCCGTAGCGCTGCATCAGGTCGCGCTTCGTCGCCTCCGACACCGCAATTATCAGGCGGGCGCGATCGATCGACCGCGGAACGGCCCGCTCCAGGAAGCTCCGCTGACGCGGGTGCGCGTCCTGCGGTCGGATGACGTACGACAAGTCGTGCACGGTCAGCACGCCGTGCGCGGCGACAAGCGGCGGGAGCGTGAAGTCGGGCCCGTGGAACACGTGCACCGGTCCGGCCAGCGCCTCGGCCGGAACCGGCAAGCGCGCCTTGAACCAAGCTGCCAGCGCAATTCGCGGTGAAACCGGAATGCGGCGCACGCGGACGCGTTCGTGCACCGCCAGCGCGTCCGCCGCCCGCGACGGACCACGGCGGGTATAGACGAGCGTCAAGTCCGGGCGGTCGGGTTCCACGACCAGGGCATTGACGAGCTCTCGCACGGACCGGCCGATTCCGGCCTGTTGCGTCGCGGCGGCGGTGATGTCAATCGCGACGTGCACGGCTAGCGGCGCTTGAGGCGGGTGAAGACGAACAGCAGGCCGCCCGTCAGGATGACCGACCAGTAGGTGATGACCCGGTCGACGATCGCGACGGCGCCGGCCACGCCGCCGCCGACACCGATCAGCCGCATGAGTCCGAGCAGGCCACCTTCAACCGCGCCCAGCCCGCCTGGCGTCGGAACCGCCAACAGCAACGACGCCGCCGTACCCACGAACACAATCTCCGCTGGGTCCAGCACCAATCCAAGCGCACGCATCACGATCGCCAGCCGAACCATTTCAAGCGACCAGATGGCGAAGCTGGCCAGCCAAAGGAACGGCCCCGTGCGCCAGGTCCAACTGTCGAAGACGCCGCTGTGGAAGCGTTCGTATGTCGCCGCGGCGGCATGCGGCAGCCGCGCGAAGATCGGCGTTCCAAACACCAAGAGAAACAACACCCCCAGCGCCAGCACGGCCAGCGCCAGAGCCGCGATGGCCAGGATGCGCCCCACGTCCTCGCTGGTGTCGGGTGACCTGGCGATCCACGCGGCCGAACCCATCACCATGACGATGAGGGCGCCGACGTCGAACACGCGCTCGGAGAAAATAGTCCCCAGGGTGCGGGTCAATGAGGTGCCGTAGTTCGCTCGCGCCATGTACGCCCGATAGATGTCCCCCAGCTTGGCTGGCATCACGCCGTTGACGAACCACGAGATGTAGAGGATTTGCGCGAGGTCGCGTGATCGATAGTTCGGCGCCACGTCCTCCCGATGCACGGCATTGCCGAGCAGCACACGCCAGCGCAGCGTGCGGAGTGGGAACGTCAGCGCGAATACAAGGTAGGCGACAACGATCAGCCAAGGGTTGGCGGACCGGATACGCGTGAGGATGTCCTCGATCTGCAGGTCGGCAAGCTTCCAGGCGAGCGCCAGCAGGGCGCCGGCCACCACAAAGCTGAAGAGCGTCCGCGAACTTAGGAATCGCCGGCGCAGGTCCGTCCGTGTCGGGTCCGAGACGGCATCGACCGCCTCGTGTGCATCACCGGTCACAGCGGCGCCTTGGCGGACCTGGCAGCCGGCCTGCGGGGCTGAACGGCCAGGCCAAGCGCCAGGAACCAGGCAAACACGATTCCCATTCCGCTCACAAGCAGACTGTCCACCATGTTGTGCGTTGCAAACGCGACCAGAGCACCCAGCGAGCCGACGGCGCTCCATTCGAGAGGCGAACCGCGCGCACGACGTACTGCCGCAACGGCGATCCAAAACGCCCACAAGCTAAGGCCGGCAAACATGAGCATGCCAAGCAGGCCGGCCTCGGCGCCGAAGTTAATCGCGACATTGTGCGCGTGCCCGAGCGGCTCGTCGAAGGGATGCAGCGCGAAGGCTCGGTAGGCGTCGTCAAAATTCCCGGCCCCCACGCCGAGCAGCGGTCGATCCTGAAACATCCGCCACCCCGCCGCCCAGTGCGCAACGCGCTGGGCAATGGCGAAGTCGTCGTTGGCACGGTGGCGCACCGCGTCGTCCAATGGATGCTCGCCCTGGATCGTTCGCGTGATGTCCGGCGGCAATGCGCGGTCGAACATGCCGAACAGCGCCGCGAGCGCAAGGGCCAGGGCGCCGGCCGCGAGCAGGGCCAGCACGCCGCGCGCCCAGGGCGATGTTCGACACCCGGCCGCAAGCACCACCACCAGCGAACTCGCGCCCAGGCCCAGCCAAGCGCCCCGCGACCGACTGGCGACAACACCCATGAGCACGACGATCCCCAGCAACGCCAGCCAGCGCCGCCGCGAACCGCGCGCGTAAATCACGGCGGCCAGGATGAGTGGCAGATGGATACCCAGGTATCCCCCGAAAGGGTTTGGCTGATCAAACGTCCCGAATGCGCGCAGGAATCCGCCCACAATGAATCCGCCGGGGCCAGCCTGCGCCGCCGTCTGGACCACGCCCAGACCGGCCTGCATCAGCACCGCCGCGCCGACGGTCCACGCCACAATGCGCCGCCCGCCCGGCTCGCGCATGATGTCGGCCAGGATCACGAGAGCCGCGGCAATCTGGAGCCACTTGAGGACTTCCTTGAGCACCTGGGTCGGATCGACCGCCACTAGCGCCGTGACCGTCAGCCAGCCGGCAAAGACCACCAGCCCCAAGGCGTACGGCGGGACGGATGCCTGCACTCTGGCGCCGCGACCGAAGATCCAGACCGCCAGCGCCCCAAGCAGTAAAACGTCGCTGGCGCCGAGCGCGATGCCGCTGACCTGTAATTCGGCCAACCCGCGAAACGGTACGGCGGCCAGGGCCAGCGCAACCAGCACGGCGGTCAAGGTCCGCGCCTCGATCCGGGGCACGGCCAGCCGGCCGATCGCCGCCACCACCGCCATCAGCAAGAGCGCCGTGAGCGCAAGGGTCGGCAGCGGCCCGGCAATCACGGCAACCAGCGCCACTCCCAGCGTCGCGATACACATTGCCGCCAAGCCAAGGGGCGTCGGCCAGTTGGCGCGACCCGACACGAGACTGCGCACGCGGACTCCGTGCGCCACAGTCGTTTGCGACCCGCGAGCGCGCCAGAGCACGGCGCCCACCACCAGCGGAAGCGTCATCACTGCGAGGGCAGCCGCACCTATCAGACCAACCTGAACCAGAAGGCCGGCAATCGCCACGGTCAGTGCCGCGGCGAACAGGGCCGTTTGCAGGACGCGTTCACGCCCTCGGCGGACGCGCAGTGCGATCGCGGCAGCGGCCGCCAGCAGCGTTCCGACCAGCAGCGGCGCCCAGCGAACCCAAGGCGCGGCGCTGGCGGCCAGCACAACCGGCGCCAAGACGAGCAGCGCCAGAGCCGTCAGACCTACGGCAGCAAGGATCGAGCGCCTGCCCGGCGCGCGGCCGGGAAGACCACGCGCGGTCACGTCCGCCGCCGCGCGTCGCCCGCCGGCAGGTCAATGTGACTCGCAGACGGCTTTCGCCGGATCAAACTACGCTCGCCATATCAGGTGGATGATCACGGTCGCACGTTGATTCGCAAACCGGTGAGCCTAACCAGCCCAGGCTCGATTGGCATGCTCCGATCCCGGAAAATCGCATCGCGTCTAGCCCGACGCTCGTAAGGTGGAACGAATGGCGGACGTCCTGATAGGGCTTGGCTCGAATGTCGGAGACCGGCTGGACAATCTACGTTCGGCGGTCGATGGCCTCAGACCCGTGCTCCGTGATGTTCAGGTCTCAAGTGTCTACGAGACAACTCCAGTCGGCCGGCTGGACCAACCGTCGTTTCTGAACGCCGTGCTGCGCGGCGCCGCGGTCATTGGTCCCCAGCGCCTGTTCTTCTGGGCGAAGTCCCTGGAGTTCACCACCGGACGGCGTCCCGGACCCACACAGGGACCGCGGCAACTTGACCTGGACATCATTGCGTGGGGCGACCTGGAGATTCTGACCGCGCGCCTACACATCCCTCACCGGGCGTTTTCCACGCGGGCCTTCGTACTGGCCCCGATGGCGGAGCTGGCGCCTGACCTGATCCTTCCCGGCGCTGAGGCAACCGTGCGCAATCTGGACGTCCGAGTCGGCCGTGCCGGGGTCGCCTGGGCCTATCCGCCCACCGTGCTCACCGCTCCGCGATAATCAGTCAATGTTCGATGCCTACGCCGACGCGCTGGCCTGGCTCTACAGCTACGCCGACTTCGAACGCCATACAGGCCTGGGAGGCGGCCCGCCGTTCGAGCACGGCCTTGTACGCACGACCAGACTGCTGGCGGAACTCGGCGATCCGCAGGCTGGCTTGCGGATCGTTCACGTGGCGGGGAGCAAAGGCAAGGGCAGCGTCTGCGCCCTGGTCAGCGCCGCCGCCGAAGCCGCGGGGCTGCGCACCGGCCTGTACACGCAGCCGCACCTGCACACCTTCCGCGAGCGCTTTCAAATCGATGGGCAACCCATTGAGCCAGCCGCGTTTACCCACCTGGCCGCCCGGGCGCGCGACGCGGTCGCGCGCAGCGGAACAGCCACGCTTGGCCCACCCACCACGTTTGAAATCAGTACCGCGATGGCGCTTGATTGGTTTCGGATGAGCGAAGTTGATCTCGCCGTGCTGGAAGTCGGTCTGGGCGGACGACTGGATGCCACGAATGTCGTGACGCCCGACGTCACGGCCGTGTCCACGATCGTTCGCGAGCACACGCGACTGCTTGGAAACACGCTGCCCGCGATTGCGCGCGAAAAGGCCGCCATCGCCAAGCGGGGCGTACCCATGCTGGTGAGCGATCAAGCGACCGAGGTTCTGGCCGCCATTCGCGGAGTAGCCGAGGTGACCGGAGCCAAGGTCCAGGTTGCGCCGGCGCTGGCGACTGACGGATCCGCGGCCTGGCGTGACGGACGGGCGACGATGGTGGCCAGGGACCCGCGGTCCGGTGACGCGCTGCCCCTCGGCTTGGCCGGACCCCACCAGGCGCGTAACGCCGGATTGGCCTACGC
>JAKZUJ010000157.1:0-10870 GCA_047516685.1 Chloroflexota bacterium | reverse complement strand
TTGTGGGTAACGAGACGCTGCTTTTCCACGAGGACGGCCACACGCGGCCCAAGAACCTCCTGGACTTCGAGCGTGGGGCCGGAACAGCGGTCATTGAAGAGTCAGCCGAGGACGGCAAGCAAGCGATTGGGGAGGAGGACGTTTACGTGTTTGATGACCCAAGCGTTCTGGCCATCACGGCTCTGGGCCACCTGCGTAAACACCGCACGGCCTCGGAACTCCGCAATTTGATCGAGAACTGGCACATCTCCAACTTTCATATTGACGATGCCCGACCCAGTGCAGAGGCCGGCTACGCCGAACATCTCTCCACCCGCGGCGACAACGTGGCGCAGGTTGCGCAGTACCTGTACGAGCATCATTCTCAGCGCTTCCAGCGGATGCTTGACGCCATGCGCCGCCGGGTTCCAGGCATCGAAAGCGTGGAGGCCCGGTCCACCGAGGACTGGCGTCTGGTGCTGCGCTTTCAGGACGGCAGTTTCAAAGACCCATTCATCGCCCGTTACGTGTCCGACGGCACCATCAAGATGTTCGCCTACCTGGTGTTGCTCTACGATCCCCGACCCCATCCGCTGCTTGCGGTCGAGGAGCCTGAAAACCAGCTCTATCCCGAGCTGCTGCGCGAATTGGCGGAGGAATTCCGCGACTACGCCCGACGCGGCGGCCAGGCCTTTGTGTCCACCCACTCGCCCGACTTCCTGAACGGGGTCGAAATCGACGAGGTGTTCTACCTGGTCAAGCAGGACGGCTATACCAGCGTGCGACGGGCCTACGAAAGTAGGCTGCTGCGTGACCTGGTGAAAGAAGGCGACTTGCCAGGTTCGCTCTGGAAACAGGGCTTCTTCGAAGGCGCCAGTTCTCGGTGAGCCGAGTGGTGTTCCTGCTGGAAGAACCGTCCATGAAAACGCTGCTGGATGGCTTGCTGCCTCGGCTCTTTCCCTGCCTGGACTTCCTGTGCGTTTCGCATGAAGGCAGGCAGGACTTGGAGAGGAGTGTTCCCCGAAAGCTACGCGCCTGGCGCACACCCGGCGTCCGGTTCGTGGTGCTGCGGGATAACGACGGCGGCGACTGCCGCGTCTTGAAACGACGACTGAGCGATCTGTGCCTGCAAGGCCGTCGGCCCGACACTTTGGTCAGGATTGCCTGCCAGGAACTCGAAGCCTAGTACCTGGGCGAGCCGGACGCGCTGGCCGACGCCTATGGCCAGGACAACCTGCGTGGGATCGGAACTCGAGCACGCTTCCGCGACCCGGACACGGTCGTCAAACCCTCGACCGCCGTCCGCCAACTCGTGCCCCAGTTTCAGAAAACCGACGGCGCACGACGCATGGCCGAGCATCTCTCCCGCCAACGCAACCGCTCCGCCAGCTTTCAGGCGCTCATTCACGGCGTCGAAGATCTTTGGCAGGACCTGCGTCGGGAACACGCAGCCTGCGAGTAGATACCTGTCGGTCCAGCGCCGTCTTCGCGCTTATTCACACGCACCCCGCGCGCCTTGGCATGTGGCCGTAGATCAGGTAGGGACTAGGATCCGGCCCTGTGACATGCTGGATGTATGACATCGGAACTGGTTGCCTGGCTTAATCTGGTGGTGACCACCTTGGGTGGGCTTACCGGCTTTGGCGTCGTGATTTGGCTTCTTCGGCGAGTGCAAGCCGACCTTAGCGGCCTGCGGGCGGACTTTCGCGGCATGCGTGCCGAGCTTTGGCAGTTTCGCGATGAAGTCGCGCGGCAGCACGATTCTCTGACTGACAGGATTGATCGGCTGATCGAGAGTCGCATCGAATAGCCCGCTCGCTGACTCTCGAGCTGAAGACGGACACGGCAAGTCAGAGCTTTGCATAGGTTCCTGTATCAGTGAGTCGACTCTACTGTTCCCCGATGGACGCATAGCTCGCAGAATGCATCGAGCGGTGCAATCTCAAAGAGACACGCCGTCAGCGAAACAGGCCCTCAATGACCTTGAGCTCGTTAGTGACAATCCGGCAAACGTTATTGAAGTGTGCAGTGTATGAACCGTGGTTCTGCAAAGCAGCACTCGATAAACGGTCAGCCTCGCTGCCGGGAAGGTGAGCCGCCACTTTGCTGCGTATGGCTTGAGCTTCTCGCAGCCCTTCGAGTCTCGACGATTCATCAGGGCCTTGCTGACTTGCACGAAGCTTTTCGAGAAGTGCAATACTCTTGTCCTGCTGCTTGTCGAATTCGATCTGAGCGTCCCGTAAGCTCTTTCGAATGACTCTGATCTGAAATCCAGCTATCACTAGCTTTGAGAATGCCATAAACGAACTCGCCCACTCTTCCCGACTGCTTGTGCGGGGTGAAATGTCACGCGACAAGAGGCTGTCATCAAGAATCTTCCACCAAGCAACACCTTCGTCACGCCATCGGGAAAGAGTTCTTACTATATCTGCGAGCGGTTCACTCCCAGGGAATCTCTCTGCCTTGAACCAATGGTGGAAAGCACGTTCCGACATCTCAGCTTTAGGAGCTTCATTAAAACTCTTCCAGTAAAGTTGTTCATTATAAGGTAGACGCTTGAGACGACGTAAGCTCGTATGAACTTGTCCGGCCTTGTTGAAATCGTAGTCGATACTCCAGCCACCTCTGCAAGTAACGCGGCCGGATTCGACGGTGTACTTGTCGAGTTCATCCTTGTATCTCAGAAGAATTTCTGGTCGGAAGAAAATAGGAGAGGTATCGAACGGGAGTTGATTGCCTTTGGCCGCATAATAGTGCGTCGTTGCTTCCGGGTCGGTCGATATCTTCGTAGCTGGAATTGATGTTCCTGGATACTCTGATAAGTCAGTGGCAACTAGCTCTCCAGGGAATTATGATTTCATCTGTACATTCGGATCATTGCGGAAGTCCCAGTCCTCGAAGTCGACGTATTCAGTCTCTTTTGATTGCCGTTTAAATATCGAAGCGACTAATTTATCCTTAGGAAGGCCCAGGTTCAAAATTTGTACACCCTTCGTCCATCCCATATGTCCGGAGCGAATCTTTTGATCAAAGAAGATGCTGTCCTTGAATACATCACACTCTACTTGTTTGCTATTGACTTGCCCCTTTCTTATCTCTTCAACTATCGTCTCGCTGTAGAGGTCGAAGTTGAACAAGCGAACTAGCACGGAGTTTCGTACTGCGAGGTACTGGTCCAGCGGTTCGCGCTTGAAGGATGCAAGAACTAAATGTTCGTCGGAGTCATCACAAGTAATGGAAACGACAGCTTCTAGGTCGCCGTGGTCGTCGATGCGGCAGTAGGCGCTTTGCTCTGGCCACCAGTGAACGTCGGATACATGTATATAGTCCTGGAGGATTTCGAGGTACCGTTCTTTCTTGTCAACTGTCACTTTTCTAGTGCGATCAAAGACGAGTGACGTGGCTCGTTCAAATCGTCTGTTGATATTGACCTGCAAACCCCGCCTTATGGCTAGGGTATTTCCGTCGTTGCTGTAAATGGCTGATGAATCACTAGGCAGTGGATCGGGAGATTCGGAAACACTTCTGAGAACTGAGATATCTAATTTGCCTAGACTAGCTTGATCTAAAATATATGAATCGATGTAAGTACGGTCATGTCCGACGAACCTACAGTCATGGTAAGCAAATACCACTAATTCAGATTCGTCAGAATTAGCCTTAATAAATGCTAGGTGACTTCTTGCCCTGATCCAATTCTCGTATGCAGCGGGATCCTCTGGCGGCGTGTCGAGTTCGACGATTCGTTTTCGGAGCCTCTCGTGTTTAAACCTAGGCATTTCAGGGGTGCCGCGATGATGTCAGCGGATAGTATCAGACAGAGCATGTAGTTCGCTTATGTCTGCCGGTGTTGGCGCTGAGGATGAGAGAGTAGAAATTTCGGCGGGTGTGTTGGCTAACGCAGTTGATTCTCGTTGAGCAGCTTTACGAGCGCATCGTGATTGGAGATGTCAACTGGCCATCCATTGGCCGGCGACACAGCCGCATTGAGCTCCGCGTGGGCGTTTGTCAGCCATTGAGGGTGTTGTTTGTAGAGGTTGGTGAGGGTGCGGCGGCGGAGTTCGCGGGCGGCGGGGGTGGGGATGGGGCGTTTGGGGTAGTTGGTGGTGCATCGTCGATCCAGTCGACCTATTGGGGTGGGTTGAGCCAGCGGTCACGGAGTTGGAAGAGGCGGCGGGCGGGTTGGGCGATGGCGCGCGGGTCGTTGGCGTGGCTGGCGGCGGGGATGTCGGGCGTCAGTCAATTGGGGAACGGGAACGTCTGGAAGGTGGTGGTGAGCGTGTTGCGCGGGCAATCTTCGAGTTTCGTCCCCAGGCGAAGCGACCAGAGTTCGTGGAAGCGGCTGTCGAGGATGCAGATTGTGGTGTCGTCGTCACGCGCCTCGGGATTGAGCGGTTTTAGACACCCTCGTCCGTTGCCAGCCAGTCCAGAAACTCGCGCGGTCCAACAATCGTGACGCCTTGGTATTCGCCCAGAATACGAAGCTGACGATCACCCGTGACGAGATGGCTCGCCTCGCCGGCTACCGAGGTGGCCAGGATCAGGTCATCCTCGGGTGTCGTGGCGATGCCCTGGACGTCCGCCAGTACGTGAATGAATGTCGACCGATGTCGCATCAGGTGCAGGGCTCGTTCAATCTCCATGGTGGTGAAGCGCTGAGCAAAGTACGGCTTGGCAAGCGTCCGTCGGAGTTCGGCCAGGATCGGCGCTGAGACCACGAGCTGAACACGGCCGTTTCTCCACGCGTCAAGGATCAGCGCCGGCGGGCTTTCCGGAGCGTCATACCCGGCCAGACCCGACGCCAGGACGTTCGTGTCCGCGACGACCCGAATCACTCGGGCGCGTGTGGACGCTCCGCCTTGCGTCGATTCTCGGCTCGCACTTCGGCGACCGCCTTGGCTACGGCTTCCTCGATCTGCTCGGGTGTCTGGTCGCGAAACGCTTTGCCGAAGCGGTCGAGAATCTCGAAGTCCCGCGCTCGCTTCGCGTCCAGTTCAGCGAGTCGCGCAATGTCGTCGGCCGAGACGATGCCGGCCACGGGAATGCCGTGCTTCTGCACCACAAACCGAACCTCGCCGCTGAAGGCCCGGTTGATGACCTTGCTCCAGTTGCGCTTCGCGTCGGACGCCGCCATGGTCTGTGTCACCGCTTCACGCCCGCGCATGGGACCCTTTCCTGACCTCTTTTAGTCATTATAGGGCAAAACAGGGTACAAGTGTCCTGATTCCCCATTGCCGGACTCGTGGCATGTCTTAGTCCTGTCTCACTGTCGCGGAGATCACCGGCGCTATGCTGCGCCTCAACCACGCGCCACTAGCGCAAGCCGCTAACCACGGGAGCACCACTCATGTACACCGCCGTCATCATTGGAGCAACGGGCGCGGGGAATTACGGGCACGACCTGGACCTTGCGTGGCAATTGGTGCCCGAGGTCGAGGTGGTGGCGGTGGCGGACGTGGACGAGGAGTTGGCGCGGGCGAAGGCTGACCAGTTGGGGGCGCCGCAGGCCTTTGGCGACTATCGGCAGGCGCTGGACAGCGTGCGGCCGGACTTTGTGAACATCTGCAACCGCCAGCCGCATCTGCACGGCCCCATGATCCACGCCGCAATCGAGGCCGGGGCCAAGGGCATCTACTGCGAAAAGCCGTTGGTGCGCACGCCTGCCGAGGCCGACGCCGTTATCGCGGCGGCGAGCCGCAGCGGCGCCAAGATCCAGGTTGCCCACACCTGGCGGATCGATCCCGCCGTGATCCGCATGCGCGAGATGGTCCGCGAGGGCGAGATCGGGCGGCTGGTGGCCGTGCATGCCACCCCCAAGAACGACGACCGCCGCGGCGGCGCCGAGGACCTGTGGGTGCTGGGCGTTCACTTGATGGATCTGATGCGGCAGGTCGCGGGCGACCCGCGCCAGATCAGCGCCAGCGTGATGCAGTCCGGGCGACCCGTGGGCCTGCCGGATGTCCACGAAGGTAACGAGAATATCGGCCTGTTGGCCGGCGACCAACTGTTTGCCACCTACCTGTTCGACCAGGGGGTGATCGGCACCATCTCGTCCGTGCGCACCGGCCCTGGGATGCACCGGGCGTTTGGGATCGAAGTGGTTGGCACCAAGGGCCTGCTTTCCATGCGTAGCCATTCGCAACGAGGCCGGGAGCTGCTGATCAACCGGCGTCCGGGCGACGATCCCGGGGTCGACAGCGCCTGGGAGTACGTGCCGGTGCCGGACCTGGACGCCGCCGCCATTGGCGACGCCGAAGGTACCGCCCACGAACTGCAACTGTTGCAAACCAGCATGACCCTGGACCTGCTCCGCGCCGTGGAAGAGAACCGCCGCCCCGTCTGCGACGCTGTTGACGGCCGCTGGACGGTCGAGATGGTGCTAGGCGTCCACGAAGCCGGCATGTCCCAGCAAACCGTCCGCTTCCCCCTCCAGGTCCGCGACAACCCCTACGCGGCGCGGAGGCAGATGGCGCTGGCGGACGTGTAAACCGCTCCGCGGCTCTTGCTTGGGGTTTGCGGGGTTTGCGGAGGCGCCGAGGTCAGGGTGGCTGCTCGCGTTCGCGGGCATGACGGACTGGGTGAGCGGTCGGTGCAGTGGTGGTGTTCGGCAAACGTTCGGTATACTGGCAACGGGCAGGGGGTCATGAAAGGCGTCTGCCGTGCGACTGGACGTTCGTGAGATCACCTGCCGGAGCGCGCTCAACCGGGTGCGCGGCATGCCGTTCAAGTGGAGCCTGAACCCCTACCGCGGCTGCAGCCACGCCTGCTGGTACTGCTACGCGCGCCAGACTCACACCTACTTCGACCTCAACGGCGGCCGCGACTTCGAGCGCGTCATCTTCGCCAAGACCAACGTCGCCGAACGCCTGCGCTCGCAGATCGGGTCGCCACGCTGGAAGCGCGAGAGGGTGGCGGTCGGCGCCGCCACCGACCCTTACCAACCTGTCGAAGGCCACCTGCGGCTCACCCAGGCCTGCCTCCGCGAGTTCCTGGCGGCCCGCTCCCCGATTGGACTCATCACCAAGTCGACCCTGATCCGCCGCGACCGCCACTTGCTGCAGGACCTGGCCCGAGCCGCCGGCGCCAGCGTCACCGTCTCCATCCCCATCGCCGACCCGCATCTCTCACGCCGCATCGAGCCGGGTGTGCCGGGTCCCGCCGAGCGCTTTCGAGTCGTCCGCGAACTGGCCGACCTGAATCTGGACATCGGCGTCAACATGGCCCCGGTGCTGCCGGGTCTGACCGACTCGGATGCCGCCATCGCCGAGCTGATGCGGATGGCCCGCGAACACGGCGCGCGTCGAGTGGGCGTGCGCATGCTGCACCTGCAGCCCGAACCCAAGCGCTGGTTCCTGCAGAATCTGCGGCGCTACTTCCCGCAGCTGGAGCCAATCTACGCAGACCTGTATCCCGGGGGCACGACCTACGTGGACGGCCCGGTCGACGACGACCTGGAGGCCCGCGCCAACGCCCTCCGCGACTTCATGGGCCCGGGCCCGCATGACGAACCGCCGCTCAGTCCGCCTCCGCCACCAATCCAACTCCCGCTGGCCAGCGGCTTCTAGCCAAGGTCGGTGCGGATTTCTTCGATCGTGACCGGGCGGTTGGTGGTGAGGCTGCGGGCGATGGCTTCCAGCGCCAGCAGGTTCTCGTAACCGTCCCGCAGCGTGGGCTTACCCGGTTCGCCGCCCCTAACGGCCGCGGCAAAGGCCGCCAGTTGATCCACGTAGCCGTAGGCTTTCTCGGCCGGATATTGGCGGGGCACCTGCCAGGTCAAGCCGGGCATCACCTCGTGATAGATCCCAAAATTCGGTTCGGGGGGCGCCACGCGCAGGTGCTCGGTGTTCTCGGGCCGTTGCAGGTAGGTGACCCGGTCCATGTCCAGCACGTCGACGCTGGTTCCAGCGCTGCCGGTGATGGTGGTGCGCATCTGGAAGTAGGGCGTGGCCGTGTTCAGGTCCAGCACCGCCAGCGTGCCGCTGACGAACTCCAGCATGGCGATGATTGGGCCTACGCTGGGAACGCTGTCGCCCTGAACCTGGTAGGCCGTGACCGTGCGAATCTCGCCCAGGATGCTGCGTGACGTGTCGACCGGATGCACCGACTGGTAGTAGAGCAGTCCGCGCACCAGCGGCTTGAGGCCCCAGAACGGTTCGGTTGGAATCGCGCCGCAGTACTTGGTGAAGACGGTGGTTGGTTCGCCGAACTCCGGCGAGGCGGCGATGTGCCGGGCGGTGCGCATGGCAGGCGAGTGCCGCTGGTTGTGCCCGACCTGGCTGATCAGTCCCTTGTCAGCCGCTTTCTCGGCCAGGCGGCGGGCGTCGGCCGGACACAGCCCTGGGGGCTTGTCCATGAAGAGGTGGCTGCCATGTTCCATGCACTCCAGGCCAACCGGGTTCTGCATGGCCGGCGGACCGATCACGATGACGGCCTCCGGCTGCTCGTCCGCCAGCATCCGCTGGGTCTGCGTGTATACGGCCGCGGCCCCCAGGCGCCGAGCGGTGTCGCGGGCGCGGGACTCGTCCAGGTCGCAGACTGCCACGACCTCAAGCTGGGGCAGGTAGGGCAGGCTGGGATGGATGCAGTGGCTGGCATGGCTGCCGCAGCCAACCAGGCCCACGCGGATTGGCGGCATCTCGCGCGCAGCCGTGGATTCTTCGGTTTGCGTTGGCACCGGCCATCGCCAGCGGCTCGACTAGTGGTGGGCTATCGTAAGCGACGGCGATTCGATCCGCCTTCACTCGGCCGGAAGAGGACGAACTGAGATGAGGCTCGGCGGCTTGTATCCAATCTTTGAGCCGGATGTAGCCCTGCGCCGCGCCCCCGACTACGCGCCGGTCACGCCGCCGAATCTACTCTTTGTGCGGCCAGGTGCGGTGGACGACTTCGACGACATCACCCCGCAGTTTGACCGCTACGGACTCTCCGCCATCGGCGCGCCCTGGGGCCTGTGGAATCGGAGCCTCGACGAATGCGCGGCATTCGGCGAACGCGCGCGAGAACTCGGAATCATGGTTGGCGAGGCCAGCTTCAACGACAACCTGATGGTGGCGGACCCGGCGCTGGTGGACCAGCGGATCAACGACGTCCGCCGCGGGCTCCAGAACGCCGACGCCATGCAGTGCCGCACGCTCCACATCCTGCCGGGCACCAAGGACCCGGCCGGCGGCATGCTCACGCCCCACCCCGTCATGTTTACCGACGCCTACAAGGCCGAATTGCGCGAGGTCGTGCTGCGCATCATGGACGGGCTGGATCTCCAACACACCCGCTTCCTGATCGAACCGTTCAACCACAGCTTTTTCTACCAGCCGGAGGACATTCGCGAGTTCTTTGACGCCGTAGATCACCCGCGCGTCGGGTTTCAGATGGACGTCGTGAATATGATCGCGATGGACACCTACTTCGATACCACCTCCCTCATCCACCGCACGTTCGACCTGCTGGGCGATTTCGTCTATTCGGCGCACGTCAAGGACATGCAATGGGACCACGGGCACCTGACGCTCAAGTGGGACGAGGTGCTGATCGGCGAAGGCACGCTGGACCTTGCGACCTACCTGCAACGTTTGGACGAACTGGACCCCGACACGCCCTGCTACTGCGAACACCTGCCGGATGAAGCGTCATACGCGCACAACTTCGCCAAAGTGCACGAGGTCGCGGAGCAAGTCGGAATGGTTGTGAAGCGGCGGCAGGGCGGCTAGCAATCGTGGGAATTGAAAGGTTGAGCCGATGATTTACGAACTGCGGGTCTATGAGATTCTGCCGGGGCGGATGCCGGCCATGCTGGCGCGACTGGAACGGGCCTCGGAAGTGTTCCGGCAACATGGCTTCGACATTGCCGGGGTGTGGACCGAGATCGTGGACGGCAACCCGCGGCTGATCTACATCAACGTCTATGACAGTGTTGAGGACCGCGAGCGCCAGTGGGACGCCTTTGCCAAGGACCCGGCCTGGCACTCCATTGAGGCAGAGTCGGAGCAGGACGGCCCCATCGTGGCGGGCGTCACCAGCACCTACATGGACCCGGCCTCGTTCTCAGCGCTGAAGTAGCCGGGATTCGCCTTGAAGCGCCCCCTGGCTGACGGCGCCGAGGTGTCGCGCACGAGGCCATGAAGTCCCGGAAGCTGGGTATAGGCATCATCGGCGCCGGCAGCATTGCCCAGTTGGCGCACATCCCCGGCTACCAGGCGGTGGCCGACCAGTGCGAGATTGTGGCCGCGGCCGACGTTTCGGAAGACGCGCTGACGGCCGCGCAGCGGGACTTCGGAATCCCGCATCTCTTCGGCGACTACCACGAACTACTGCAATTGGATGAGGTCGACGCGGTTAGCGTCTGCGCTTCCAATCCGATCCACCATCCCGCCACCCTGGCGGCGCTGGCGGCCGGGAAGCACGTGTTCTGTGAGAAGCCGCTGGCGCTGAATGCCGCCGACGCGCGCGAGATGGTCGACGCGGCCCAGGCGGCCGACAGGATTCTGGCCGTGGACTTTCAATCCAGGTTCATCCCGCAGGCGGTGGCGCTTAGGGAGTGCATCCGGCGCGGCGACCTGGGCGAGGTCTACTTCGTTCGAGCGGCCTGGAATCGCCGCCGCGGGCTGCCGCCGCGCAGCAAGGGCGCTTTCCACTCCAAGGCGCTTAATGGCGGCGGCGCGCTCATCGACGTAGGCGTGCATGTGCTGGACACAGCGTTGTGGCTGATGGGCGGGCCGAGTGCGGTGTCCGTGTCCGGGGCCACCTATCTGAAGATCGGCAACCAGGCCGACGGCGGCTACAACCCCTGGGGGCCGTGGAATCACCAGGAGATGGATGTCGACGACTTTGCGATGGCGATGATCCGCTGCGACAACGGCGCCACGCTCTCGCTGGAGTGCAGCTGGGCGCTCAA
>JAKZUJ010000156.1:0-2665 GCA_047516685.1 Chloroflexota bacterium | reverse complement strand
GATGGCGTTTGGTACCCCGTGCTGGACACCCCCGGCCTGGGCGTGGACATCGATGTGGACGTCATCAAAGCCCTCCCCGTCAGCCACTCGGAAAACCCCCACCCCATGCGCCCCGACGGGTCGGTGACGAACTATTGAGTGTTGTCGTCGCCGCGTGAAGCCATTTCGCTGGTCTCAGCATGCGCTCGACGCTATCGGCGACCGGTTCATCGACCTCGACGAGGCCGACCGGGCACTGCACGAGCCAGACGCCACCGACCAGGTGATGGGAAACCGCCGCGTCTACATGCGTCGTTTTCCAGACCCGCGTCTTGGGCGTGAGATGCTGCTGCGCGTTATCGTTGAAGACGGAATCGCGGAGCGGGTTGTCGGCACGGTGTACAAGACATCCCGCATCCACAAGTACCTCGGGGGCAGACGGACGTGAAAGTGACCTATGACCCCGAGACGGACACCGTGGTCATCAGCCTGCGTGAGTCGGCCATCGAGGAGAGCGACGAGGTCCGACCGGGCGTAATCGCCGACTTTGATTCGGCCGGTGACGTCGTGCGGTTTGAGGTGCTTAACGCGTCACGCGTGGTGCAAAACACGCGCGAGATGCAGTTTGCCGTCGCCGAATAGCAACTAACCGCGCCGAGTCGCTCCAGCGGCTGGCACCATGAGGTTTGTTGTCCGCCGCCGTGTCAGGCGCCGTCATGAAAATCGCCGACATCCAGTTCTACGCCTTCAACCCGGGCTTCCGCAACGTGCAGGTCGTACGGGTCGAGTCCGACAACGGCTACTACGGCTGGGGCGAAGCCGGCCTGAGCTCCCGCGACCTGGCGGTGGGCGGGGCGGTGTCCCACTTCCGTGACTTCCTGATCGGGCAGGACCCGCGCCGCATCGGGCGCATCTGGCAGGAGACCTACCGCAGCCAGTACTTCGAGGGCGGGCGCGTGCTGACCACCGCGATGTCGGCCATTGACATCGCCCTGCATGACCTGGTGGCCAAGAGCCTCAGCGTGCCCGTCTACCAGTTGCTGGGCGGCAAACAGCGCGACTTCGTGCCCTGCTTTGTCTCCACCCGCTCGCAGAACCGGGACGACCTGATCGAGGAGGTGAAGGGCTACGTGGCCGATGGCTGGGAGTGCATTCGCACCTCGATTTACGGTCCCGGGATCAGCGACGGCAGCAACCGCTTCGAGCCGCGCAAGTCCATTGCCGTCACCGCCGAGTGGCACACCGCCCTGCGCGCGGCCGTGGGCCCCGGGCCCGTGCTGGGCCCCGACTACCACCACCGGCTGAGCGTGGCTGAATCGGCTTCCTTCTGCCAGCGCATGCCGCCGGGGACCATTGACTTCCTGGAAGAGCCGATCCGCGACGAAAGCCCCAACGCCTACGCCACCCTGCGCACCATGACCGACGTGCCCTTCGCCATCGGCGAGGAGTTCTCCAGCAAGTGGCAGTTCGCGCCGTACATCGAACAGGGCCTCACAAACTTTGCTCGCGTCGACATTTGCAACGTTGGCGGATTTACCGAAGCCATGAAGGTGGCCGGCTGGTGCGAGACCCACTACATCGACCTGATGCCGCACAACCCGCTGGGACCAGTCTGCACCGCCGCCAGCGTGCAGCTGGGCGCCGCCGTGCCCAACTGGGCCTGGCTGGAAGACCGTGGCGCTGACCTGGGACGGCTTTACTCCGACGAGATCTTCCCCGTCCAACCCAAGCTGGACGGCGTCTGGTACCCCGTGCTGGACACCCCCGGCCTGGGCGTGGACATCGATGTGGACGTCATCAAAGCCCTCCCCGTCAGCCACTGGGAGTCCCCCCACCTCACCCGCCCCGACGGGTCCGTCACCAACTGGTAGCGGGGGACGGCCAACGGTGTCATTCGCGGCAGCGGCTCTTGCGTGATCGCGCGCAGGATCCCTGCCGGAGCTCGCCTCCTTGCCGGCTACATGATCAAGCGCTGGCGGA
Organism: Chloroflexota bacterium; assembly: GCA_047516685.1. Lineage (GTDB taxonomy): Bacteria > Chloroflexota > UBA11872 > UBA11872 > UBA11872 > UBA11872. The sequence continues at coordinate 706 of JAKZUJ010000156.1, read as the reverse complement.
TGTATGCGCTGCTGTGGGCGGTCTCCTCGGCCGGCGTGGCGGTGCAGACGACGCTCCCGTTTCTGGTACGTGCGTTGCTGGACGATGCGCTGCCGGCCAGGGAAATCGGGCTTGTCGTGGTTCTGGTGCTGGCCATTGGCGGGGCGCACGGGTTCCATCGCCTGACCGTGATCAGCAACCGGATTGGCCGCGAGCGCGGACTTGTGCGCACGAATCAGAACCTGCGCATCGACGTGTTCGCCTGGATGATTCGCCGCGACGGACGCTTCTTCGACCGGTAGACCAGCGGGGAGCTGACCGACCGTCTCATTCGGGATACGCAACAGGCCAGCTGGTGGGCGCAGCACCTGGTCATGAAGCGCTTCCTGGGAACGATCGAGGTTGGCGGTCCACTGCTGGCGGCCTTCCTGCTGAACTGGCGGATGGCCGCGGCAATGCTGGGCCTTGCGCCCGTGCTGCTGGTGATCCGGCGATTTATCACCCCGCGTGAGCAGGCCGCGCTGCAAACCGAGCGCCAGCTCGCCGGCGCGGTGCGCTGGTTTGCGCAGGAGGCCATCGCGGGGCGCCGCTTCATTCGGGCCTCGCACACCCACGCGCATGCCCAGGCGCGTCTGCACGAACTCAATCAGCGGCTCTTGACCGAAGGCTCGTACCGCGTCACGACGCTAGCGAGCTACCAGCACAACATGTGGATGACGGCGCGCGG
>JAKZUJ010000155.1:0-2931 GCA_047516685.1 Chloroflexota bacterium | reverse complement strand
ATTCGGCGGCAGTCAGAGTGGCGCGCCAGTTACGGAAATTGCGGCGGTCGTCGGCCTTGGCGCGGGCGTCGGCGTCGTCGAAGTCCACGAGGAACTCGAGACGGGCGTCGAGGCGTTGGATGACGTCGGGTCGGGACCGGGCCAGGTTGTCCATTTCCTCGGGATCGTCGTCCAGGTTGAAGAGTTGGGGTTCGTAGCCGGCGTAGCGGACGTACTTCCACGGGCCTTCGCGCCACATGACGATTCCGGTGTTGGAGAAGTTGCTGTGGAATTCGCTAAAAACGTAGTCCGGGCGGCCAGAGCCGTCGCCAAGGCAGAGCGGCAGCAGCGAGACGCCGTTGAGGCCGGCGGGGTGGTCCAGGCCGGCCATGTCCATGAGGGTGGGGAAGAGATCAATCAGGGAGACGAGCTGCTTGGAGACGATGCCCTGCTGGAGGCCGGGGCCAGCGACGATGAGGGGGACGCGGGCGGACGCTTCGTAGAGGGCGTTCTTGAGGGTCTGGCGGTGTTCCATGTTCATTTCGCCGTGGTCGCTGGCGAAGATGATGTAGGTGTCGTCGAGTTGGCCGGTGGCTTCGAGGGTGTCGAGCACCTGCCCGAGCATGGCGTCGGTTTCGGCCACCATGGCGAAGTAGCTGCGGCGGATGGCCAGGATTTCAGCTTCGGTGAAGGAGCCGTGGGTGTGCTTGGTGACGCTCATGTAGTCCATGACCGGATGCAGGTCGGCCTCGTAGGGCGGGAGCGTGACAGCGGCGGGATCGATGCGGTCCAGCCAGGTCTGGGTGGCGCGGAAGGGTGGATGCGGGACGTTGGTGCTGGGGTAGAGGAAGAATGGCGGGTCGTCGGGGGCGAAGTCGCGCAGGAATTGGCAAGCGCCGTCGATTTGCCGCCAGTCGCCTTCGTGGAGGCGCGCGGGGTCTTGGTCTGGGTTCAGGTAGTGGGGGTGGGGTCTGTTGGCCCCGGCGTGGATGCTGGGGGTTTGGCCTTGAGCGGAAGACCCCTCACCCTGACCCTCTCCCCCAGGAGAGGGATAGGACGAAGTCCCCGCCGTGGTGATCTTGCTGCCAATGGGTGGATCGGGGCTCGAGGAGGGGGCGGGTTGGACGGTGACGGCGCGGGGCCTGGGGTTGTGGGGACGAGAAATGTCGGCCGAGCGCATCCAGGCGGTGAGGCGGGCCTTGAGCGAATGGCCGCCGACGCGGTAGTCCGTCTTACCGAAGACGTGGACGCCGTAGCCGGCGTCTTCAAGGTGGGTTCCGAAGGTGGGGGCGTCGAGCGGGAGGCCGCCGGGGTTATTCCACGCCTCGACGCGGTGGACGTACTGACCGCTCCAGTAGCTGGCACGCGACGGGGCGCACTGGGGCGAGTTGCAGTAGGCGTTGCTGAACGAGGTCCCGCGAGCAGCCAGGCGGTCCATGTTGGGCGTGAAGGCCGCGGGATGACCGAGGTGGCGCATGACGCGGCCGTCCATGCTGTCGGTCATAAAGAGGACGATGTTGGGGTTGCGGGCGAGCATGGAGAAGATTCCAGCCAGGGGTGGCGGCGCTGGTTTGGACTCACACCCTACGCGGTGACGGCGTGCAAACGGAAGCGCCTGACTCGGCCAGTTGGCCGGGTAACCGACCGAAGCCCGAGGCGTTCAGCAGATCGGCTGGTACTCGCTGGCCCTGAAGACGCCGCTGGCGAGCTGGAGTTCGCGGACGTAGCAAATGATCGTGTCGACCTCGGCGTCCGCGAGACCGGGGACGGGGAGCATGTTGCCGAATTGCCAGTGATGCTGGCGGACGCCTTGCCGCACCGCGAGCCGAAAGCTGACGTCCGCGTGGTGGCCGGGGTGGTAGATCCGGTCGATAAAGGTGGGGCCTTGCGACGTACCGACGGCGCCGGGTCCGTGGCATTGCGCGCAGCTGGCGGTGAAGCGCGCTTCGCCTTCACGCGCGGTGTCGGATAGCTCCGCTTGGGCCACCGCGATGGGCGGAGCCTCTGGTGACGCGCCCGTCTGACCGCAGGCGATCAGCGTGAGCAGCGCCAAAGCCGCGAGCAGGAGGGACGCCACCGGGCTGTGGCGGCGTCCCTCCTGCTCAGCGACGGTTTCACGACACTGGAGCATCTTCCGGATTGCCGGAAGGCTCAGCGCGGACATGCGCTTACATGTCGGTGATGGGCATGGACACGCGGACATTGCCGCCAGCCGAGGATTGGAGGGCGCCCAGCAGGACTTCCATGACCTGGCGGGATTCCTTGGGACCGCAGGAGGGGGTTCCGCCGTTGCGGATGAGGTCGATCAGCTCGACGACGGCACCGGCGATGTGGCCCTGGGTGTACTGGGTGTGGGAGATATCGACGGTAGCCATTTCGCGACGCCCCGTCTCGTGGCTGATGGTGGCGCGCTCCTGGCTGACGCGCAGGACGCCCTTGCTGCCGAAGACATCGACGTCGAACAGCCCGGGCATGGGCTTGCACATGTTCCAGAAAGCGCGGACATCGTTGTCGTATTCGATCAGGATGCTGACGGCGGGATCGGTGTCGGGATCGTGGCCGCCGTCGCTGGCGTACCGCGGACCGTAGTCCTCGAAGCCAATCTCATTAACCGCGTAGATGGCGGTGGGGTTGCCCTGGGCGAACCAGTTGATGGTGTCGCACATGTGGGTGCCGTTGCGGAAGAGCATGGCGCGCGCGCCGCCCTGGTTGGCCACGACGCGCTTGACATCGCCAATGGCGCCGTCCTCTATGAGCTTGGCGGCCTGGACCCAGGGGAACATCCAACGGCGGGAGTGGTCGACGAGCAGCGGGATGCCGGCGTTGGTGACCGCCTCGATGATGCGGTCGGCGTCGGCCAGCGAGGAGGCGATGGGCTTTTCGCAGAGGATGCCCTTGACGCCGGCGTCCACGGCGTCCACGGCGATCTGCGCGTGGACGTTGTCGCCGGTG
>JAKZUJ010000154.1:0-6070 GCA_047516685.1 Chloroflexota bacterium | reverse complement strand
TCGGGCACGTAGGCTGCGTAGTTGTTCGGTGTCCTTTCGATTACGACGGTGTATTTCATGCCTCGGCTCACCCCTTTAGCCCCGACTGCTTCAAGATGCTGTTCCAGGTGCCCGGGGGCAGATCATCACCTGGCTTGCCGGAAACTGTCACACGACCAGATTTGACCGGGTGCTTGAACTGGCGGTGACTTCCCCTGGTACGAATCAATCGCCATCCGTCCCGCTCAATCAATTGTATGGCTTCCCTAACCTTCGGCACGGCTGCCTTGACCCGTACCGAACCCCAGCCGCGCCAGGTTCTCCTCGATGGCGGCGTCCAGCCGGCGTGCTTCGGCCTGCTGCTGGCGCCATTGGGTGGTGAGGCGGGCCATCTTTTGCTCGAAGGGTTCGCCGTCGTCTTCCTGGGGGGCGGCGCCGACGTAGCGGCCGGGGGTGAGGACGTGGGCGTGCTTGCGGATTTCTTCGAGGGTGGCGCTTTTGCAGAAGCCGGGGATGTCGGCGTAGGCATCGTCTGCAGCAGGAGTGTCTCCCGGTGAGCTGGCGGAGTTGGCGTTCTCACCCTCACCCCGACCCTCTCCCTGCGAGGGAGAGGGAGAAGGAGGCGTAGCGCTGCCGTTGCGCCAGGCGTGGTAGGTGTTGGCGATGCGGGCGATGTCGTCGTCGGACAGGTTGCGGCGGGTGCGGTCGATCATGTGGCCGAGGTTGCGGGCGTCGATGAAGAGGGTTTCGTTGCGCTTCTGAGCGCCGCTTCGATCCCTCGACAGGAACCAGAGGCAGGCGGGGATCTGGGTTGAGCGGAAGAGCTGGCCGGGGAGGGCGATGATGCAGTCGACCAAGCCGGCTTCGACGATGTTCTTGCGGATCTGCCCCTCGCCGGACTGGCTGGACGACATGGAGCCGTTGGCAAGGACGAAGCCGGCGATGCCGCGGGGCGCCAGATGGTGCAGGAAATGCTGCACCCAGGCGAAGTTGGCGTTGCGGGCGGGCGGAACTCCGTACCGCCAGCGCTGGTCGTCCTGCAGCCGCTCGCCGCCCCAGTCGGAGACGTTGAAGGGCGGATTGGCCAGGATGTAGTCGGCGCGCAGGTCGGGGTGGCGGTCGTTGTGGAAGCTGTCGCCGTGGGCGATCTGGCCTTCAATGCCGCGGATCGCCAGGTTCATGCGAGCCATGCGCCAGGTGGTGTAGTTGGACTCCTGGCCGTAGATGGAAATGTCCGCCGTTGCCCTGCCGCCGTTGCCGTTGCCGCTGGCGTGGGCCTGGATGAACTCCACCGACTGCACGAACATGCCGGAAGAGCCGCAGCAGGGGTCGTAGACACGGCCCTGGTAGGGCTGCAACATCTCCACCAGGAGCCGCACCACGCTGCGCGGGGTGTAGAACTCGCCGCCTTTTCTGCCCTCGGCAATGGCGAACTGTTCGAGGAAGTATTCGTAAACAGTGCCCAGCACGTCCGTGGCGCGGGCCTCGGCACCGCCCAGCTTGATGTTGCTCACCAGGTCGATCACCTGGCCCAGGCGGGTCTTGTCCAGGGCTGGCCGGGCGTAGTCTTTGGGCAGCACGTCCTGCAGGGCCGGGTTGTCCTGCTCGAGAGCGGCCATGGCGTCGTCAACGGCCGTCCCAATGGTGGGCTGGTGCGCTTGCGCTTGCAGAACCGGCCAGCGCGCTTCGGGCGGCACCCAGAAAATGCTCTCGGCGATGTATTCGTCCCGGTCCTCGGCGGCCTCTTCACCCCATTCGGCGAGCACCAGTGCGTGGCGCTCTTCGAAGGCGTCGGAGATGTACTTTAGAAATATCAGGCCAAGGACGACGTGCTTGTACTCGGCGGCGTCCATGCTGCCGCGCAGGGCGTCGGCCATGCTCCAGAGTTGGGCGCGGTAGTCGAGGGCCGCGCCGGTGTTGGAGCGTCGGGCGGCCATGGGGTGAGTCCTGGACAAAGTTGAGTGCGCGTGCGTCATGGTGCCACGGGTGCTCCGAGGATGAGTGTTGCGTGGGAAGCGGGCGGGTTTGAGACGTTGGGCCTGCGCAAGATTGGGCGAAGACGTTGGGCTGACGGAATGGAACCGAGTGCTCGGGGTGTGGGGTTGATGGGGTGTGGTTCGACACGGCTCCTTCGACAGGCTCAGGACAGGCGCTGCGAAGACTCTGGGCCGGTCCTTCGGCAGGGCTCAGGACAGGCCACTTCGGCAAGCTCAGGACAGGCTCGCCATGAACGGTTGGGGGCTGGGGGTGGGTTGGGGTGCGCGGAGGACCCCTCACCCCAACCCTTGACGCCGCGCACGGTTGCTCTGCCTTGGGTGGACCGGGACCGGAAGACCCCTCACCCTGCCCTCTCCCCCAGGAGAGGGATTAAGACGGAGACCCCTCACTCTCGTCCTCTCCCTCAGGAGAGGGATATAGACGGAGACTCCTCGCCTTGACCTTCTTCCACTGGGAGCGGGAGAAGACGGACGCAGGCCTGACGAGCTTGACGCCGCGCACGGTTGCTCTGCCTCACGGGCGAAGGAGAAGGAGCGGCGCCTCGACCGGAAGACCCCTCACCCTACCCTCTCCCCCAAGGAGAGGGATAAGAGGGAGACCCCTCGCCCCAGCCCTTGACGCCCCAACACGGTTGCTCTCCCTCAGGAGAGGGATATAGACGGAGACGCCGCACTTTGGTGCTCTCCCGCAGGGGAGGGATGAGGCTGGCGAGCGGGCTGGGAGTGGTTAGTAGGGGAGTTGGGTGTTGGGGTGGTCTTTTATGTATTGGGCTTGGGCGACGCCGAAGTTTTCCTGGATTTGGAGGGAGTGGCCGCCGTCGACGACGAGGGTGTGGCCGGTGATGAATGAGGCGTCCTGGGAGCAGAGAAAGGCCACCCCAGCGGCGATGTCGGCGGGACGTCCGCAGCGGCCGACGGGGTATTGGGCCTTGAAGAATTCCAGTCCGGAGGGGTTGGCGTCCCAAATGCCGGCCTGGATGTTCTCGGTGACGATGTGGCCGGGCGCAATGGCGTTGACGCGAATGCCGTCGCGCCCATATTCCACGGCCATCTGGCGGGTGGCGGCGATGAGGGCGGCCTTGCCGGTTTCGTAGACCAAGGCGCCGGGGGCGACGAGCAGGCCGTGGATGCTGGAGATATTGACGATGCTCCCCCCGCCGCCGCGGCGCAGGTGGGGTACGCCGAACCGGGCCGATAGATAGCTGGCCTTGACCAGGACGGCCATGGCGCGGTCGTAAGCGTCGGGCGTCACGTCCTCAGCGCCGCCGGTCACGGCTTCCATGGCGGGGTAGGCGTTGTTGACGATGATGTCCAGCCGGTGCCAGCGGTCGACGGCGGACTCGATCATGGCCCGGACCTGCTCCTCCTGACCGACGTCGGTGGTGCAGGCGGCGGCTGTTCCACCGGCGGCCTTAATCCTGGCCGCGCGTGTGGCGGCCGCTTCAGCGTTGATGTCGGCGATGAGCACCGCGGCGCCCTCGGCGGCCAGCCGCTCGGCAATCGCGCCGCCAATGCCGGTCGCGCCGCCGGTAACGACTGCACCGCAGTCCTCAAATCGACGACTCTGTGCTGCCACGGATCCCTGTCCTTCCATAGAAGTCACGCAGTCGCGGGGCCGCCGGCACCGCAGTCCTCAAATCGACGGCTCTGTGCTGCCATGGTTCCCTGTCCTTCGATACGAGTCACGCAGTCGCGGGGGCCCGCGCGCGGGCAGCGCTGCGAGAGGATCGCGTGCGGCCGTTGCTGGAGGGGCGCGGACGGCGGCTGTCGGGGTACAGGACGCGCTGGAGGTATTGGCCGGTGTAGCTGGCGGGTGTGGCGGCCACGTCTTCGGGCGTGCCCTCGGCGATTATTTCGCCGCCGGCGTCGCCGCCGTCGGGTCCCAGGTCAATCAACCAATCGGCGGACTTGATGACGTCGAGGTTGTGCTCAATGACGATGATGGTATTGCCGGCGTCCGCGAGCCGTTGCAGGACCTGAATGAGCTTGCGGGTATCGGCGAAGTGCAGGCCGGTGGTGGGTTCGTCCAGGATGTAGACGGTCTTGCCGGTGGCGCGCTTGGAGAGTTCGGCTGCCAGCTTGATGCGCTGGGCTTCGCCGCCGGAGAGGGTGGTGGCTGGCTGACCCAGCCGGATGTAGCCCAGGCCCACGTCCACCATGGTGCCCAGCTTGCGCTCGATGGTGGGGATGTTCTGGAAGAAGACGTGGGCCTCTTCCACCGTCATGGCCAGCACGTCGGCGATGGTCTTGCCTTTGTAGGTGATGTCCAGGGCCTCGCGGTTGTAGCGGGCGCCCTGGCAGACCTCGCAGGTGACGTAGACATCGGGCAGGAACTGCATCTCAATGCGGATGAGGCCCTGACCCTCACAGGCTTCGCACCGACCGCCCTTGACGTTGAACGAGAACCGCCCGGGCTTGTAGCCGCGGGCTCGGGACTCCGGGACGGCGGCGAAGAGGTCGCGGATGGGGGTGAAGGCGCTGGTGTAGGTGGCTGGGTTGGAGCGCGGCGTGCGGCCGATGGGGGACTGGTCGATCTCGATGGCTTTGTCGATGTGTTCCAGGCCGCGGATGCGCGAGTGCTCGCCCGGCACGCTGCGACTGCCCCAGATGCGCTGGGCCAGCGCGCGATAGAGCACGTCCTCAATGAGGGTGCTCTTGCCGGAGCCCGACACACCGGTGACGCAGATAAAGCAGCCGAGCGGGAACGCGACGTCAAGGGACTTGAGGTTGTTGGCGCGTACGCCTTCCAGCGTGAGGCGCGCGCCGTTGCCCTCGCGCCGCGCGGGCGGGATTGAGATGTATTCGCGCCCGGCCAGGAACGCGCCGGTGAGCGAATGGGGGTGGCGTTCGATGTGGTCGGGCGTGCCTTCGGCCACGACGGCGCCGCCGTGCTCGCCGGCGCCCGGGCCGATGTCGATTACCCAGTCGGCGGAGCGGATGGTCTCCTCGTCGTGCTCAACCACCATCACCGTGTTACCCAGGTCACGCAGCCCTTTCAGGGTGCGGACCAGGCGGGCGTTGTCGCGTTGGTGGAGGCCGATGCTGGGTTCGTCCAGGATGTACATGACGCCAACGAGGCCGGAGCCGATCTGGGTGGCCAGGCGGATACGCTGGGCCTCGCCACCGGACAGGGTTTCGGCGGAGCGCCCCAAGGTGAGGTACTCAAGACCCACGGCCTCCAGGAAACCCAGGCGGGCGTTGATCTCCTTGAGCACCTGGACGGCGATGGTGGCGTCGCGCTTGCTCAGTTTGAGGCCGGCAAAGAACTCGGCGGCGGCCTGGATGGTCAAGTCGGTGGCGGCGTGAATGGAGCTCCCACCAACGGTGACGGCCAACGATTCGGGGCGCAGCCGGGCGCTTTGGCACGACGGGCACATGCGGCGCGCCATGTAGCGCTCGATCTCGCCGCGAATGTAGTCGGACTCGGTGTTGTCGTGGCGGCGGCGCAGGGTGGGGATAACGCCTTCGAACTCGAACTCGTAGGCGCGCCGCCGGCCGGCGGCGTTGGTGTACTCCACCACCAATGGTTGCCCCGGGGCGCCAAAGAGGATGACGTCCACGATGGCCGGGTCCAGCCGCTCGACCGGCGTGGCGGTGCGGAAACCGTACTTGCGAGCCAGGGCCTCAATGACGTGGCGGGTAAGCGAGGACTCACGGGTATGCGCCTTGACCCAGGGGGCAATGGCGCCCTGCGCGATTGACAGCGTGCGGTTGGGAATGATCAGGGCGGGGTCGAACTCCAGCTTGGACCCCAGGCCGCTGCAGTCCGAACAGGCGCCGTGCGGGGTGTTGAAGGAGAACAAGCGAGGTTCAAGATTGGCCAGGCTGACGTGGCCGTTCTTGCAGGCCAGGCGCTCGCTGAGCGTCATTTCGTCGCCGTCGACGATCTGGATGGTGACGAAGCCCTCACCCAGCTTGAGCGCGGTCTCCAGGGAGTCGGCCAGACGCATGCGCGAGTCGGCTTTCGCGGCCAGGCGGTCCACCACGATGTCGATGTCGTGCCAGAGGTTGCGGTCGAGAGCGGGCGCTTCGTCGATTGGGACAACCTGTCCGTCCACGCGGACACGGACGAAGCCGGCGCGGCGGGCGTCCTC
>JAKZUJ010000153.1:0-33459 GCA_047516685.1 Chloroflexota bacterium | reverse complement strand
CGGTCGGGCACGACGTAAGCGATGTGGTGGACGGCATCGAACATGGCGGCCTCCAGGGGCGGCGTACAGAATTGGGCAAAGTGTACGCCCCTGAGTCGGGGAGCGGTGATTCGATGCGCTCACCACCAGCGGGAACGAGGCTGGCCGCGAGCGGGGCTGGCGCTACTCGATGAAGGTGCGCCAGGGGTAGTAGGGTTCGGGGCCGTCGGCTTCATCTTCGAGCGCTTCGAGGTTGAGGTCGCCGATGCCCAGGCCGGGCTCGTCGCTGAGGTGCATGTAGCCGTCGTGGATCTCCATCGCCTCGCCACCGACGCGGCGGCGTAGGTCGTACTCCGGATAGGCGGTTTCCAGCACCTGAAAGTTGGGCGTGACCGCGGCGATCTGCATGGCCATGGCGGCGGATACCGGCCCGCCGGAGTTATGCGGGGCCACCTGGACGTGATAGGTCTCGGCGGCGGCCGCGATCTTGCGGACTTCGGTGATGCCGCCGGCGTGGGTAAGGTCGGGCTGAATGAAGGCCGCGCCCTGGCCTTCCAGCAGTTCCCGGTAGTCCTGACGGCTGAAGAGCTTCTCGCCGCAAGCGATGGGGGTTGCCATGCGCGGGGCCAGCGCACACATGGCCCTGGAGTTCTCGGCCGGGATGGGTTCTTCCAGCCAGACGGGCCGCGATGGGGCAAGCGCCCGGGAGGCCTCGATGGCCAGGCGCGGCGTGAGGCGCTCGGCGCACTCGATGTGGATCTCGAAGTCGGGGCCGGTGGCGTCGCGAATGCCTTGGACGAGTTCGGCGGCGAACCGGATGGCTGCACCGTCGGTCCGCTCGCCGGGTGAGCCGAACGGGGTCACCTTGACGCCGCGGTAGCCTTGGTTCTGGGCGCGGACGGCGCCGTCCACGTGCCCGGCCACCGAGTCAAGCCAGCGGGAGACGCCGCCGGCGTACACGCGGACCTTGCGGCGGATGGGTCCGCCGAGCAGCTTCCAGACCGGGACGCCGAGGCGCTTGCCCTGAAGGTCCCAGAGGGCGCCGTCGATGGCGGAGATGGCGCTGTTGACGATAGGACCGCCACGCCATCCGGTGTAGAGGTCGCGCCAGATCAGCTCAATGGCCGAGGAGTCGCGTCCCAGCAGGCGGGGGGTGAACTGCTGGATGACGGCAGCCACGGCGCGGCCGCGGTCGGAGGTGGAACCCTCGCCCCAGCCGAACAAGCCCTCGTCCGTGGAGACGCGGACGAACAGCCATTCGCGCCAGCGCACGTACTTGATGATGACCTCGATTCCCGTGATCTTCATGCGCGGACCGCCTGGAAGGGCGAGGCGGTCGGTCGGACCGGTGCGGTGGACGAGGGGCAGATGTCGTTCAGGATGCAGCCGTCGCAGTCGGGCTTGCGGGCGTCGCAGACGCGGCGCCCGTGCCAGATGATTGCGATGCCGGCGAAGATCCAATCGTCCTGGTCCAGCGTGTCGGTGAGGTCGTCTTCGATCTTGACTGGGTCGGTGGCACGGCTGAGGCCCAGGCGCTGCGACAGGCGTTTGACGTGGGTGTCCACCACCACGCCGCTGGGAATGCCGAAGGCTTCTCCCAGGACGACGTTGGCGGTCTTGCGGGCCACGCCGCGGAGGCGCAGCAACTCCGGCATGGTGCGCGGGACTTCGCCGTCGAATTCGTGCATCAGCTGGGCGGCGGTCTCGCGAATGGCGCGGGCCTTGCTGCGGAAGAAGCCGGTCTGGCGGATCACTTCCTCAACCTCCAGCTGGGGGGCCGCGGCCAGGGCCAGGGGCGTGGGATAGCGCCGGAACAATTCGGGTGTGACGCGGTTGACGGTGATGTCGGTGGTCTGGGCGGAAAGGATAACGGCGATCAGGAACTGGAACGGATTGCGGTAGTTCAGCTCGGCAGCGGCTTCCGGGTACAGCTCGCGCAGGCGGTGGATGATCTCGGCGGCGCGGGCGCGGCGCACGGCCTTGGCCTCGCGCCAGCGGCGGATAGCAATTGCACTGGACTTGGCTCGCGTGGTCCGACGCCTGGCTGCCATGGCGGCAGGATATCCGCTGACTCGTGGTTGAGGGAACGGTGGACCAGCCTGCCAGCAAGCGAATCTGGCGGTCGACTGTGACGGAAAGCCAACCGTGCACACCGTCTCCAGAAATAAAATGTCCGGCCGGGGGCTGCCGGCGTGATTTCGCGCCGCCCCGATCAGGCGTCGTGAGTTGTCGACGTCAGCGAGGCTCTCCAAGGATGTTTCACCGTCGGCGGGCTCGCACCAGCCATTGCAGCTTGCCCACGGCTACCGACAACCCGAGGCTCGCGTAGGATTGGCGGTGTTCTGACGGTAGCGGAATCGCGCAGATGGCTGGCTGGAAGGTATCGACGGTGGGGATAGCACGGCGGCGGCTGTTGCGCGACGTGTTCGGGTCGATTGTCATGGTTGCCGGCGGCGGCGCGCTGAGTTCCTGCTTTGGGGACCCGTCGCGGGACGAGGAGGGCTACTACAAGTTCGCCCGCACGCGACCGCGGGGAACCTATGAGTACGACCCAAAGGAACGCGAGCGGTTGCGGCAGGAATATCAGGCGAGCGGCGGTTCGTAGACGCGCCGCGGTTCCAGGATGGTCGTGTGTCAAGCAGAGGCTCTGAGTGAACGCGCGAGCTGAGGCGCGGGAGAATGGATTCAGCGGCGCGGGCGCCAGCGGTTCGCGCGGTGCGGATATACTTCAAGGTCATAGCAGACGCTGCTTGCGCACTCGCGAGGTTCTCATGGGCAGTGACAAGGCACGACTGATTCTGACAGCACCTTCCGCGGGCTCGCGAATCGAGCGGCGACGGCTGCTGGCATTGAGCGCCGCCGTCGTAGCCACGCTTGCGGTTGCGGCTTGTGGCACGGAAGACGAAGGCGCCGGAACGCGCGACAATCCGTTCCCGTATAGCGAAGAGCGAACCAACCGGCTGCGCACGCGCATGTAGCCCGGCGGCGCTGCCGCCATCGCTTCGCTCAAGAGGAAGTCTCGCGCTGACCTAGCGAAGGCGCGGTATTTGCCTGACCCGATGCTCGTGGATTCGTTCTGAGCAATGAGCGGCGGTACAAATGTCAAGGCCCGGCGCCGAAGCGCCGGGCCTTGACTTTGTCGGCGTCCCAGCTTGGGACGCTGGCCAGGACTAGAGCGCCGGGAAGCCGAACTTCTGGCGACCGGCGTTGAGCAGATCGCGCTGACCGGCGAGAGCCAAGCGCGCCTGGCTCTTGGCCTCCTCGATCACCTCGTCGACCGACTTTTCACCCAGGTAGGCGGCGTCCGGCGCCTTGCGCCACTCGTACATCTCCCACCAGGCCGGGAGACCCATCATCAGGTGGCGGTTGACGTTGTCAACGTCGGCGTAGCGCTTGAGCCACTCCATGCCCTCGGGCGGAGGCGCTTTGGCGTCGACCGAATCGAAGACGCCCCGGTGCATGGGCAGGTGGCCTCGGTCAATGGCCACTCGGCCCTGGTAGTCCGGACCGCCCAGGAAGAGGATGAGGTCAATCGCCTCCTCAATGGTGCCGTAGCGCTGCGCGCCGTTCGTGACCAAGTGCGGCTGGTCATTCCACTCGTGGATTTCTGTTCCGAGCGACCCCAACGGCATGGGGCCGAGCGACCATGTGAAGCGGTCCTTGATGCGCGGCACGTGGTAGCCGGTGGTGTACACCACGGAGCTTAGCCACGACCACACCTTGCCCGCGGCGAACGGGTTACCGAACTCACCCGCCAACCGCTTGTTGTCGGCGAGCGGGAACGAGACATTCTCGTCGTGGATCAGACCCACGGAGAAGTTCAGACCGAAGTCCCCGCCGTCTTCAAAGATGGCCAGCTCCGTCTCGTCCGCATTGCGCATGGCCTTGGCGCCCGACATGAACGCCATGGGGCTCCAGTGGAACTCGTAGCCGTTGTGGGCCCAAGTGCCCCACTGGTCAGTGTCGGGATCCGTGACCTTTTTGCAGGACTCGAGGAACTCGTTCTCGTAGGTCCAGCCCTCGCTGGGAAACTCCACCCCGGCTTCCTCGCCCATGGTGGTGTTCATCACGATGCCGCCAAGCGCGCCCTGGAACGGCATTCCGAACTGCGCGCCCTCAATCACGTTGGACGGATTCGACCCCTCGCCGTGCGCGTGGTCGTGATTGACCGTGTACAAGTCGGGGATGAAGTAATAGTCCTCGGCAATGTAGTCGTCGCGCTTGGCCAGGCCGTCGTTGATCTCGGTGAATCCACCGTCACTGACGAAGGCGCCAAGCATGCCGCCGTCAAGCATGGCGACCTCGGCCTGGGTACCGGCGGCCATCTGTAACGGAAACACGCTGGTGGCGTAGTCGGCCGGCTGCGGAATGAACTTGACGAAAATGTTTGGCCGCAGGCTGGCGTACTGCTTGAGTCCCCACTGCATGGCCGCGCCGCGCGGACCGGAGGTGTGGTCGCCGACGTAGCTGAGCGTGACCGTCTCGGCCTGGGGCGGAGCAGCCGCGGCTGCCGCTGCTGGCGCCGCGGTCATGGCCGGGGCGGCGGCCGGCGCCGCAGCAGCGGGGGCAGCCTCGGGTTCCGACTCGCCGCAAGCGGCCAGGATGGCCATGCCGCTGACGCCGATGGCGCCAACTCCCGCGATGCGCAGGATGGTACGCCTTGATGGGCGATTGCTCATACTGTCCCCTCTCGGGAGGCGGGCCAACTCGGATTTCGACAGACTGCCTGCCGCCGGTGGACGCTCGCCTCAACCCACTCCGCTTCACCTGCGCAGCTTGTTTGATTTGGAACTGATCGTCAAGTGGTTTATCGTGGCCTGAATTGATTGTTTGGTGCGTGATCTAGTCCCGTGCTAGGCGTCAGCCGCATGATTGCCTTGCTCCTGGACGGGCTCGGCATTCTGGCGCCGAGCGGTAGCGGGTGCGGGGCGTGGCGTTTGGGCCTCATGCGGGAGGTGGAGGCCTGACGGTAGGAGTTGCCTGGGGTGTGATCGCTCATAGCGTGGACCGAAGGGCCGGCAGCCAGCCGTGGACGGCGGCGACCGCAATGTCCCAGGATCGGAGTGGCATGGAGGCCGGCGTTGGACGACGACGCGTGCTGCTGCTGGCGACGGCCGTGGTGGCTTCCTGCGCGCTGGTGGCCTGCGTTGACAAGCCTCCACCGAGCCAGGTTACGCCGTTCGCGTTCCCGGCCGTGAGCGCGGGGCAGAAGGACACGGCGCAATTTGGCGCCCGCAGCGGGCCCACGGTTCCCTAAGATTGACCTAACCGCCGCAGGAAGCGCGTGCCAAATGCGCGGCGGCTCGGCTGCTACCGGCGAGTCAATGGTCGCTACACTGAAATCTGTGACTGAGATGGGTCGCCGCTGGAATCCGCGCGGCGGGTGAAGCTCACCGAATGAACCGTCGCACATTGCTGTTGGCCGGGCTTACGGGCGCGGTTGCCGCCGCTCCTGCCGCGTTCGTCGCTACCCTGCTTGCGAGTCGCTCGGACGGCCTGCCCGAGGGCGTGACGGTTGGCGGGGTTGACGTTGGCGGGCTTAGCCCCGAGGCAGCCGTACAGCGTCTGGAAGCGACCTGGCGGCCGTTTCTGGACCGTCCGGCCATCGTTCGGTTGGACGGCCGGGAGTGGCGGCCATCCGGTGCCGACATAGGACTGCGGGCCGACTTTCGCACACCGCTGCGCGAGATCGTGGGGACTCAGGAAGCGGGCGGTGTGCTGGACCGCATGGTCGGTGCACCGGCGGCAGCGAACCCCACGACGCCAGTCATCTCGTACGACCGCGAGGTTTCCCGCGGCTACCTCAAGTCCCTTTCTGTCGGCTTCGACCAACCGTCGGCGAGCGCCGATCTGGAGCTGCGCGATGATGGACGGGTGAGCTTGACGCCGGGTCAACTGGGTCGGGTGGTGGACGTGGAGCAGGCGCTGACGGACCTGGAGGCCGGCCTGGCGCTGCGCGCCGTGGGCCACGTGATTGATCTGCGGTATCGCCAGGATGAACCGACCGTATCCACGTCCGACGCCGAAGCGGCGCTGGCCACCGTTCGCCAGCTAATTGGGCAGCCCATCTGGCTCATGCACGGGACGGGAGGCTGGACCCTGGAACCGGCGCAGTTGCGGCAGGCGCTGGTGATCACACGTGATGCGGCCGGTATTACTCCAAGCATTGAGATCACGCGTTTCAACGACCTCTTCCTGAAGATCGAGGACACGTTGACGGCAGAGTCGCGCCACGGCGAATTTGATTTCGACGAGAAGCAGGATCGAGTGCTGGCGTTTCAGCCGGGTCATCCGGGTCAGCGACTCGATCGACCCGCGCTGGAAGGCGCCATCCTGGACGCGGTGCGGCAGCCGGGCGAGCGCCGCGTGGAGGTGCCGCTGATCCTGCTGAACAAGGACTTCGACACTTTCTCGAATGTCTTGGGAATCAAGGACCTGCTCGGCGTCGGTTCGTCGATATACAAGGGCTCTCCCGACTACCGCGACAAGAACATTGCCGTGGGGGCAGCCAAGCTGAACGGCATGGTGGTGCGCCCGGGCGAGACCTTTTCGTTCAACGAGCGTATTGGCGCCTTCACCAAGGCCGAGGGCTGGGTGGAAGGCAGCGTGATCGTGGAAGACCGGACCGAGCGGGGGATCGGCGGCGGCATCTGCCAGGTGTCGACCACGCTTTTTCGCGCCGCGCTGGCCGCCGGGCTACCGATCGAGGAACGCTGGCCGCACCTGTACCGGGTCCGCTATTACGAGATGGGCAGCGCGCCAATCGGCTATGACTCGACCATCTTCTCGCCCGGCATTGATCTGAAGTTCACGAATGACTATGCGCAGCCGATTATGTTGCGCGTGTTGATCGACCGGCGGCTCGCGATGCTGGATTTCGAGATTTGGGGGGCCGCCGACGGACGCAAGGTCACGCTAGGCAAACCGCGGCTGTGGGACTGGGAAGACCCGCCGCAGGACCAGGGCATCGTGAACGCCGAGGAAGAGCCGGATTTCGAAAAGCAGGTGGAGCACGCCAAGCCGGGAGTTAAGGCCTCAGTCACGCGCACCGTCCTGCTGGCCGATGGCAAGACCCGCACCGGGACGTTCCGTTCCACGTATCAGGCGTGGCCCAATCGCTACGTGGTTGGGATCGACGAAGCAAGGGCTCGGTTTCCGGCGGCCTTCAACAAGTGGGTGGAGGAAAATAAGGACGAGGCGGCGCGCTGGGGCGTGAGCAAGGTGCCCGGCGTTCCATCCGATCCGGACGCGCCAGCCGGGTAGGACCCAGCACCGAGGGGTGACGTTAGAGGCAGGGGCCGGCCTGACGCGGTTTGCCGTGCGCCGGTCCGCCCTGCCCTGCCCAGGTGGCGATACGATGGGCGTAGACGGGGAGTGGCGCAGCCTGGCAGCGCGCGGCGTTTGGGACGCCGAGGTCGCGAGTTCAAATCTCGCCTCCCCGACCGAGCCTGGGGCGAGTACGCGGTCAACAAGATCTCCGCGTTACGCCGTCTCACGGGCCTGCCATTCGGCCGCGTGGGCGCCGCTGGGGCTGGTTGCTAGTCGCCGCGCTCCAGGTGGGGCGTGATCTCGATCCCATGGTTGTCGACGGCACGGAGTCCGAAGGTCCAGGCGCCCCAGGTGGCGCCCTCAATGCCGGCCTCGGGGCTGTCCAGCGTGACCTGCACGCGATTCCACCCGGCGTGCAGGTTGACGCTGCGAGTGCCGTTCTGAAAGTAGGCGTGGCTTCCCAGCGCTTCCCAGGGGCCGTCGGCCACGCGCAGCTGCAGCTCGTGCGCCCAGCCGAGATAGAACGTGGCCGCGGTGTCGGCGTCTACGTGCAGCCACGTCTGCGCCAGGCCAACCGCGGGCCAGGTGACGGAGTTTCCGGGGTCGGCGGGGCGGAAGGCCAACCCGAAGTCAACGAAGCCGTGGATCTCCTCAGCGGGGACCCAGCGCGCGATGTGCCGGTCTTCGTGCCGCCAGGGCGAATCGCTTGGGTAGCCCGTTCGGTCGGAAGCTGCGGCGGGGTCGTCCTGATCGGCTGCCTCGTGTAATGCCGCTATCGCATCGGGATGGAATGGACCGAAGACCCGCCAGTGAGATGGGGGCATCGGCGCTCCGGTGGCCGCGAATGGTAGTTCGGTGTCGCGCAGCAACTGGCGCCACCCCGGCAGTTTGACGAAGGGTCGGTGGGGCGGTTCCTGGTACCAGTAGGCCGTGCTGCAGATGTCGTTGGCCATCGAGCCAAAGCGCACGTGGATCGACCGGTTGAATGGGATGGCGTCGGACGCAAAGAAGCGGTAGGCGGCGAGCGTGTGCCGGGCAAAGGCGGGGCCAAGATCTTCCTGGGCGTAGTAGGGCACGCCCTGATCCAGGTGCGAGGACGGCTGATGCAGCACGCCGCCATAGGACGCGCCAAAGCTGTCCTCGCCGCCGCCGCCGCGTAGGTACGCGAAGGCCCCCTCGGGCGCTCCGGTTTCGTTGGTGATGTAGATGTTCTCGGCGCCGGCGTGTGACCAGCGAGCACGACCGTCACGCACGGCCACGCCGTAGTTGAAGCCCAGGAAGTAGCCGCGGCCAACGGTGTCCAACAGCAGATAGTTGCGGCCAAAGGCCTCGCAGGGGTTCTCGCGTCGGAACTGGGCGTGGAAACGCAAGGGCTCCTCCAGCGAGCCGTCTGGGTAGGCGTGCCAGTCGACGAACAGGATGATTCGCGGTGGATCGACGTCCGGGCCGGCCTCGGCCTCAATGCGCGCACCGCGTGCAAACGGCATGTGAAAGGTGGCCGTGTACCCGGCATGGGCCTGCGAAATGAGGTATCGCGAGTTGAGTGGGTACGGCGGGAGCCCGTGCAGCTGGCCGAAGAAGTCGCCAAGCGGCGCTTCCACGGCCGGTGTGTCCGAGCCGTCCCAAAACATTCGCAGCACCGTCTGGCGCTGGTTGCCGGGGGACGGCCGACGGACCGTGGCCACGAAGATTCGACGAATACAGCCCGAGCCTTCGAGGTTGGCCAGGGTCATCGGTTCGCCCCGCGACAAGTCTTGATGCGTCAGCACGCGATTGGGGACGAAGCGGGCGGGCAGGTTGAGGCGTGGAAAGTCCATACGGAAGGCTAGCGCCTTCGACCCTCGACCGCGGCCATCGACGTCGGACACATACGCCACGGTTCCTGTTGGCGTTGGGCCCAATTGGCGGCGTGCTAGGCTTAGCTAATCTTAGCTAACCGCATGGAGGAGTGCCGTGAAGGTCAACATGCACGAGGCAAAGACGCAGTTGTCCAAGCTGGGCGAACTGGCTTGGCAGGGCGAGGAAGTCGTCATTGCCCGAGACGGTGAGCCGTATTTGTACCTCTTGCCGTACCGAGGCGCGGCAAAGCGACGGCAGCCAGGAGACTTGCAAGGCCAGATTTGGATGGCCCCGGACTTCGATGAGACGCCGCAGGAAGTGATCGACGCCTTCAATGGCAAGGGAAGCAACGGTGTGGGCTAACCGTGAGGTGCAACGGTCGTCGCCACAGTGCTCAGTCGTTCTGGCGCTTGGCGCAGCCGGCGGTAAGCTGTCCGGTATGCTAGCTAAGGTTAGCTAACCACGGGCGGAGGTGAGGTGTGCAAGTCAATATGCATGAGGCCAAGACGCACCTGTCCAAGCTAGGCGAGCGAGCTTGGCAGGGCGAGGAAGTCGTCATTGCTCGCGACGGTGAGCCGTATCTGTACCTTCGGCCGTACCGAGGCGCTACAAAGCCGCGCCCGTTGGGCTTGTTGAAGGGCAAGATCTGGATGGCCCCGGACTTCGATGAGACGCCGCAGGATGTGATCGACGCCTTTGAGGGCAAGGGGAGCATTGACCCCGTATAGCACCGGAAGCCAGCGCTTATTGCTGGACACCCACGCTCTGCTGTGGGCGCTTGAGTCGCCGGAAATACTACGCACGCAAGCCCGAACGGCAATTGCCGACCCACGCAACGCGGTATACGTCAGCGCCGCCAGCGTCTGGGAAATCGCTATCAAAAGAGCGTTGAACAAGCTTCGCGTACCGCCAGACCTCATCGAGTCGATTGGGACCGTGGGGTTCAGCGAGTTGCCCATAACGGCGCTCCACGCGGAGCAGGCGGGGAGCTTGCCGTTGCTGCACACGGACCCGTTTGACCGGATGCTGGTGGCGCAGGCGCAGGCCGAGGGGCTGATCCTGGTGACCAGGAATGTCAATATTCCCCGATACGGCATCCGCACGCTGACGGCCTGAGGTTTTCGCCGCTCGGCTCGGCGCACGCCGACAGGTAGCGGGCGTGCATCTGGCCTTTGTTTAGTTCAGCAGGCCGCGCAGATAGGCCAGGTCCTCGACTTCGCCGCGCTTGCGAAGGGCGATGGCTTCGGCGGTGTATTCGCCCGCGCCGACGGCGCCAATTACGTCCTGATCGGTCGTGTACTCGGTGTGGACGGTGATGGGGCCGCTAAAACCCCAGACCTTGAGCAGCGCAATCGCTTCGGGCCACTCGGCGGCGCCTTGTCCCAGAAGGACGAAGCCATCGGCGAAGCGCGCCCGGCGGGTCGGTCGCTGGTCCGGAAAGTGGCGCGCGTCCTTGCCGCCGATGGCCGCGAGGCGGTCGCGCAGCATCGCCAGGCCGATCTGGACGTCTTCGCCGTTGATGGCCAGGTGGCCAAGGTCCACGTAGGCGCCAACCTGCCGCGGGTCGTAGTCCTGCAGGAGATGGCGCATGCCGGCGCAGTTGGACCCGAGGCACTGGCCGCTGTGCGTGTGGTACATGGTCTGCACGCCGGTTCTGCGGCTAAGGCGTTCAAAGCCATCGAGGCAGCGGCGGGCGAGCGACCACTGTTCCTCGAACGAGTCGCCCGGATTGAACTTGAAGTACCCGATCTTGATGCGCGGCACGCCAGCCGCGGCCGCGGCCTCGAACAGCGTCACGGCGTCGTCGGCGTCGGCGTCGATGAGGTCTGTTGAAGCGGAGATCATCGGGCAGTCGACGCCGAGCTTCCGCCAGGCACGAACGGCGCCGGGCAACTCGTCGGCCACGTTGGCCGCATTGATGGCATGACCGTCGCGGACGGCGAGGTCCAGGCCGTCGTAGCCGAGTTCACGAGCGCGTTCACCGAGTTGGCGAACGCTCAGGTCTTCCCAGAACTTGGTAAACCGAACCAGCTGCATGTCCACTCCGGATCGCGCGAGGCGAGTCGCCCAGCATCCCACGGGCGCGGCGTGTTCGCCGCCCGCCGCCGCCCACCGCCTGAGACAAGGCGCGGTTTACCATGTTGCCGACGGCGCGCAGCCCACGATTGCCAAGAACCCATCGTGACTTCCGAAACGCGACAGCAGATCCTGATCCTCCATCTGGCCGAACCTGATCTGGGTGCGCCGACCGTGGCTTGGGCGCTCTACGATGGGGCGCGTCCCGCCGGCGATCAGCAGATGCAGGCTGGGGACCAGCCCGAACCGCCCTACGCGTCGGTGGTGGATGCCATGCACCACGGCTGGCGCGTGCTGCAATTACCCCGGTTGCCAACGTACCCTCGGGGCGCCGAGCATGAATCCGGCCCGCTGCCGTGGGAATATGTGCTTGAGCGTTTCGTATCCGTGGAGCCGGCCGATGACGACCACCACTCCCACTAGCCAGCGCCTGCGGGCGATCGACATGGCGCGTTTTGTCGCTGACGGCTTTGTGGAATTCGGCGATCTGATCCCCGCTGAGTTAAATGCGCAGGTCCACCGTGACGCCTTGGCCTACCCCAGGAACAGGGGCTACGACCCGAACAAGCCGCGCGAGTTCTGGGACTACTCCGACGCGGTGCGCCAGGTTTTCGACTTGCCGGCCGTGCAGGGCGTTGTTGAGAGCCTGGTGGGACCTGATCCGGTGCATGACCACTCGTACCTGCACACGGTCGCTCCCGGCAAGCGTGAGGCACAGCGCTGGCACGTGGACTCCAGCCTGGCGGTGGACCATCCGCGGCAGTTCGACATCCTGGTCTGCTACTTCCCGCACGACGCTCCGGCCGAGATGGGGCCTACGCTCGTCCTGCCGGGGACGCACGTGCGCCGCGTGAGCTATCACGACGTGACGCGCTACAAGAATTTCCTGGGGCAGCGACAGCTGACAGGTCCCGGAGGACGGATTGCGTTCATGCACGAGTCGCTGTGGCACTGCGCGCAGCCCAACCAGACCGACCAGTGGCGGTTCATGTTCAAGATCCGCTACCTACCGCGTGTACCGCAGCAAGGCCTGTTCAACACGGCTGGCTGGGATGACGCGGAGATCGAGGCGTTTTACAACGACGCGCGTCGTCAGCACCCCTGGGCGGGCGATGGATTTGCGGCCATGGGCCAGGCGCGGCGCACGTGGTGGCGCTATCTGGCGGGTGCGGAGTAGGGACGCCGTGCCGGCCTAGGCGGGTTCGGAGGCGGCTTTCTGGGCGATGACGCCGTACCAGAGGCGCGGCAGGAAATCGTAGCGGATCTTGTCCACGGCGGCGCTCATGGCGTCACTCAACTCGGTCAGGCTCAACTCGCGCGTGAAGGTCAGGTCCCTGGCCATGCCGCGCACAAACTCCGGATAGCGGGAGATGGCTTTAAGCGCGGCTCTGGTGAGGATGACTTCGCGGTCTTCCTCGTGCATCACGCGGAAGCCGGCGTCCTCAATCATCTGCTTGTAGTCCTCGGGCGAGCGGTAGGCCAGGGTCTCGATCCGGCGCTCGCGCTTGGCGCCGGTCAGCCGTACGAAGTGCAGCTTCCACTCGCCGTGGCCGCGCATTGAGTTGCCAACCGCCATGGACGTGGAAGTGAACGAGCTGTTCATGGATAGGAACGCGCCGCTGCGGGCCACGTCAGCCAAGGAGGCGAAGACGCGGCGCTGGCTGCCTTCGCCTTCGATTTCGTGGATCGCATCGTGGATGCTGACGGAATCGACGCCCTCCGGCGGCAGAAGCTCTTGCACGGCCGTACGTACATCACGCGCGTCACCGTGCACGAAGGTCACGCTGACCTGCTCGTTCCCCAGCACCGCCTCGCGGGCGATATCCAGGGCGCCCGCGTTGCGGTCAAGGGCTATCACGCGGCCGCGGTAGCCGCGGGCGGTGGCCTCCTCGATTATGAGCTGCGGAATCAGACCGGCGCCGGTGGCCACGTCCAGGTGCACAAATGGATTGGGCGCGCGGTCAAGCAGTCTGCCGACGAGGCCGCGGTTGACCTGTCGGTACTCGGGAATGGCCGAAAAATGGCCGAAGTGAAGGTCACTCACGCGCGCGGCGTTGCCTTCGTCTGTTGGATTCGAACGTTGTAAGGCATGGTCATTCCACTGAGACGAGGGGCTCCGCGCTCCACTCAACGGCGAACGCCCGTCTGGCGGCCAGTATGTTAGCGGATACGGCGGCCTTTGGTGGTGGGAAAATCCCTGGCGGCGGGTTCGGTACGATCAAGGCGGCCAGGTCGGCCGTTGACATTAGTGCCGCGTGCTCGCGGCGCTGCCCGCCGCGGACCGTCCTGTCGGCGGGGGTAGCTCAGATGGTAGAGCGCTAGCCTTCCAAGCTGGATGTCGCGGGTTCGAATCCCGTCCCCCGCTCCCAAAATAAATCGACCGGCGGAAACCGCTGACTCGCGATTGCCGGCTTTCCGCTCGCGCGGTGATGGCCTGCTGCGTCACAGCCAGATTGAGCCGAGGGCGCCTGGCAGCTTGGACTACGCGGTCTTCCAGCCTGCGATGAAGTCGTCCACCTCGAAATCGGCCGGCATTTCCTCAAAGGCGTGGCGCGTTGGGCCGCTTTGAAAGCCGGGCACGTACTGCTCGGTCTCGGTGTTGAGCCTGGCGTTCAGGGGTGCGAAGCGCCGCTCGAGCTGCTTGATCTCGGCGGCCGTGAAGCGCCGCGCGAAATCGTCGAAGGTGCTGAACGCCCCCCACGTCTGCTCGCCAACGGCCTGGGCGCGCTCACGTTCCGGCAGGCCGGCGACCTCCGAGTGTTTCAGCGTGGCGATCCTGGCCGCCAGCTTCGACAGCAAAACCACCCCGACCATGCGCCCGGTTTCACCAGGGTGCAGCGCGGCCAGGGCCTGACGGAATCCGTCTGCGTCCCGATCGAGGATTGCGCGGAAGAAGGCCTCGATCGAATCGTCCTCGCGGGCGGCCAAATCGGTGAATCGCTGGAACGTGGCTTGCGCCTGGGGTGACAGGTGCGTGACGAAGCTGGGCTCCCAATAGAAGCGCTGGATGTAGGGAAACAACTGGCCGCCAAACGCGCGGTAGCCGAGATGGATGATGCGCCGCAACTTGGTGCTGTAGTTACTGGGCCAGTGCAGGATGGTGTTGATATACATCACGCCGTCGCCGGCCTCGAGCTTGACCTGCATCCCGCTCGAGAGCGGCGCGCGCCGGTCCTGCAGAAGTTCGCCGTTCTCCTGGCCCGTGTTCAGGCGGCGATGACTGCCGGGCACGACCCACAGCACGTCATCGTCGTACAGCGGGATGTTCCACTGTACGTAGCCCGGCCCATTGGCCACCAAGTCCGCCTGCAGGCCTCCCAGCGGCGCCTGATTCTCGGGCTGGATATCGCGATGCCACAGATCCGGCCCGTACTGGGTCGCCGGATTGCACATGAGAAACATCGCGATGGGCGCCGCGTCGGACGTGCGCAGCGCCTGGCGGCTGACGCCCAGCGTGTTCTCGTGCAGACAGAAATCCACCGTGTTGGCCGTCGCTTCGTCGATCCCGGTCTGGAACGCCAGGCGTGGCTGCTTGACCTTGTACGCGTGGTTGCCTGGGTCCTCGGGATCGCGCGCCCAGATCGCCTGCTGCCGGTCGACCAGCGTTTCGAAGCTGGCGCGCAATTCATCCAACCGGTTGGGCGGGATGACGTTCTTCAGAATCACGAAGCCATCGTCGAGGAATTGCTCGGTATTGATCTGCATCGGTCTGTCCTTACGAGGCGGACATCAATGCGACGGAATGGCGCGTAGAAAAGGCCCGACGTTGGCTCCAGCGAGCCCCCTCAGCCTGACGGCGGCTGCACCGCCAGGCTACCGCTCCGGCGCTCTCGACAGTGCAGCGTGCAGGATAGTCGACAGACGTTGGTCACGCGAGCGGCGAGCGGTCAGCCGATTGGGTGGAAGAACGTCAGGTCGGCGCCGAAGTTGTCCATCTCAGTCACGGCGTCCCCCCGGAGTCGGACGCGGATGTCGCGGGGGTGGGGCGCCAGCACCAGTTCCTGTTGCGGGAGTGGGAACGATATGTTGATCGCCTGCCGGAGCGGCGGCTGAGGCGCAAAGAGATAGCCGCGGGTGACCCGGAACGTCCCTGACATACCCTCGACCGTGACGCCTCCGGCCGGAACCCAGGGCGGCAGGCGGATGAATAGCGGTCGCGGCCGCTTGACCGTGATCGACAGCGCCCGGTGGGTGTAGATCGACTCGACGCTGATCGCCGCGGTTTCGTGATCGAAGAGCAGGTTCACCCAATGGCCCGCTTGGTCGAAGCGCGCGGCATCGCGGTAGGCCTCGCACAACGATCCGACGGCGCCGCCCACGATGTCCATGTTGAACGACACGTGACCAGTGCCCAGCGACTCGTGGCCGTAGGGCGCCGGGAACCCGAAGGCACCGAGATGCCTGTCGGCCACGTCCCGCAGACCGTCCACGTGGTCGGGATTGGGCGGGTCCACGATGAACGAGGTGTCGCGCAATTGGGAGGGCAGCAGGTGTCCGCGCAGGATGCGCTCGGCGTCGTGGTACGCCTCGGGATAGCCCCACCGACCCAGGATCAGGGCCGTTTCCAGAATGTCGCCCGTGTTGTTGGCCTCGCCCCGATCCGGGGCGTGGAGGTTCTTGTCGCCGCTGTTTTCCATGACCCAGCCCAGAGCGTCGCGAATGCGCCACAGCCCGTGGTCGTAGAAGGCCTTGACGTGTGCCAGCAGAACGGAATCCGAGGTGAGGTCCGCCAGTTGCGCCAGCGACGACATCACGCAGGTCGTGGAGTGGGTGTGCCTGCCGAATCGCTGGGCGTCGTACGACCCGTCCGCCAGGAAGTACTCCGAGACCGCCTTGTCTTTCAACACGATGGCCAGCTCGAGGGCCGCGCCGTCGCCGGTCGCGCGGAAATACTTCACTAACGGGCCGATGGCACGGGCAAGGCCAACGATGAAGGTTTCGGCTGGCCGGAACTCGATCCCGTGCCGGCGTTCCAGGCGATCGCTGTCCCAACCACTGTCGGGGTCCCAGTACTCGAAGATGGCCGCAATGCTGGCGGACGCGACTTCCGGAGCGCGTGCCGAATCGCGGAACTGCGCCAGGGCGCAGAGGGCATGGAACCCCTCGCGGACGTTGTGCGGATCGAACACGGCCAAGCGGCCACCGACCTCGGTTCGGTACAGCGGTAGCGGCAGCGGTCCGCTGTAGGAGGAAAACGCGGCTCGCGTGTGCTTGTCCACGGCGGCTTCGTCGATGTCAATGCCGGCCGCGTCTTCAGCGTTGAGCAGGGCGTTGAGGTGCCGGCCTGGCACGTGGGCTTCCGCGATTCCGCCGCCGCTCAGAAACGGGTGGGGCCGGACCTGCGAGCCGAAAAACGGGATGTCGTTGTCGTCGGCGTTGAAGACGCTGGCCATGGTGCGGCAGCCCAGCCGGATGGCGGCTCGAATGTCGGTGGCGTTGACGTCAGACAGTTTCACCACGGCGCACCCGCCCCCCGGGATGGCGAAGCGATCATGGTGACGAGTGTAGCGGTGCCCGAGAACGGAGCACGGAGTCGGCCGACACGAGGCTGGCAAGCCGCGACAACAGACGCTCAGCAAAGTTCGAGGTGAAATTGTCTGTGCTACGGTAATTTGTCTTGCGTGAGGCGACGCATGGCCTGTCTCGGGACCATTGAGCGGCGTTTTAGGGCTTGATCGGTCAGGGTAGGGCGTGGCCACGCCGGTAGCTGTTGAGGCCCAGGGGAGGGAATGATGAAGCGAGACGTTTCGCGAAGACGCATGCTACGCAGCGCGGTTGTGGGCGTCACGGGCGCGGCGGGTTTGGCCGTGCTGGCCGCCTGCGGTGAGACGCAGGTTGTGACGGTTGAGAAGATCGTTGAGAGGGAAGTGCCGGTCGAGCGGATCGTCCAAAAGGAAGTGCCGGTCGAGCGGATCGTTGAGAAGGTCGTCGTGCGTGACGTGATGGTGGAGGCGAAGCCTGTACAGCGAACCGTGAAGCTCGAGTACGCGACCGACCACACGTCGGGGCCGCGCGGCCAGGCCATGCAGTGGGCCATCGAGCGCTGGGAGCAGATTCGCCCTGACGTCAAGATTAAGTTCATCCCGCAGGACCACATCTTTTACGAGAAGATCGCCGTTGAGGTGGCCGCCGACACGCTGTCGGAGATCAACTTGCTCAGTGGACACTCGTACGGACAGTTCCTTGCAGCCGGTGCCTGGCTGGAATCCAACGACATCCTGGCGAAGAAGGATGGCTTCGTACCGGAGGACTACCTGTTCTCACCCGATGAGCACTCCGACGACCGGGACCAAAATAACTACGGCAAGTGGAACAAGGTGATGAACAACCGTCCCAACCACGGGATGATGTATCAGGGTGGCCTGAACGGGCTGCTCTACAACATCGACGCCGTCGCCGCCGCCGGCGCAAGAGAGCCCTGGGATGGTATGCGCTATGACGACCTGCTCGAGGAGATGAAGAAGTGCACCGACCACGAGCAGGGAATCTGGGGATCGGACGCGGGCCTCGGCACCGCGTTCAACTGCGCCATGGGCTACAACGACAGCCAGCGTCGGGTGATGGGACCGGAAGGCCACCAGGTCGACGGGTACTTTATCGGTGAAGGCTGGCGGGGGCTGCAGTGGGTGACGGACCTGATGTTCGAGCATCAGGTTGCGTTCAGGCCGGAGCAAAGGGCCGAGATATCGGGCGAAATCGGGAGCCCGTTTGCCGCTGGCAAGCAAGTCTTCTGGTGGGGCGGCCGGTTCCGCACGGTGGGCTTTGCTATCCCGCGAATCAAGGACCGGTTCCGGTGGTCGCTTGCGCCGCAGGTGTGGGGCAATGTGACGGATCATGCGAATGTGGAATACGGCGATCAGCCGAATATCTTCGCCGCGTCGGCTGCGACGACAGGCGTAGAGGAGCAGACCGTCGATTTCGGAGTCTATTTGGCTGGGCCCGAAGTTCAGGGCCGCGTGGGCATCGACCGCGGTCATCAGCCGGTGCATCACGACGTGAAGAACCAGCCGCCGGCATTGGCGCCGCCTCCGGAGGGCATGCACTACCTCTATGAGGGTTACGACTCGCCCTACTTGCGTCACTCGCAGTGGTACGTGCCCGGTGGTCCAACCATGCTGGAGCTCCTCCAGGTCGAGGGGCCGCTGCTTGGCAAGGCGCTCGTGGGCGAAGCGACGGCGACGGAGGCCATTGAGCAGGCGACCAATGCCACAAGCGCCATCATGAAGCGGTGGCAGCAGCGACTGGATCGCGGCGACGTGACGCGCTAGGCGTAGGGACCGTGATGGCAGCCGGGAGGGCACGCACCTGCGTGCCCTCCCGGCGTGTTGCCAAGGCCGCACGGCGAGATGTTCCCGAGCCAATAGTTAGGTCGTCGCTGACGGAGGCTGATCGGCGCGACGTACGGTTAGGCAGCCTCGCTCCAGCTTGCGATGAACGCATCCACGTCGAAATCGGCCGGCATGTGCTCGGGCCTGTAGCGCGTGGGGCCGCCCTGAAACCCGGACACGGACTCTCGAGGCTCGCTCTTGAGCCTGGCGTCCAAGGGCGCGAAGCGCTGCCGCAGCAATTCGGCGTCTCTGGTCGTGAACCGCCGGGCCAGATCATTGAAGTATCCCATGCTGAACGGCTGCTCGCCAACGGCCGCCGCACGCCCACGTTCGGGTAGGTCGGCAATCTCTACACGCTTCAGCGTTGCGATCCTGTTGGCCAGTTTCGACATCAAGACGACACAGACGATTCGTCCCGTCGTCCCGGGGTGCAGCAGGGCCAGGGCTTCGCGAAATCTATCGGCATCCTGATTGAGCATTGCGCGAAACAGCGCTTCAATCCGATCGCGTTCGCGTTCGTCCAACTCGGTGAATCGCTCAAACATTGCGCAGGCCTCTGACGACAAGTGTTTGATGAAGCCCGGGTTCCAATAGAAGCCCGGTGCGTAGGGAAACAACTGGCCAGTGAAGGCGCGGTACCCGAGGTGGATGCAGCGTCGCAGCTTCGTGGTGTAGTTGCTGGGCCAGTGCAGGTTGGTGTTGATGTACATCACGCCGTCGCCGGCCTGCAGCTCTACCTGCATGCCGTTTGACAGCGGCCCGCGGGGATCGTCCTGAAGCTCGCGATTCTCCTGTGGCGTGTTCAGGCGGCGATGACTGCCGGGGACCACCCACAGCACGTCATCTTCGTACAGCGCAATGTTCCACTGCACCGAGCCCGGCCCACCGTTGGCCAGCATGTCCGCCTGCAAACCTGCCAGCGGCGCCTGGCTATACGGCCCGTGATGATGGTCGCGATGCCAAAGATCCGGCCCGTAGTCGGTTGCCGGGTTGCACATCAGGAACATCATCGACACTGCTGCATCCCGGTCGCGCAGCGCCTGCCGGCTGACGCCCAACGTGTTGGCATGCAGGCACAACTCCACCGTGTTGGCCGTGGCTGCGTCCACCCCGGTCTGAAACGCCAGGCGCGGTTGCTTGACCTTATAGGCGTGGTTGCTCGGGTCCTCGGGATCGCGCGCCCAGATGGTCTGCTGCCGGTCAACCAGCACCTGAAAGCTGGCTCGCAATTTATCCAGCCGCTCGGGTGGGATGACGTTTCGCAAGATCGCGTAGCCGTCCTCGAGAAACAGCTGACGATCAAACTGCATTGGTTGCCGCCGCGTGTGGGGCGCGGCTATTCTAGCCCTGCACATTTCGCACTCAAACGAGTCGGCGAGGCGGCCGACCTGCCGGTGCCGCTCAACAGGCGGTGGACGGATGGTGGTGGCAAGAGCCAAAGGACTCGCAGTCTGGCTCCAACTGGCGATGAGGTTCTCAACGTGAAACGCGTTCGATTCTCCCTGCATAGGCCACGCGTTTGGTCGCCCGGGAATCAAGGCAGCAACGGCTACCACGTCACACCGAGCAGCGGGTCAACGGCGAGTGGCGGCCTCAGCCCGCAAGCTCGCACGTGATAGTCATGCCTATCGCGCGGATGCGGCGTAAACTGGCCGTGACCTGTGTGGCCGTGGTGTTTGGAATGGCGACGTTCGTGGCCGCTGCTGGTTGTGAAGCCAGTGATGACTTTGATTTCCGCGGAAGCGGAGACAGGATGAGTCGTTCAGGCTTATACGGGCCGGCGGCGTCCGACGCGGAGAGGGAGAAGATTCAGGAGGGCTACGCGAAGAGGATCGAAGACGCGAAGTCGGCCAAGAGCGGCGGATAGTCGCGATGCTGACGCAGGCAGTTGAGCAGGTACTGACTACGATTAACGCCAGCGTAACCGGTGGTCAACGGTACTGGATCGTGGTGTGGCGCCGCGCTGGATGCCAGATCGTCAATGCTGATCGGTCGGGTAGCTATGAGCCGGATTTTTCGATTCGCTGTCTTGACGAAGTTGCTCGGGCATGATCGGGCGCGCTACTACCAAAATACCTACGGCCGAGAAGCGTCGGCTGAGGCTCAGTCGGCGGTAGGAATCGAGGCAACAGGATGACACGCCACACAAGCGAGCCGATCAATCTAGGTTCGCAAAAGCACCTCTTCATTGATTTCTCTCTCGCCGATCAGGTCGAGGACGTCAGGCTGCGAGTACACCCGCCGCAGGTTGGCGGCGTGGCCATTCACCGGGATCGGGCCTGGGAGCACCACCTCCACTTTCCGAATACCGTGATCGACGACGACGGTCTGGCGCGGATGTGGTACGCGTCCAGCCACATGGGCGCCGGCAATCTCAACACCTTTCGCTGGGGATATGCCGAGTCGCTCGATGGGGTCCACTGGCACAAACCGAATCTCGGCCTCGTCGAGCTCAACAATGTCAGTGCGAACAACCTCCTGCCGGGGACGCCGGGGAGCGTTTTCAAAGACCCCACGGCACCCCCCGAGGAGCGCTACAAAGGGTATTGGCTGAACCAAGACCCAGACCTCAGTCCACTCGGATTCGGCTATTTCGCGTCGACCGACGGCCTTCGGTTCACGTGGAAAGGCGGCAACGGCGTCGAGCTGCATGGGGATACGCAAAACCAAGCCTTCTGGGATGAGCGAATCGGACGCTACGTGGCATATTTTCGAAATTGGGTCCCGACCGGCCGTGACGGGAAGTGGCTGAGCGCCGTTGGACCGTGGCGGCGCGCGGTCGCGCGGTGGGAAACCGATGACCTGACATCGCGCGACGGCTGGCAGCTGACCGATTCGCCGGTTCAGTTGGGCAGCGCGCGACTCACCAGCGAACTTCCGACAGTGCTCGCGTTGGATGATCTGGACCCACCGGACATGGATATCTACACGCCCTCGGTCGTCAAGTATCCGGGAACCGACGACGTGTACATCTCGACCTTCTCGGCGTACAAGCATTTCACTGAGACGGAAGTCCTCGGCGCCGAGCCGCGTGGCAACGATGGCTTGATGGAAATTCAGTTGGCCGTCAGCCGCGACGGAATCACCTGGGATCGCCCGGACCGTCGGCCCTACGTCCGCATTGATCCCGAGGGACCCCGCTCGCAGATGATCTACTCGGCTCTGGGGATGGTCATCCGGGGCGACGCGATCTACCAATACGGCACCGCGTACGACCAGTCGCACGGGCTCAAACGTCAGAACAACCCCGGCGGCGAGATTATCTGGACCAAGCAGCGCCTGGACGGATTCGTGAGCGCCGAGGCGGCCTACGGCGGCGGCGAGTTGATCACGAAGCCCGTTGTCTTCACCGGCAATCGCCTGGAACTCAATATCGATGCATCGGCCAGCGGCGAGGCCCGGGTTGAGCTGCAGGACACGCAGGGGCGGGCCATCGAGGGGTACACGCTGACTGCGTGCGACCGTGTGCTGGGCAACCACATACGGCACGTTGTGACCTGGCACGGCGACTCGGCGCTGCCCGCAACCGCCGGCCAGCCCGTGCGCCTGCGGATCGTGATGCGCGGCACGAGTTTGCACGCCTTTCAATTCGTGGATGGGTAGCGTGAGTCGGCGCAACAGACCGGCATTTCCACGCAACCCGACGCTTGGGGCAAGACTGACCGCTGCGCAGGTTTGGGGGCCGTGAATGTTCGGCCGCGTACAATTCTGGCCGGAGGCTCCGACTGGCATGAGCTCGTTGGGGCAAACGAGCGGGCGTCGCGAACCGGCCGATGCGTCGCTCGTGTCTTAGGGCCGGGTTATGCCACGCAGAGTTGAATGCTCGGCGTGTTAGGAGTGCTGTGACATGAGACTGGCCACTATCGTGCGCGACGGTCAGGATCGTGCGGCGGTCGTGCTCGACCTTCCCGAGGACTGGGACGGGTCTGCGCGCGACACGGATTCCGAGGCTACAGACTCGGTGCCCGATCCAAACGCGCCGGCGCCGGGATTCACGCGCTACTTCCTGGATGTCGCGGTAGCGCGTCACGTCCTCGCGACGGTCGGCGCCCGTGTCCGCTGGCCGGCCGCCATTTTCGGGCTTCCCTACGAACATCACGTAACGGTTCGCCGAGTTCTCGCCGGAGGACCGGCGGCGCTGGCGGCGTTGCGCGACCTCGTCGAGACCATGCGCAGGTTGGCGCTCAGCGGCGACGACGCCGCCCTGCTGCAGAGAGCGCTGGTGCCGGCGTCGTGTGCCCGGCTGCGGACGCCGGTGCCGGATTCGCCGCTGTGGATGGTGTTGCACGGCAACAGCCCGACCGTGTGGCGCAAGCAGGAGGGGATGGACCCGACGCAGCACATCATGACGCGCGTCCCGGCCAAGCGGGTGCGTCCGGTCACTGCGCTCTTGGGCCAGGACGAACCGCTCTACTTGCCGCCGCATGCGCAACTCAGCTTCGGCGCGGAGTTGGGGTTCGTGATTGGCGCGCCAGCCCACCGGGTCTCAGCCGAACACGCATACCGGCACGTGGCCGGGTATCTCTGCACCAACGACGGTTACAGCAATGTGTACACCCCGCACGTGCCCGGAGGTAGAACCGGGGACGTGCGTAACACGACGCAGATTGCCGATAAGGCGACCGACGGCTGCGGCCCGGCCGGTCCCTGGATCGTGACGCACGAGGAGGTGGGCGATCCCCACGACCTGGTGCTCTGGACGCGCCAGGACGGACGCCTGCGCAATCGTTCGCATACCGGATCGCACCTCCTGGGTGTGGAAGACGCGGTCGAACGCCTGTCGCATCTCTTCACGTTGCAACCCGGCACGATTGTGAGTCTTGGCGCTGCGGGCTGGGACGGCATCGGGGACTCGCCCAGCGACCGTGCCTCGGGTCGCACGGTGCTCGAAGTCGAGGCTGAGCGCGTGGGCGCCTTGCGCACCCCTGTCTACTACCCGGACGCGCCGCAGCAAGCGGAGCGCAGCGGCAGAAGCCCCTACTACTTCGTGGGAACGGTGGACGACTCGTCGCCGCTGGACCGCCTTCTGTCGAATCGGGCGGCGGCGGACGATGCCGGACCTCCGGCATTGCCCGATCTGCCACCGCCGCACGGCTTCTGGATGCTCCTGGGCAATCAGCGCGACGCGGCCTCACTCGAGCTCGAGGGCTGTGCGTCGCCAGCGTTGCCCGCGCCCGTGGCCGTTCCCATCGCTAGCCTGAGCGTTGCCGACGCCGCCGAAACTGGCGAGGAGCGCCTGGTTGTAGTTCCTGCCGATGCAGGCACCGTTCGAATCACATGTCAGCTTGCGGTCGTCCTCGGGCCCGAGCACGCGTATGCGGAAGCGCCTGAGACCGCCGGAGACCGCGTGGCGGGGCTTGCAACATTGCTTGCGATCCACGACGCCGGGCCAACCGAGCGGCTTGTGCCGCCGGTCACGGACTATGAGCGCCGCTTTTCCAGCTTTCTGGGCTACTGCGGGGATGGTCGGCACATCCTCGGCCAGGCAACGCCGGTTGGGTCTGAAGCCGACATTGCCGCCGTCCGCGCGGCGCATCTGCTGGTCAACGGCGTGACCCATCCTGCGTCGACCGCGGACTACACCCACGACGCCGCGGCAACCATCGCCTACCTGAGCCGAGCCATCACCCTGTTGCCGGGCGACGTCATTGGGCTCGGGCCGCTGGGACCAGCGCTGAAACTTCCATCCGAAGATCTGGTTCGCGGTGTGTTGGTAGAGGCCGAAATCGAGGGACTGGCGCCGGACCGTGTCCTAGTGCGCCGAGCCTAGGCAGGAGCCCAATCCCGAATCCCGCAGGTCCCTGATCAGCGGGCCGGATCGCCAAACTGAAAGGCATAGAGTTCCGCGTCTCGAATCTCGAACTTCAGCCGTACCTCACGTTCGGTCCAACTCGGGTCGCCGACCTGAGCGCCCCAACGTACCGACTGGCGCACACCGTCGCCTGTGATCGGAGTGCAGTCGGCCAGCCCATAGCCTGGCAGCGGCTCGCCGCTGGGCGCTTGGACTTCGACCCGCAACTCCCCGCCTGTCGCGACATTCGCGTTGACGGTTAGCTGGCCACCGCCCGGGCGCAACCGCCGTGTGGCCAGCCATCCGCCTTCGGGTCCGGCGTCCAGCGAAATGAAGCCTTCCCGTCGAATCTTCGCCAATCCGATCGCCGGAAACTGCCGGCGACCCGCTCGCACGTCCTCCAGGAATCTCTCGCGAACCACCGGGTCCGCGTAACTGACGGACGAATGCGCGGTGGCATGACCGCAGTAGTAGACCCACCACTCGTCTCCCACCGTGAGTGGACGCGAGTGATAGAAGATCATGGCGCTGTCAAAGCTCTCGGGATCGCCCCGCGTGAGCACCGGCTGGCGGTTGCCCGCGCGGTGCCAATGCACCAGGTTTCGGCTGGACACCAACTGCACGTCGACCAGGGCTTGCTGGTTGTGTCCGCCCAGCCGGCTGCCCTCGAACGCCGCATCGAAGATCCACAGCAGGCCCAGCATCACGTCGCCGTAGCGAAACGCGAGCATGCCGTAGAACTCGCACCGGTGGTCGTCGGGGTGGTCATAGATCAGGAGTTCCGGGCTGGGGTTCGCGGCCAGCCGCTCATCGGTCATCTCGTCGTCACGTTGATCGGGCGCCAGGGCCAGCAGCGGCGTGCTCCAATCCACGAACGGCGTTCGGTTGGCCTCGGCCTCCGACGTGCACATGCCAATGCAGCGTCTTCGCCAGGGGCCCAGCGGCACATGTACCTTTGGAAACAGTGCGTACTTGCCGCTGGGAAATCCCGGCGGGTCGTCCAGGCGGTAATACGAGTCGCGCAGTTTGGCTGAGGTGATCGAGTCCCCATGCTCGCGTCCGCGAATCACGGGGTTTCCCTCGTGAGTCCGCCAGCGCAGGCCGTCGGGCGAGAAACTCACGCCGTGCATGCCCTGACCGCTGTCGTCGAACCCCATCCATTCGACGCTCTTGAACCGCATGTCGGCGGGTTCCACGTTGGCCATCTCGGCGCAGTCCAACATGCCGTGGCCCGGGCCTACGCCGTCATTCAGGATGTTGTTGGCCGTGGAGCCCTTGAACTCCGTCAAGCCGAGTTCAGGTCGTTCGAAGTTGATGCCGTCCCGTGACGTCGCGAAGCATGAGAGGCTCGGCACGCCGGGCAGCGTTCCCGCCGTAAACGTGCCGCGCGCGTAGTACCAGAGTTTGAACAAGCCCTCGTCGGCGTCGTAGCTGGCATTCACCGCCCCGGCCAGACCGGCGATCTGCGGCCGCTCCCAAGCTGCCTCGGCCTTAAGCACCGGGCTCGGGTGCTTGGCCATCTGGTGCGTGTGTTCGGTCAGACCCTGGCTCTCGGACACCAGATAGTCGTCGACCAAGAGCTGCGGCCGGGTTCCTACGGAGGCGGTTTGCTCACCCATTGGCTCTGCCAATCGTCGCCGCATCCGTTGCCGATGCTCGGCCCGGAAACGGCGAACGAACTCCCGAACGAATGTTCCCAAATTCTACCCTGCCAACTGGAGCAGCGTTCACGGATGCGGTGGACGACGAGCCCCGCACCGCTCCCCACGCCGAACCGGCCCATCAGGTCATCACGGCGTCAGAGCGGAAGCGTTTGGCCCGCTTTGCGCAGCCGCCCGCGCCGCAGCTGCGCGTCCGGCATCGCGCTGGTGGGCGTGGCGCCGTTCAACCGAGACAGCGGCGCGTTGACGTGCCCTTGCATCCGGCCAATTCGATTCCATTCCGTTTCGCCGTGACGTACGAGATACCAGTTGCCCATGCGTTTGTGTTGCCTACCAGAAGGGGGCGTCGACCAGCCCCGGCGACGTGCGTATCAGGACGATGCCGAGAAGCAGAACGGTTATTTCGGCGATTTCATTCGTGGCGCCGAAGGTGGCGCCGCTGTGCTTGATGAACTGGATCATGCGGATCTTGAAGCCGCGGCCCCAGGCGCGAAAGATCACCCCAAGGCGCGGCCGTCGTCTTGCTCTTGCCCTCGCCGGTGTTGACGATCACCAGACCGTGTCGTCCGCGACGATGTTTGGGCACCTCGGCGGGACGCGTTCCAGGATCCCGGTCGCTCAGGCTTCAGCCTTCTGTCGGCCCGGTGGCGACGGCTTCCGCCGAAAGATGCTGGTGGGTCCCCCGGCCGTTACTGCTGTTGGCGCTGGTCGAAGGCGCCGATGAGCGGTCGACGTCGGCTGGAGCGATGATGCTGATGGCCAGCGATCCCGTGATGGGGTCGCGATAGACGGCCGACCGTACGCCAAAAGCCGCTTCGATGATGTCCGGGACCAGCACGTCTTCCGGTGACCCCTCGGCCAGCACGCGCCCGTCGCTGAGCAGGATCAGCTGGTCGCAGTACCGCGCCGCCATGCCGAGATCGTGAATGGCGGCCACGGCCGTGAGGCCTTCGTCGACCAGGCGGCGGATCAGGTCGAGCACTCGCAGCTTGTGCAGCACGTCAAGGTTGGCGGTTGGCTCGTCCAGCAGCAGCACGCGGGGTTGCTGAGCCAGGGCGCGGGAGACGAAGACTCGCTGACGCTCGCCCCCAGACAAGGTGTCCAGCGTTCGCTCGGCAAACGCTTCGGTTTCGGTAAGCCGCATGGCGTCACGGGCGATCTGCTCGTCGGCCGGACCCTCGATCTGAAAGCGGCCCAGATGGGGATAGCGCCCCATGAGCACCAGCTCACGCGCGGTGAACCCGTGGGTGTAGGGCGCCAGCTGAGGAATCAGGGCCAGCGTTGCCGCCACTTCCTTGGACGACTTGGACTTGAGATCCACGCCTTCCAGCCGGACCGCGCCTTCCTGGGGACTGAGCACGCCCGCCATGGCGCGGAGAAAGGTGGACTTTCCCGCGCCATTCGGGCCGATCAGCCCGACCAACTGCCCGCAATCCGCCTGCAGGTGCACGCGATCCAGCAGCGTTTTGGCTTCGACGCGAAAACTGAGGTCGTCCGCGCGGAGGGCCGTGGTCGGATCGGATTGCATCATCGACTACCCAGCCAGACTAAAGGGCGGGCTCCCGAAATCGTCGAGAGCATCCGGCCACAGGATTCGGGCCAGGTCCTCGGCCCCGCGGATGTTCCAGAAGGACAGCGTGGTGAAGTGCTTGCCCTCAACCAGGTAGATGGCCTCGTTCTTGACGGCGGGAAGCTCGGCCAGCGCCTCATGGTCCAGCAGGCTCTGCCTGAACTCCTCGGCCCCGAACTCCACCGGTTGGGGGATCACGATAACCTCCGGGTTCATGGCGATCACGCCTTCCAGGCTCGTGGCCTCGTTGCCTTCGATCCCGGCCTCGGCGGCGGCGTTCAGTCCGCCAGCCGCGGTTATGACCCCGCCTTCGGTTGAGTCGGCGCCAGCCGTCCAGATCTTGTCGCCGAATTGGGTAAGGGCCAGCACCCGCGGTCGGGTTTCAACCTGGCCGGTTAGGGCGATCAGGGCCTCGTGCCGCTCGCGAACTTCGGTAGCGAACGCTACGGCCCGCTCCTCTTCCCCGTAGATGTAACCCATGAGCAGGATGTTGTTGATCCGGCCCTCGGGGCCTTGCTTGAGTTCGGTCTGGATGACCGGAATCCCGGCCTTGGACAGGGCGGCAACGCCGTCCGCCGAGAAGAACGGGCTGGTGACGATGATGTCCGGCGCCTGGGAGATTAGGGTCTCCGGGTCGCGGGAGATCTCGGCCTTTTCCTGAAGAAGATCCGCAACGTTGGAGTAGGTCGGATTCTTTGACGACGCGCCGACTGCCACGAGTCGATCCAGCGGGACGATGGCCAGCGTCATCTCATCGTGTCCAACCGAGGCCGTGATGATGCGCCGCGGCTTGAACGGGATGCCGACGATGCCATTGAGTCCCTCGACTTCGCGCGGCCAGCCAAAGTTGCTTGGATCCACGATGCCTCGGACGCCCTGGAATGCCTGTGCAAACGCCGGCGCCGCCGGCGTGGCCTCCTGGGTCGGGGCGGGCTTGGCCGTGGCTTGTGGCATCGGGCTCGCTGTTGCCTCCGGCGCGGCTGACGCTTCGGCGACTACCACCTGAGGCGTCGCCGCGGCGGTTTGCGCCGGCGGTGGGGCCTCCGCTTCCGGTCCGCAGGCTGAGAAAGCGAGCGCTAGCGCCAAGCTCAGTAGAGGTAGCACGACAAAGGCGCGAAGTCGCTGCATTGGTGCCAAGGGTCCTTTCATCCGGCCGCGAATTCTGGCAATTAGGCCGGAGGGCTGTTTGGGCGGAACGATGGTGATGTCACGGGGCGGGTGAGCACTCGCTGCGTGGCAACCGGGAGTCCTTCCCGCGCGCGCTTCAGAGCGCATGGGCCTGCTGCTTGTTGCGCATCAGCAGGAGGATGAAAAACGGGGCGCCCACGAAGGCCGTAAGGACGCCCACGCGGAATTCGGCCGGCTGGACGATGGTGCGAGCGAAGGTGTCGGCGACGATGACAAAGACCGCCCCGGCAATGGCGCTGAGCGGAATCAGCACCCGGTGATCCGGGCCTAACACCAGCCGCAGGATGTGGGGTGTGACCAGTCCCACGAAGGCAATGATTCCGCTGACGGCCACGGCCGCTCCGGTTGCCAGGGCGGCGGCCGCCAGCAGCGTGACGCGCGTCAGGCCAACGCGGACTCCCAGGGCGCGCGCTTCGTCGTCGCCCAGCATCAGCAGGTTCAGGTCGCGAGCTCTGAGCAGAATGACGACCGTGGCGCCCACGATCAGGGGGGCCGAGATGCGGACGTGGTCCCAGGCTCGCGAATCGAGCCCGCCGGCGAGCCAGAACAGAATCTCGCGCAGCGCGACGTTGTCGGGAAGCAGAATGATGATTGCCGACACCAGCGCGCTCAGAAAGGCGTTGACGGCAACGCCCGCCAGCAGCAGCGTGGCCATGGAAAAATGCCCGCCGGCGGCGGCGATGCCGTAAACGAGGAAGGTCGCCGCCATCGCGCCCACGAAGGCAAACGTCGGCAGGGCCAGGAAGAAGAGTCCCGTGAGTCCGGCGGCGATCGCGATGACGGCGCCCAGCGCGCCGCCCGCGGAGATCCCGATGATTCCCGGATCGGCCATGGGGTTGCGGAACAGTCCCTGCATCGTGGCGCCGGCCACCGCCAGGGCCATGCCCACAAAGGCGCCGACCAGGATCCGAGGCAGCCGGATTTGCTCGATGACGAGGTGCTCGGTGCGGCCGACCTCGGCGAAGTCCAGGCCAACGAACGAGAGGACGACGGAGGCGACGTGCGTGGCCGGAATGTTGACTGGGCCGAGGCTGAGCGAGATCAGTACCGCCAGAAGGGCCAGCGCTCCGAGAACGACGCCGCCAACGGCCAGGCGAACCGTAACGCCGGCCTGGCGGATTTCACGCATCGACGTCAGCCGAGCGGCTTCTCGCAAGCCCTACCTCCAGCGAAGCTCCGCTGAAGATCAAGGTCTCCGATTGCCAGGTATGACGACCTGACGCCCGAGGAACCATCTCTTAGGCGGAGAGTGGTCACCTCTCGCTCAGGTAGGTCTCCTGGCTTACGGGCTTAGGTGATTCGCCGGTCCCTTCCCATCGATGAGTCGACAGTGGACCCCGGCCCCGAAATCCCGCTTACAGTGGCGCAACCGCGGCGGATTTTCACCGCCTTCCCTATTCTCCCTAGGGGGCACCTGAACGAAGGATGCAAAAGTGTGTTCGGTCAGGCGGAATTGTTGGTGCACGTTCAGGGCCTGTCAAGCGGCTTCTCGCGGAGACCATTGAGCCTTTCCCTTATCGGGCCAGCCCCGCACGCGAGGCTCTGCCATGGCGGGTTCCACCGGTGGCTGGTGGAATCCACCAGAGACGGTCCAGGGGCCGTACGTTGCTTTGACTCAAAACAATTTGACGACGAGATTTTATCTTTCGTAGTATCCAAGGCGTGTGGGGGATCCGCGACACACGGTCTGGATGTGTGACTGGCGCTCGCGGTCATTCTGAGGAGGAACCCATGATTGGTCCGGTAACCCGACGCCGAATGTTGCGCGCAAGTGCTGGGGCGGCCCTTGGATTGGCGGGCACCGCCCTACTCGCGGCCTGCGGCGAGGAAGCGGCCAAGGAGGAGCCGGCAGCACCGGCCGCGCCGGCGACTTCCGCCGCGACGCCAGCCCCGGCGGTCGAAGCTCGCGCTGCACCACCGCAGGCAGAGCCTGTGAATTTCCGGTATGTGACCGACCACACGTCCGGTCCGCGCGGCGCGGCGATGGCGTGGGGCCTTGCTAAGTTTGCCCAGACCCGGCCCAACGTCAATGTCCGCTTCGTACCGCAACCCTCGCAATACGAGGACGTGTTCGCCATCCAGATGGCCGCCGGCACGCAGGCAGAGGTCGGCATGCTGAATGGCGGCACCTTCAACCATTTCGTTGCGGCCGGCGGCTTCTCGCAGATCAACGATGCTCTGGACAAGCATCCGGATTTCAATCCCGAGTTCTGGTACTTCAACGCGGACAGCTACACGGTCAACTACGAGTACGGGCAGGCGAACGGTGAGCTGCCACCTCAGGTGATGGAAGGGCCGCAGTACGGCATGCCGTTCCAAGGCGGGCTGAACGGACCCGCGCTCAACATGACCCTTGCCGAGGAGTACGGCATCGAATTCCCGTCCCCTGGCTGGTCCTATGAGAACGAGTTCCTGGAAGGCGCCAAGAAGGCCACCGATCCTGAGAAGGGAACCTGGGGGAACTTTGGCATCCACCAGAGTTTCGACTTCAACTGGGGGCCGGTGATGTTTGCCAATGGCGCTCGCTCACACCGGAATGCGAGCGAAACCGAGGTTAATGTCTTTGAGAATGGCGGCGATACCGGCTTCCAGTTTTCCGTTGACCTCATTCACAAGCACAAGGTCGCGCCGCCTGCCGCCATTGCGAAAGAGATAAGCGGCGAGTTCGGCGACCCAATGACTGCTGGAAAGGCGTGGGTCAATCTTTGGTGGGGCGGCTATACGGGGTTCTTCATACCGCGGATCAAGGATCGGTTCCAATGGTCGCTCTGTCCGCAGCCTGTCGGGACGACCGGCAATCCGGGCCACTGGTGGTCGAGCACGGGCAACCTGGTGACGAGTGCGGCCACGACCTTTGGCGTAGTCGAGGAGGCCACTGATTTTTCGCTCTTCACGGCCGGCCCCGTATTCCAGGACCGGATTGCCATTGAGCGCGGCACGTTCCCGATCTTGAAGTCTTCCCTCGATCTACCGGAGACGCTTGCGGCGCCGCCGGAAGGCATGAAGTGGCAGAAGACCTTCATGGAGTACGAGGACAAGAAGCCCATGATGATGCAACTCCCGAACTTCTGGGAGTTCTATGAGTGGCGAAACTTTGCCGAAACGGCTTTCATCGGTGAAAAGACGGTCGATGAGGTTGTGCCGCAGATGCTGGACTACGCCCGGCGGGATCTCATCTCTCAGCGGAGCCAATACGACGAGAATCGTGAGAAGCTCAGCTTTCCGCCGCTCGCGTAGCTAGGACGTCGTTGTGTAACGGGCGGGTTCCACAGCCCGCCCGTTCCACGTTTGATGCGACGCTTGGCGTTGCGACGTGCGGCCCCTGCGGTTCGCGTAGCGCGATCACCACGGGTCGGAGTCCTTGCCGATGCTTTGGGCCGCATGGCGCGGCACGAGCCGCGGGGCGTGGTGTCCGCGTGCGGTTCCGGGAGCCCTTCCACCTGCGCGGTCTATTGCACTGGCCGTCCCACGGTGGTCAGCGGTCGTTCGTAGCCTTCGCCAGCCTCGCCATCATGCGTCGATAGCGTCGCGCCATCTCCGGACCTCGCTCGGCGAGGTACGTTCGCTCGGCCTGTCGTGCCCCGGCGGGCGAGGGAGGCATTGGCACTTCGATCTCGGCGCTGGTGATCTGATCCACCCCCCATTTGTAGGCGACCACTTCACCCTTGCTCACAATCAGATTCACGCCCACATTGGCTTGCACCACGGGCACGCCGTTTTCGCGCCCCCGTGCCAGCACGGCTTCGTTCTGCCACTTCTTGCGTGAGCCATAGGAGGGGATCAGGATGAACTGCGCCCCGTCCAATACCAGCGTTCGGCTGATCAACGGGTTTGCACGGTCGGCGCAGATCACGATGCCGGCGCGTCCCAGCGCCGTATCGAAGGCTCGGAGCTTCGTACCTATCCGGTTGAACGACCAGGTGGGATGCGTGCCTTCTGCAAAGTACGTCTTGTGATAGGTCCCGCGGATCTGCCCATCGGGTCCGATGAACGCGGCGCAGTTGTAGACCTCGCGGCCCACCCGCTCGGCGAAGCCAAAGCACAGGTTGACGCGCAGCTCGCGCGCCAGGCGTCGAAACCGCCGAACATACGGCCCGTCACGCGGCTCGGCGATCTCGTGCATCAGCGCGGCCTTCTCGGGGTGCGCCACCACGTCCATGACCACGTAGCCCTCGAGAAACCCCTCCGGGGCTACGATCAACTCGGGCGCCTGGCGAGCGGCTTGACGCACGTACGCCTCGAGCTTGTCGGCGTTGGCTGGCTTATCCCATTTCTTGGGTTTGATGGAAAGCGCCGCGACTCGAACGGTCCGATACATCCCTGCGCACTCCCTCCGCGCGGGCGCAATCGGGCACGGGTCGTGGCACCCGTGTGCCACCATTGATGCCTTCAGATTGCGCGCTACGCCCAGCCCCGTCGGCCCAGGAGCAATGGTAGGCGCGCTGTCAGGAGGGCTTCAAGTCGGCATCGTGCAGAGGCCGGCACGGATGAGCGCCGGGCTACTACCGCCCACTGCCTCACCCGGGCCCACGCCTTCCTCCGGCAGCCCGGGGTCACTATCCAGGCGGTCATAACCTATCGCTCCTTCACCTACACCAAGGCACTGTGGAACGCTTGGCTCGTGTTCAACCGCCGTACCCGAGCTTCTTCCAACTCAAAGCGCTCCACGACCGCTTCAACCGCCGCCACAGGGCCGCTTACCACTTGGTGGGCTCCGTTGTCCGCCGCA
This sequence comes from Chloroflexota bacterium, assembly GCA_047516685.1. Classification (GTDB taxonomy): domain Bacteria; phylum Chloroflexota; class UBA11872; order UBA11872; family UBA11872; genus UBA11872. The sequence continues at coordinate 29 of JAKZUJ010000153.1, read as the reverse complement.
ATGCGCAGACCCAGGCTGTTTGACGCCAC
>JAKZUJ010000152.1:0-3227 GCA_047516685.1 Chloroflexota bacterium | reverse complement strand
CGGTCGGACATCGCGCCGGCCACGATGGCTATCGGAAAGCGCATGACCGTGGAGAGCGAGATGGCCAGGCCGATCAGGAAAGGTTCCAAATTCAGGACTTCGCCACCGAAGAGCGGGTAGAAGAAGGCCTTGAATCCAAAGACGGGGACCGCCAGGGCCATGGCCATGCCATTGACGAATAGCAGCCGGCCCGGGGAGTAGACGGCGCGGCGCATGAAGCGCGCGGGGCGACGACGGGTGACGGGCGACGGGTCAGGGGCGCGTGTTGGGGGCGGGTCGTTCTTTACATAACGTGTGACCAAGAACATCCCGATGAGAATGGCAACCACGGTGAGGAGCATCCCGATGCGCCAGTGCGCCAGGGTGGCGACCGCGCCGACCACCACCGGGGAGAGAAAACCGCCCATCATGGTGGCTGAGCTGACGGCGCCCAACATGCGGCCGCGGTCGCGCTCGGGCGCGCGGCGCGCGACGTAGGCCTGGGCGGCCGCGCTGGCAATGATGGACCCGGCGCCCTCAATGACGCGGCCGACCAGGAGCAGCCAGAAGACGGGGGCCAGCACGGTAATGATGACGCCGACGATGGCAAGTGCGCCGCCGGCGTAGAAGAGCGGATGCAGACGGACGCGGTCGACCATGGCCCCAATTGGCAGGTTGATGATCAGCCGGGCGAACGCGAAGCTGGCGATGAGCGCAGCCAACGCTGTTCCAGCCGTATCCGCGAGATTGAAATCGCGGCTGATCGGCGCCAGCACGGAGACGATGGCGCCGTTGCCAAAGGACACGGCTACCGTGATGGCCATGGCCGCCAGGATGTCGCGCGGTAGCTCCAGGACCGCGAGCCAGGGCAGGCGGCGCTTGGGCGGCATTCAGGGCCCGCCCTGCATACGCACTACGCGACCCGTGCGGCGCCTCCGAGGTGCGGCTCGGTCTTGTCAGGACGGGACATTGACGATTTGGTTGGCGATGGCTGAGTCGTAGCCGGCAAATACGAGCTCGAGGTTGCGGCGGGCCTCGGCCAGGGTGTGGAGTGGCGGGGCGTCGCCGCGGACGGCGTCGGCGAAGCGTCGAAAGATGGGGTCGAATCCCGCCGCGTCGGCGCCGGTGGGCGGTTCGAGCACTTCGCTCGATCCGCCGACGTGCAGGACGGCGCTTTCCCCGTCGAGCCGGATGGAGCCGAGTTCGCCGTGGATCTCGTTGACGCGGGCGGCGCTGGCGGCGCTCCAGGCCGCCACGATGAGCGACGTGGCGCCGCTGGCGTGTCCGAGCATGACGGTGGCGGTGTCGTCCACGTCCTGTTTCTGCACGTGGGTGCCAACGCGGGCGCAGACATGGGTGACGGGTGACTGGATGAGCGCCTCGGCGGTGTAGAGGTTGTGGTACCCGTTGTCGAGCAGGGCGCCGCCGCCGGCGTCCTGACGCCGGGAACGCCACGTGGGGTCGTAGGCCGCCGCGCCGGCGTACCAGCTACTTCCCATGCTTTCCATGCGGAAGAGGAAGGGGCGGCCAATGCGTCCGGCCGCAACGGCGGCGCGGGCCGCGGCGGTGCGCGGCTGGTTCAGATAGTTGTGCATGATCCCGGCGGGGATCCCGATTCGCTCGACCTCGGCGATGATTTCGTCGGCCTGGCCCAGCGAGGTGGCCAGCGGCTTCTCGCTGAGGAACGGCGTCCTGGTACGGGCGGCGGCCAGACAGACGGGCGCGTGGTAGCGATGGGGCACGGCAATGTCCACGGCATCCACCAGGCCCGAGCGCAGCAGGTCGCGGTAGTCGCCGAACCGGGCGGCGGGAGGCACGCCAAAGCGGTCGCCGATGAGGCTGAGGCGCGCCAGGGTGGGATCGGCCACGGCCGTGACGCGCCAGGCATCCGACAGGCGCTCGAGCGAGGGCGCGTGGCCCTGTTCCATGATTCGGCCGCATCCGATGAGGCCTATCCGCAGCGGCATGGCGCTCAGGCGTTCTCGCCGCCGAGGTCGAAGCCCAGGCGTTCGGTGAGGTAGCGCGAGTTGACTTCCAGGCTCTGGCGAGGGCTGGTTCGAGTGCGATCCAGTTCCACGGTCAGCCAGCCGTCGTAGTCGGCTTCCCGGGCGATATCCAACAGGGCCGGCAGGTCAACGATGCCGGTGCCCAGCTCACTGAAGTCGGCAATGCGGGGCGCGTTGTCCTGGGCGCTGGCCAGTTCCGGGGTCTCGACAGCCATATCGGGCACGTAGTCCTTGATGTGCATGTAGGTGAGGATGTCCCGATAGGTGGATGCGACTTCGACCGGGTCGTCGCCGGCCTTGGCGATGTGGGCCGGATCGAGCGCGAGCTTCACCAGGTCGGTGTCAACGGCATCGAAGAAACGGGATATCTCGTCGCGTTCCTGGATCACGGTGTTCCAGTGCGGGTGCATGCCGGTGACGATGCCAAGGTCGAGGGCGGCAGCGGCGACTTCGGACACACCGGCGGCGAACTGGCGAATGTCTGCGTCGGTGGGCGTGCCGTCGCGCCGGGCGGGTCCAATGACAAAGCGGTCGGAACCCATTTCGTGCAGGAAGTTCACCATGGCGAGGTTTTCGTCAACGGCCTCGCCCTGCTGTGCCGGATCGTGCAGGGCGCCGCCGCCGTAGAGGGCCGACAGCCGCAGGCCGCGTGCCTGGAGCATGGCCTGGAAATCGTGCGCCCGGCCGGCGAATTGGGTGACGACCGCGCCGAAGGTCTCGGTGCCGGCGTATCCGAAACTGCCGATGTCGTCGATCGCCTCCACAAGATTTTCGCCCCAAGTGATTTGGTGGCATGCACAGCGAAAAACGGCCACGGGACAACCTCACAATGCGCGGGCGCCAAGGAGCGCCAACCACGGCGGGGCGAACCTACGCCCTGTGGGTCCGCGGGGCAACTGGGGTGGAGCTTCCAGGGCAGGCCGGGCGCTGCGGGCGCCTGCGGAGAACGCCGGGGCGGGTTGATTGCGTGGTCCTGAAGGGGCCGTAGCCGCGGTACCATAGGGGCATGGCTTGGCGGCGCGAGCATGCGCCCACCCGGCCGCGGGCGGTGAAGACTTGGAGACTCCCCACAGGAGGGACGCCGTGAGCGCCGCCATGATCGAGCAACGGGTCAGCGTAGTCGAAGCCGAGCTTAAGCACTTGGCCACCAAGGCCGACTTGCTGGCCCTGGAGACACGACTCACCCGCTGGATTGCCGGTTTGGGCTTTGGCGTGGTGGGGACGTTGATCGCCGTCTTGGTG
>JAKZUJ010000151.1:0-3689 GCA_047516685.1 Chloroflexota bacterium | reverse complement strand
CAAGCGCCGGCAGGACGTATTCCCGATAGCGAAATGTCCGGCCATCCGTCGAGACGACTTCCAGTGGCATGCGCACTCCTCCGAATCAGCGAGCCGGTGGGCTAGTTCCAGGCGGGTTGGTCGTCAGCCTGCCTGATCGAGTGGGTCTATCACGGCCTTGATTACGCCGTCGCTGGCGGCGGCGTTGCGGATCACTTCCAGGGCGTCGGAGGTGGATGCGATGGGGAAGCGGTGGGTGACCATGCGGTGGAGGGGATAGCGCCCGGAGGCGGCCAGGGCGATGGCGGCGCGGACGGCGGCCTGATCGTGGCTGTTGACGCCCTGCGCACGGACTTCCTTGCGGACCAGTTCGTTCCAGGGCAGCCGGACAGTTGCCGCGGCGGTGGATCCGGCCATCACAAAGGTTCCCAGCGGTCGCACTGTTTCGGCTGCCACCGGGGGTGACTTTTCGCTGCCTGTCACGTCGATCACGACATCCGCCAGGCGTCCGCCGGTGAGGTCGCCGATGGCCTCGACGGTGTGCTGGTCAAAGCTCAGCGTATGCGTCGCGCCGCAGTCGCGGGCAAAGTCCAGACGCGCGCGGTCCGCGGCCAGGCCGACCGCGATGATTCGCTCGGCGCCGGCTGCGTGGGCGGCAATCACGGCGGCGAGTCCCTGCGGTCCCGGGCCGAACACTGCCACGGTGTCGCCGATCCCGGCGCCGCCGACGGTGTGAACCCAGCGCACGCCGTTGGCCAGGACTGCTCCGATCACCACGCCGACCTCCGGCGAGATGGCGTTGCCAACCCGATGCACGCGAGCTCGCGGCGGTAGGTAGAGGTGCTGGCCGTAGGCGCCCCAGAGATGCGGAGCGACGGCGGCTGATATGCGACCGCCGTAGCCCTGGCCGTCCGCGCACATCTGGTAGCTGCCGCGCAGACACAGGTCGCACAGGCCGCAGCCAAAGCTGGCTTCCACAATCACGCGGTCGCCGGCCGACACGCCCCAGCGCCGCGCCGCGCGCTTGCCCACTTGCTCAATCCGGCCCACGATTTCGTGACCCAGGATGGCCGGCAGATTGTGGCGCACGGCGGAACGGCCGCCCCAATGCAGCACGTCGCTTCCGCAGACACCGGCCAGTTCCATGTGCAGCAGGCCGTCGTCTTCGCTGATGTCGGGGAGCGCGAACTCGCGCACTTCAAAGGCTTCAGGCGCTACCAGCACCGCGCTGGTCGTTGTCGTCACGGGCGGCTCGCCAGGCAGCCGATGATCGTGTCCACGTGCGCCACGAACTCGGCCGTCAGTTCCAGCGTGCGGCCCTCAGTGGCGTCGTCGTCGAAGACCCACGAGCCGTTGTCGGCCTGGCTGTCGGCGAACCAGTGGCCCAGCTTGACGGCCCAGGCCGCGTAGCGCTCCTCGCCCGTTACCTGGAATAGCAGGCCAGCGCCCCAGCCGCTTTTGCAGACCTGTGGGAATTCGAACTGCCGAGGCGTGCTCTGAATGGAGAACTGTTGAAAGTCCCGCGCCAGCGAGACATAGGCGGGGTTGGGATCGACCATATACAGCCGGCAGAGGAACGCCGCGGCCAACCCGCCGACCGTCCAGCGCTGCGGCCGTGGTTGCTGCGATTCCACGATGTGCCAAAAGGCGTCGCGTGGGTCGTACTCGGTAATCACGGTCTGGCGGCTGCGCGAGAACGAGTAGTAGAGGCGTTCCGGCAGGTCGGCCTGGGCGTTCCAGACTCGTTCAAGGAAGCGGTAAACCTTGCGGGCCGCGTCCAGGCGGCCAAGGGCCAGACAGGCCAGGCCACAGCCGCAGGTGTAGGGCAGGTCCATCACGTCGCTCAGGGTTCCGTCGGGCGCGCGGTCGTTGGCGAAGCCGCCGGACGCCTGGTCCTGCATTTCCAGGATGAAGGCCAGCCCGCGCGAACTCAGGTCGAACTGCCGTGCCATGTGCGCGCCGTAGACCAGCGTGGCGTTGCGGTAGGCGTAGGCGTCGTAGAGGCGCCGATGGCCGCGGTCGAAGTCGCCCTCCGGCGTGAGCATGTGCTCGCGAATCCAGCCGCAGACGGCGGCGGCGGTCTGGGAGTGTCCTGAGACTGCCAGGGTCCACGGCAGCCGGTAGAAGCGAAAGCCCTCGTCGCGCGGTCCGACCTCTCCGGCAGGCCCCACCCTGGCCAGTAGCCACTCGGCGCCCCGCCGCTTCGTTGCGGTCAGTCGCGCAACGGCCGCTCGTCGATTGGAAGGTGTCGCGGTGTCCATCATGTCGAACGAGCTCCCGGCGCTGCCCGCAACCTGCGATGCCAGCCTAGCCGCCGGCGCGAGCCGATTCCGCGTTAGATGCGCACGCCCTCGTAGTAGACCCAGCGACGCGCGGCGATGAACTGCACGATGGTGAAAAACAGGATGATCAGAAACAGGACCCAGGCAATGGCCGAGGCATAGCCCATGTTAAACGCGGTGAAGCCGATCTGATAGAGGTGCAGCAGGACGAACAGGGTGGCGTCCGCCGGGCCGCCCTCGGTGATGATCAGGGCGGCGGTAAATACCTGGAACGACCCGATGACGCCGATCACCGAGGTCAGGAAAATCTGCGGCGACATCAGCGGAATCGTGACGTTGCGAACTTTGCCCCACCAGCCGGCCCCGTCGATGTCCGCGGCTTCGTAAAGGTGCTGGGGTATGCCCTGGAATCCGGCCAGGAAGATGATCATCGTCGTCCCGACGGTCCAAAAGCTCATGATGATGAGCCCCGGCATTGCCCAGGTGGTGGATCCTAGCCAGTTGGGCCCCTTGAATCCCAGCGGGACCAAAATGAGGTTCAGGAAATTGTTGAGGAGGCCGTTGGGCTGCAGGACCCAATACCAGAGCACCGCCGTGGCGACCCCCGTGGTGATGGACGGCAGGTAGAAGCACGTCCGGTAGATCGCGATGCCTCCGACCTTTCGATTCAGCAGCCCGGCGATGATGAACGAAATGAGCAGCACGCCCGGCACGTGGAACACCACGTAATACGTGGTGTTGTACACCGCCTGCACAAATCGCTGGTCTTCAGCGGATAGAAGCCGGGCATAGTGACGCAGGCCCAGCCACTTCGCATCGCCGATGAAGCTCCAGTCGGTAAGGCTGACGATGAACGAGAATAAGAACGGCCCGGCAATGAAAAGGACAAATCCAATCAGCCACGGCAGAACGAACAGGAATCCCTGAGTCTCGCGCCACGTCCAGCCAGGCAGGCGACGGCGTCGCCTGTGCAACTGTGGCATGGGCTGTTCGGTTACCGCCATGTGTTACCTCTGCCAACAGGTTGTCGCACGGCGCCAAGCCAGTTCGGCACCGAACTTGACCGGCGGAGCATACTCAGTCCCGGCTCCGCACGCGACCACGGGGAATCGCGGCCTGGCGGGAGTCGGTGGACTCCCTGGGCTTTCTGTGGCGCCTTGAGGGGGGTTAGTAGTCCTCGGCGACGGTTGTGCGGATGTAGCGAATGGAGTAGTGGACGTCGTCGGGGTAGCCGTCCTCGGACCAGGCGGGGATGGCGCCCATGCCGGTGACCCGGACCGTATGCGAGGGCGGGATTTCCAGCACGGCGCAGCTCATGCCAGCCACGGGCAACGCGTGGTAGGAACCGCCCTGTTTCAGCAGATCAGCGCGCAGGTGCATGCCCCAGAGGTTGTCGACACGGAAGCGGGCCGACACGGCGCGTTCGTT
>JAKZUJ010000150.1:0-2591 GCA_047516685.1 Chloroflexota bacterium | reverse complement strand
CGGCGGTGGGTGCAACGGCTGGTCATTCGGGGCCGGCCCCGGATGCTCGGGCTTGGCGGCTACCCGCTGGTGTCGCTGGCCGAGGCGCGCGACGTGGCGTTCGCCCACCGCAAGCAGGCGCGGGCGGGCGGGGATCCGCTGGCCGAGCAGCGCCACGCCAAGCAGGTGCCCACGGTGGAGGAAGCCGCCGCCGCGGTGCTGGAGCAGCAGCGCCCCGGCTGGCGGCACGCGCGGTACGAGCGGGACTGGCCGCGCAGTCTACGCGCCTATGCGTTCCCGCGCATCGGGGCGGTGCCCGTGTCCGACGTGACCACGGCCGACGTGCTGGCGATCCTGACCCCGATCTGGCACGACAAGCCCGAGACCGCGCGGCGGGTACGGCAACGGATCGGCGCCGTGATGAAGTGGGCCGTGGCCATGGGCTACCGGCCGGACAACCCCGCGGGCGACGCCCTCGGGCAGGCCCTCGGGCGCCAACGGGCCGTCGTTCAACACATGCGGGCGCTCCCCCACGGTGAAGTGGCGGATGCCCTCGCGACCGTGCGCACCTCCCGGGCGTTGGTCACCACCAAGGATGCGTTCGAGCTCTTAGTGCTGACGGCGGCGCGGTCCGGCGAGGTGCGCCTGGCGACGTGGGACGAGATGGACCTGAACGCTGGCGTGTGGATCATCCCCGCCGCCCGCATGAAGGCGAAGAGGGACCACCGCGTACCGCTCTCCGGGCGGGCGCTAGAGATTCTGCACGATGCACGGAGACGCAGTGACGGCACGGGTCTGGTGTTTCGCAGTCCACGCGGGAAGTCGCTCTCCGACATGACGCTGTCAAAATTGATCAAGGAACTCGGCATCGCCGCCGTGCCGCATGGGTTCGGGTCGAGCTTCCGGGACTGGGCCGCGGAGCAAACGAATACGCCTCGTGAGGTGGTTGAAGCCGCGCTCGCCCATACGGTGCGCAACCCCACCGAGGCGGCCTACGCGCGCAGTGATCTCTTTGGTTGCCGGCGACGCCTGATGGACGACTGGGCGGCTTACCTCGACCGCACGCGCGGACAGGTGATCTCGCTACGCCGATGACGGACTGTCGTCACCGCTCCGGCTGCCGTACTCACCGGCTCGCCCTACTGAGACAGGCGATGCACATGCAATGCGAACCGAACTCCTTGTGGGTTAGGTCGTGAACGATTCCGTCCTCGGCGTCGAACTTGCTGGCGATGCGGTCAAACAGCGACAAGACCGTGTTGCGCGACTTCGTGCACTGGGCGATCAAGCACCGTGAACCCCATCTTGTCGCGAAGGCCCAAGGCAGTACCTTTGCAAGCAATTGGGCAGAACGACTTGAAGTCACTCTTGATCCCCCTCCCGCCGCTGGACGAGCAGCGGCAGATCGTGGACATCCTGAACCGGGCCGCGAGGATCGAGGCGCCGCGGAGGCAAGCAGTCGAGCGCTTGCGGGAGTTCGTGCCGGCGCTGTTCGCCAGGATGTTCGGCGATCCGGTTGAGAACCCGATGGGGTGGCCACCTCCGTCAGCACTTGCTGCTGACCGCCGACCCGCCCTGAGCAGCGCATCGTCGACCAGGCGCTGTAGGTCAAAAACCGCTACGTGCGTCTCCACGTCGATCAGCCGACGCGTCCGCGATAGCGTCGAGTGATCCGGCGCCATCTCGGTCACTTCCAGGTCCAGGAAGGACCGAAGGCTCAGAGAATCGGCCACCCGCCACGCAATCCCGCGCTCCGACGACAGGCCCTCGACCGCACACAGTCCCTCGACGAAGGCGTCGAACCCTGCCTCATCCAGGACCCGGTTCAAATGCTCGCGACGCGAAGGCGCCGCGGGCCTCGTGGAAAACTTCTGCCACAAGCCACGCGAGGGCGGCGGGCGGGCCAGCCTTGCTCTTCACAGAGCGCGGGTCGGCTAGCGGCGGCCAGGGAAACAGTGAGGGTCGCGGGGCGCTGTCCCGCGTGCACACCCTGACCTCCGCGAAATTGGACCGCGCTTGCAGCAGAGTCCATGCGCGCCGAGGCACGCGAGCCGGATGACACCACCAGGCACTGAACCCGCGACCAGCGCGCAACATCGGCCCCTTGAACGTTGTCCAAAAGATCGCTATTATTTCGGACACAGGAGCGTCATGCCATGTCCACCGCACGAGCCGTTCGAGCCAGCATACGCAAGCTGCCGACGGGAAAGCCCTTCACAAGCGAGCGCTTTCTGAAGCACGGCTCGCGCAGCGCCGTCGACCGGACGCTTTCGCGCCTCGCCGGCCGGGGCGAAATCCAGCGTCTTGCCCGCGGCGTCTTCGTCCGCCCCAGGACAAGCCGCTTCGTGGGCACCGTCCTCCTCGACGTCCTCGAGGTGGTCGAGGCCATCGCGCGGAACAATGGCGAGACGGTCCAGGTCCACGGCGCGGAAGCCGCGCGCCGGTTCAAGCTCAGCACCCAGGTGCCGACCGCGCCCGTGTTCCATACCAGCGCATCGAGCCGCACCATCCGGATCGCCAACATCACCGTCAGAATGGTCCACACCTCGAACCGCCGGCGGCTGCAATTCGCCGGCGAGGCGGCGGGCGCCGCGCTCTCCGCCCTCTGGTAT
>JAKZUJ010000149.1:0-7347 GCA_047516685.1 Chloroflexota bacterium | reverse complement strand
TGATCCATGCGCTCCAATATCCGCAGGATGCTATGGATCGTTTCGTCGTCCGATTCCGCGCGCCGCTCAAGTCGTTCAAGGTGCGGGTCACTGGTTGGCGTGGCCAAGCGAGTCTCCTTTGTGCGATCTCGTGAGGATCCCCGCCCTACGCCGATTGTATCGGCCGGACCCAATCCCTTAGATTCCGGTAGTGGGTCATTTTGATCGCATCCCTCTCCACAAAGCGAACTCTCCTGGGAAAAAGGGTCAGGGTAAGAGGTCTTCGTCTTATCCCTCTCCTGGGGGAGAGGGTAGGGTGAGGGGTCTTCGCGGCTCACAACTCAAAGTGACCCACGACCTAGATTCCGGCAGCAGGCCGCTTTGAGCGGTGGATCGCTCACCGGGAGCGGCGAGTGTGTTTCACGCTAAACGTCACAGACCTCAACGGGATTTACTTTGATGCCCACGGACTCACTGGCTGGCCGCGTCATCATCGTCACTGGCGGCGCGTCCGGGATCGGGCGCGCGACGGTTGAAGCCTGCGCCAATCGCGGCGCCCGCGTGGTGCTGGCCGACCTGCCACGGAGCCAGGGCGCGGAGATAGCCGAAGGGCTCACCGCCGAGGGGCACGCCGTCCGCTTCGTCGCCTGTGACGTTTCCAATGAAGCTGACGTTGAGGACCTGCTGGCCGCCACGTCGGAGCTTGGCCGCTTGGACGTCCTGATCGCCTGCGCCGGCATCCTGCAGGGCGCCACGGTGCCGATTGAGGACTTTGAAACCGCGACCTTTGACCGCGTCCTGGGCGTCAACGCCCGCGGCATGTTCCTGTGCGCCAAACACGCGGTGCGAGCGATGGGCGAAGCCGGCGGCGTGATCCTGTTGCTGGCCTCCGGCGCCGGTGTCGTAAGCGGCAGTTCGTCGTACGCCTATGGCACCAGCAAGGGCGCGGTGCATGGCTTGGGCCTGGTCATGCAGGGCCGAATGGGCAACTACCCCATCCGCATCAACACCGTGGCCCCGGGCAGCATCGCCACCGCGCTCAAGCTGCGGAACGTGGTGGATGTCGGCCACGCCAGCGGCGTCTCCGACGATGAAATCCGCCGCCGCCAGGCCGAACTCGGCGACCCGGCTGGCGTCGCCCGCATCCTCGCCTTCCTGGCCTCCCCCGACGCCGACTACGTCCGCGGCACCGTCTTCACTCGTTAGCCCGCCAAAGCCTTATCGCGCCGGATCAAGCGTCTGACGAACCGCGGCGCCCTGGCCGTTTGACCGGTTGACGCGGTCCAGGGATTAGTCCTTTAGGGGGATACGGCGGCCTGGAGCGCGGCATACCCTGGCGGTACACGTCAGGGACGGCTGCCGATGCGCCATGCGGAATCTCCTGAATCAGACGACCGGCTCGCCTACACAAAGCAACGTCCGCCGCCTCTCGCGCCGCACCGTGCTGTGATGCGACGGCTGGGCCACGCTCGGCGTTTCCGCTGCCGCTCTGCTGGCCGCCTGCGGCGACCCGGAATTGCCCGAGCCACCGGAGACCCCGAGCCGGACCGAGCCGTACCCCGTGACTCCCGTCGTTGCCGTTGACGAACGCGAGGCCAGGCCTCAGGCCGGCGCGCCGATCGTCATCGGCGTCCCCACCGGCAATCCGCTGTTCGACCAGGTCAGCCTGCGCGTCACCGGGCTTGCCGCGGACGCCACGCGCAACGCCGAGGCTCCCGGCGAACTGAGCGTCGTGCAGTTTGAGCAGGCGCTCACCTTTGATCCCGCGAACATCGCCACGGCGATCATGCCAGCCGTCGGGGCCGCCCGCGCCATTCCCGGGCCATACGCCACGCCGATTAAGGCCGCCATGCTCCGGGAAATCGATGCACCCATCGCCTCGGGCCAGACCGGCCCCTTCACCGCGCTCACCGCCGCCGCCGCCATCAACAAGCTGTTCGAGCAGAGCGCCGGCGAAGTCCTCTCGCAGGGCGGCGTCCAGGTTCGCAGCACCGAAGTGCGCCGCGACTAACGCCGACCACACGTCACCGCTCGCCGGTGACCGGCTGGCCTAGGCGGACACCGCGATCGCGCCTCTCTGCGGTCGCATTCGGCCGACCAGCGTTGCAAGACGGAGCAGTAAACGTGCGCTTGATAGGATTGGGGAAACACCAGCGGACGTGGTGGGGCGCCACAGTGACCGTGGGAATCTGCGCCGCAACACTCTCACGCGGTGGCCCCGGAACGGCGCACAAGGATGTCGGGTGCTATGTCGGCGTCGGGGACCTGGCCGGGTTTCTACACAGTGCCTGAAGTCGCGCGGCTTGCGCAGATTCCACTGCGCACTCTCTATGAGTGGCAGCAGCGCAAGATCATCAGGCCGTCGATCGAGCTCAAGGATGACCGCAGTCGGGCAGTGCAGGGATACACGTACGCTGATCTGGTCATGATCAGGATTCTTCGCGCACTGCGCGAGGACAAGATCGACTTTACGTCAGCCGCGATCGCGATCGACCATCTGTTTGCTCGTCTCGGCCCCCCGAGCCGTGGATGGGCGGATGCGCATGTCTACTTTCGAGGAAAACGAATCTATGCCTGGAAGCCCGACGACTGGGACGTGACCGAGGCGACCGCGATGGGGCAAAAGGTCGAGACGCGCGTATTCGGCGACCTCTTTCCTGCGCTTTGGCGGATTGAGGAAGGTGTCTCCATCGTCGTTCCTGAGAAGTACTGGGGTCACGTGGACATTGATCCTCGGGTGAAAGACGGGCAACCGGTTGTGCACGGCACTCGGATACCAACAAGCGCGCTCGCGGGTCTGGCGAAGAGGCTGTGGTCACCGCGCCGTATCGCGCAGGCGTACGGGATCGCCATCAAGACAGTGAAGAAGGTTCTCGACTTTGAGCGCCGACTCGACATGGCGTCCCCCACGGCAGCACCGGCGGCTGCTGTTTGACGCAGACATCGACCTTGGCGCCACTGATCTAGCCAAGGCCGTTGGATTTAACGTGGTGCACGCGGTCATCCGCACCGATCTGCGAACTGCCAGCGATGATGCGCTGGTCCGGTGGGCAAACACCCATGAGCGAATTCTGGTTACCCACGACAGGCACAGGCCATCGGATCCGAGCAGCTCGCGTGTGGCTTGGGAAATTGCAATCCGGGGTGGTCGCGTACTCAATCTAGGCCCGTCGGCGATAGGCGATCCCGCGAAAATCGTCGGTACTCTTCTGGTCACGTTTTCGGAATGGACCGAGTTCTTCGACCGTGAGTCCCACGGTAGAGTCCGCGTTCACCCAGGCGGCACTTCACGCACGCAGACGCAAGCCGAACTGTTTCAGCAGCGCGCGGCACTCATTCCCACGGACCCAGGAGACTTTCCGAGTCGTCTGCGGTATCGCGAACCAAGCCGTTCGCGGCACCGTGAGGGAACGTCCGATCCTCGACAGATGGAGTTTCCGGGACTCCGCAAATCCGATTCTGACGACAAGCTCGGAGCTATCGAGGTGGGTGAGTGACCTGCACAGTTGTCGTCAGGGATCCGCACGTTCCCGAGAGTCGGCCACGCCAGCGGCGTCTCCGACGATGAAATCCGCCGCCGCCAGGCTGAACTGGGCGAGCCGGCCGGCGTCGCCCGCGTCCTTGCCTTCCTGGCCTCCCCCGACGCCGACTACGTCCGCGGCACCGTCTTCACGCGCTGAATGGTCAGGGCCGGTAGGCCAGGTCTGGAAACGCCTCGGCGGCCGCGCGCACGAACGCTTCCCAGCCCGAACGCGACACGGGCAAGTACGGACGACGCGTTTCCCAAGTGGTTTCCACCAGGAACGGCGAGGCCGCCGACATGGCCTTGCCGACGATTCCGTGTAGGTTGCTGTCTTCCACCAGGTGACGCTTGACGACGGCGCCAAACGCGTGCAGCCGCTCGTTGCGCCGCGCCGCCCGTTCCCAGTCGCCGCGCTCGATCTCGTCCCACCAGTCCAGCATGAAGGTCGGGTTGTAGCCGGCCATCCATGAGTAGTTGCCGCGGGCGCCGTGCATGGCGAACGCTGTCAGCACGTGCTCTCCGGCAAAGCAACTCAGCTCCGGCGCCTGCCGACGCACATCCATGAAGCCATCTACCCCAGCCTGCACGTACTTGGCCCCAATCAGCTTGGGAAAGCGCTCGGCCAGGGCCCGGTATTCTGTGCCGCCCAGCACGTGCGGCTGGCGCGGCGTGTTGTATTGGATCAGGCCAAACCCCTCGGGCACCGCTTCCGACACGTCTTCCCAGAACTGCTCGTACGAGGCGGGCGTCATTGGCATGAACACCGGATGCCCCACGTGCGCGCCCATCACGCCGCAATCCGCCGCGATCCGCAAACGGTCAACGGTGCCCTGCGTGTTCAGCCAGGTCACGCCCGCCTGCGACGGCAGGCCCACCTTCTGGCACTCGTCGCCGAACGCCTCCACAAGGGTTCGGAATTCGTCCAGCTCAATGGCGTAGAACTCGCCGTCGCTGTCGGTGGTATACGCCCCGTGCAAGCCGGCGGCATGGCTGCGCCGCACGTTTTCGCGCACGATGCCCGTGTCGATCTTGTTGTCCGGCGTGAAGGGGGTCGTCAGCGCAATCCAGATCCCATGCAAGTTCTCCCGCGTCAGCCCCGCCGCCATCTCCTCACGCGCCATGACTCTCGACTCCTTGCCCTTCTACGCCAACTCTCCCGCCCATAGTGCGCTCTCCCAGCCTCTGACGTGCGCGCCGTGGACGCGGGTTCGCGACCCTACGCGCCAGGTAAGGGATACGCACCGCTCGCCTCGTCCGATCTGGAGGACCCGGGAAGCCCGCTGTCCACGACCGCCTACGTGGCCATGACCTTCGAGGTCAAGCGTGAACGCGACCAGCGGCTGGCCCGGACGACGACGCGCCAATCACGACTCACCAGCCACTGCCCTAAAATGACCCATCTCCCCGCTCGCTGACTCGTCGGCCCTCTCCCCATGACCACCGACTTCCGTCCCGCCGAAATCGACCCCAAGTGGCGCGCGCGCTGGGCCGAGCAGGACCTGTACCGCACGCCCGAACCCTCCGACCGCCCCACCTTCTACTGCCTGGACTTCTTCCCCTACCCCTCGGGCGACGGCATCAGCGTCGGTCACCTGCGCAACTACGTGCCCACCGATGTCATCTCCCGCGTCATGCGCATGCGCGGCTACGACGTGCTGCACCCCATGGGCTGGGACGCCTTTGGGCTGCCCACCGAAAACGCCGCCATCGAGACCGGCCGTCACCCGGCCGACCTGACCAGGGAGTGGAGCGCCAACTACAAGCGGCAGCTCGACCTGGCGGGCGGTTCCTACGACTGGGCGCGCGAGATCAACTCCACCCAACCCGAGTACTACCGCTGGACCCAGTGGATGTTCCTGAAGCTCTACGAGCGCGGCCTGGCCTACCGCGCCAGCGGCTTGCAGTGGTGGTGCCCCATCTGCGGCGCGCTGGCCAACGAAGAGGTCAACGCCGACGGCACCGACTGGCGCGACCACACCGACATCACCCAGCGCCAGCTCACCCAGTGGTTCTTCAAGATCACCGACTACGCTGACCAGTTGATCGAAGACCTGAATGGCCTGGACTGGCCGGATGAAACCCGCGGCGCCCAGGTCAACTGGATCGGCCGCAGCGAGGGCGCCGACGTCACGTTCACCACCGAGGCCGGCGACGAACTTCCCGTCTTTACCACCCGCCCCGACACCCTCTTCGGCGCGACCTTCATGGTGCTGGCGCCGGAGCATCCGCTGGTCAGCCGCATCACCACGCCCGACCGGGCCGACGAGGTCCAGGCCTACGTGGCCGCCGCGTCGCGCAAGGCCGAGTTGGAGCGCGTGGCGCTGGACGACGACAAGACCGGCGTCTTTACCGGCGGCTACGCCGTAAATCCGGTCAACAACGAGCGCCTGCCCATCTGGATCGCCGACTACGTGCTGATGTCCTACGGCTCGGGCGCCATCATGGCCGTGCCGGCCCACGATCTGCGCGACTTCGATTTCGCCACCCGCTACGGCATCGAAATCCGCACCGTCATCGCCCCGCCCGACTGGGACGGCCAACCCCTCACCCAGGCCTTCGTCGACGACGGCCCGATGGTCAACTCCGGCCAGTTCGACGGCCTGTCCGTCAAAGAGGGAGTCCGGGCCGTTACCGAGTGGCTGCTGGAGCAGGGCAAGGGCGACGGCGCCGTTAACTACAAGCTGCGCGACTGGCTGATCTCCCGCCAGCGCTACTGGGGCACACCTATCCCCATCGTGCACTGCCACGCCTGCGGCGAAGTCCCCGTGCCGGAGGACCAGTTGCCCGTCCTGCTGCCCTACGTGGAGCAGATCGACCCGCGGAAACTGGGTGGCCGTTCGCCCCTGGAAGCCGCCGAGGACTGGGTCAACACCGCTTGCCCCGACTGCGGCGCTTCGGCCCGGCGCGAAACCGACACCCTGGGCGGCTTCGCCTGTTCCAGCTGGTACTTCCTGCGCTTCTGCAGCCCGGACCAGCAGGACCGCGCCTTCGATCCCGACACGATCCAGCGCTGGATGCCGGTGGACCTCTACGTCGGCGGCGCCGAGCACAGCGTCATGCACCTGCTCTACGCCCGCTTCTGGACCAAGGCCCTGCGCGACGCCGGCGTGCTGGACCTGACCGAGCCGTTCCAGGCCCTGCGTCACCAGGGGCTCATGCTGGCCCAGCCCGGCTGGGTGGACGAGGCAGCCCTACGGATTGACAGCCAGGGAGGGGCCCGTGTGGCCGCGCCCGATGGCGCTGACGCCTATGACAGCCCCGAGGCCGCCCAGCCCTTCCGGCGCTACCCCCTGGAGGCGCGCTTCGAACTCACCGGCAAGCGCGCCCAACGCAACGGCCAGGCGCTGGTCGAGTTCCGCATTACCAAAATGTCCAAGTCCTGGCGCAACGTCGTCACTCCGGACGAAGTGGCCGCCAGCGCCGGCGGCGACGCCCTGCGCTGCTACACGCTCTTCATGGGTCCGTTCGACCGCACCCTGCCCTGGAGCGACCAGGGCCTGGCCGGCGTGTCCCGCTGGCTGAGCCGAGCCTGGAACGTGGTCCTGGGCCGTGAGATGGGCGGCACCCGCCGCCGCCGCGCCGCCTACGCCGACGTCCAGGTGGAGCTGCAACGCCGCCTGCACCAGACCATCCGCCGCGTCAACAACGACATCGACGCGCTCAAGTTCAACACCATGATTGCTGCCCTCATGGAGTTCACGAACTTCCTGATCGAGGTCGGCGATGACGACCTGCGCGCCACCCCCGCCTGGCGGCAGACCATCCAGACCTTCCTGCTCCTGCTGGCGCCCAGCGCCGTGTTCATGGCCGAGGAACTGTGGGAACGCACCGGCCACGACCAGAGC
>JAKZUJ010000148.1:0-16881 GCA_047516685.1 Chloroflexota bacterium | reverse complement strand
CCAGCGCCTGCAGGACGCCGCGCGCCTTGTGCTGAGTCTCGGCGTACTCGAGGTCCGCAGCCGACTCCGCCACGATCCCGGCGCCGACGTGCAGGTGGCCGACGCCCTGTTGGCGCTGCACGGTGCGGATCGTCAGACTGGCGGTCAGCCCGCCGTCGAAGCCCAGCGCAAAGACGCTGCCGCAGTAGGCGCCGCGACGGACCGGCTCCAGTTCGTCGATGATTTCCGAGGCGCGAATCTTGGGCGCGCCGGTAATCGAGCCGCCCGGCCAGCAGGCTTCCAGCAAGTTGGCTGCCGAGACGCCGGCGCCCAGTTCGCCACGCACCTCCGACACCAACTGCCACACGGTGGGTAGCGCCTCCGTCTGCCAGAGTGCGGGCACGCTGATGGACCCTGGACGGCACACCCGCCCAAAGTCGTTGCGCAGCACGTCCACGATCATCACGTTCTCCGCCCGGTCTTTGGGACTGACCCGCAGCCGGGCCTCGGCTTCGGCATCCAGAACGCGAGTGTTGCCGCGCGGCGCCGTGCCCTTGATGGGTCGCGTGCGCGCGCGGCCGTGGGGGTCAACGCGCAGGAACAACTCGGGCGACGCGCTGGCCAGCTCGACCCCGTCGGCGTCGAGATAGGCGCCGAACGGCGCGGGGTGGGCGGCGGCCAGGCGCTGGAACAGCTCCAGTCCCGGCTCCGGCGCGTCGAACTCGATCCGGCGCGCCAGGTTCACCTGGTAGCAATCACCGGCGGCGATGTAGTCCTTGATAGCCGCCACCCAGCGCCCGAATCGGCGGCGGTCGGCGTTCGTACGTGCGCGCCGCGTCGCCGGCGTCGCGGCGGACGGTTCGCGCGCCCGCAGACGCGCGCTCACCTCGGCGCAGGTCTCGTCCGGGTCGCGTCCGCCGTGTGCTGTTGCGATCACCCACCCGCTGCCGTTGCGGGCATCGCGCGCTACCACCCAGTCGTACACGCCGAACCACATAAGGTCGGTGGGTACTGGTCCCGGACAGCGGCCCGGCAGCGCTTCCAGCTCGTAGGCCGCGTCATAGGCGATGTACCCGATCGCGCCGCCGGTAAAGGGCGGGAGCGAGTCGTCGATGGGCGACATGCCGCGCGGGACCGCCTGTTCCAGAGCCGCGAACCCGTTGCCCGGCAGCGCGCCGCGGAGCCTCGACACGACGCTCCCGGGCGTCCAGCGCACCGTGTCGAACGGGTCGGCGGCCAGGTACGACCAGCGGCCTTCGCCCGAGGTGTCCGACCCACCCTCCAGCACCGCCAGCCCGGGGAGGTCGCGAAAGCCGTCGGCCAGCAGCCGAAGCGGCGGCAACTCGTCCAGCCGCCGCGTGCGGATGTCCGCCGCCAGGCGGTGGCTTTCAGGGGCGGTAAGAGCGCTGAGCATTGTGGTGGAAATACGAAACCGTCAGTTGGAGCGCGCAGGCGCCGCGCGCGGCAAGCGCTTGAAGTCCAGCCGCGACCGCCAGCGGCTCGCCTGTCCGTTCGCGTGGAGCCGGGGCACCATGTCACCCACGCAGACGCCGTGCAGCAAGACGTGTGGCATGAACGGACGCCGCAAAAACGGGCGCGGGACGGGGCTGCTCATCCTAGCGCCGCCCCGACTGCCGCCGCGCCGGCCGTGGAAGCGTCGGATGTTTCACGTGAAACACTTGGCCCCGGCAACCCGATGAGTCTTCCGACCGGCAAGCTGCCGCTGCCGCTGCTGCGGCAGGCGCTACGTCGAGTCCCGCGCCGCGACCCGGCAGTGCTGGTGGGCGCGGAGCCCGGCGAAGACGCCGCGGTCATCGATGTCGGCGGCGCCGAACTGCTGGTGGCCGCCGCCGATCCGATTTCCTTCGCGGCCGCCGACATCGGGACCTACCTGCTGGCGGTCAACGGCAACGACCTGGCCGTGACCGGCGCCGAACCACGCTGGCTGCTGGCCACGGTGCTGGCCCCGGCGGGATCAACCGCGGCCGAGGTGCAGACGCTCCTGGCCGACCTCACCGCCGCCTGCGCCGCCGCGAACGTGGCGCTGGTGGGCGGGCACACCGAGATCACCGAGAGCGTGACGTCTCCGATCGTTGCCGGCACGCTGCTGGGCACCGTGGCGCGCGGCGCGCTCGTCCGCACCTCCGGCGCCCGCCCGGGTGACGCGCTGCTGCTGGCGGGCGCGATCGCGGTGGAGGGCACGGCCCTCCTGACCGGCGACCACGCCGACGCGCTGCGGAGCGCCGGCGTCAGCGTGGAAGACATCCAAGCCGGCGCCGCCCTGCTTGAGTCGCCCGGCATCTCCGTGCGGCCCGCGGCCGCCGCCCTGCTAGTCGCCGCCGATGTCCACGCCATGCACGACCCCACAGAGGGCGGGCTGGCCGCCGCGCTGCACGAACTGGCCGAGGCTGCCGGCGTGGGCCTGATGGTCGATCGCGACGCCGTGCCGGTGCTCCCGGCATGCCGCCGCATCTGCCAGGCGTTGGGGCTCGACCCCTATGCGCTGCTCGCCTCCGGCGCCCTGCTGGCCAGCCTGCCGGCCGCGCAGGCGCCCGCGGCCGTGGCGACGCTGCGCGACAAGGGCCTGAGCGCGGCCGTCATCGGACACGTAACCCCCGCGAGCGAGGGCTGCCGTTGGGCGATCGGCGGAAAAGATGTCCCAATCCCCACCGTCCAACGCGACGAACTGGCCCGCTTCCTGGAATCGGCCTGACGCGCCGGTACCATTCACCCGACCGACCGCTTTGCTGGCGCCGCCTTGCCCAACGCCATGATCGATCTACGCAGCGACACCCTCACCACCCCCACGCCCACCATGCGTCGGGCCATGGCGGAGGCCGAGGTCGGCGACGATGTCTTCGGCGAGGATCCGACCGTGCGCTCGCTGGAGGAGCGCTGCGCCGAGATGTTCGGCCTGGAGGGCGGACTGCTGGTTGCCAGCGGCACGCAGGGCAACCTCTGCTCGCTGCTGACCCACTGCCGTCCGCGGCAGGAAGTCATCGCCGACGGCGGCTGCCACGTGGTGACCTGGGAAGTCGGCGGGTGGGCCTCGCTGGCCGGGGTCACCATGGCCACCGTGGACGCGCCCGGCGGCGTGATGACGTCGGAGCTGATTCAGGGCGCGGTCAAGGCCGCCAACGTGCACCTGGTGGACTCCCGCCTGGTCTGGATCGAAAACACCCACAACGCGGCTGGCGGCGCCTGCACGCCGCCGGACCGGATGGCCGAACTGAGTCAGACCGCCCACGAACTGGGCCTGCGGGTGCACGTGGATGGCGCACGCATCTTCAATGCCGCCGCGGCCCTGGAATGCTCGGTCGCCGACCTGGCCGTGGGCGCGGACAGCGTGCAGTTCTGCCTCTCCAAGGGCCTGGGCGCTCCGGTTGGATCGCTGCTGCTGGGATCGCGCGACTACATCGTCGAAGCGCGCCGCGTTCGCAAGATGGTCGGCGGCGGCATGCGGCAGGCGGGCGTGCTGGCCGCGGCCGGACACGTGGCGCTGGACGAGATTCCTCAGCGCCTCCCGCAGGACCACGCCAACGCGCGCCTGCTGGCCGAACTGCTGAGTGACACCCCCGGTCTCACCGTTGACCCCGACGCGGTCGCAACCAATCTCGTCTTCTTCGACATCAGTCCCGAATTGGGCCCGCCGTCGGCGTTCGCGGCCCGGCTGGAAGCAGCAGGCGTGCGGGTCATCGGATTCGACGAAACCGGCCGGTGCCGCGCGGTGACCTACCACCAGGTATCAACCGACGACATTCAGCGCGCGGCCGCGATCATCGACGACTGCGCCGAAGACCGCGGCGGCTGACGTGCGCGTCCTGGTCACCGGCGCGACCGGAAACCTGGGTCCCTTCGTCATCCAGGCCCTGCAGGCGGATGGCCATCGGGTGCGCGCCCTGGCCCGCGAGTCCAGCGACCGCTCCTGGCTCAACGCCAATGACATCGAAACGGTTGAAGGCGACATCCTGCAGCCGGACACGCTGGACGCCGCGGTGGACGGCATGGCCGCGGTCATTCACCTCGCGGGCCTGCACGACTCCTGGGCGCCGCGCGCGCAGGATTTTTTCGAGGCCAACGTGGACGGCACCAGCAACGTGTGCGACGCCGCCCAGGCGGCCGGGGTACACCGCCTGGTGTTCGTCAGCAGCGGGTCGACCATCGGCGAACAGGAAGACGAGGTCGGCGCCGAAACCACTGAACGGCGCGACTACGCCCTCAGCGACTATGAGCGCTCCAAGGTTGAAGCCGAAGCCGTCATGCTGGAGTACAGGTCGCCGCTCGACGTTGTCATCGTGAATCCTGGAACTCTCTACGGGCCTGGTGACGACTCGGGAACCGGCCAGGCCCTCATCGGCGCTCTCACCGGTCGACTCGGCGTGTCGGTGGACGTGCCCGTGCCGTGGATCTACGTACGCGACGTCGCGCGTGGGATCGCGGCGGCCTTGGTGCGCGGGCGACCAGGCGAGCGCTACATCCTGGCCAGCGACAATCTGTCGCGCCTCGACTTCCTGCGGCGGGCGGTCGAGCTGGCCGACCTCGACTACGACATCAAGCCGGCCTCGCCGCTGGCCTGGCAGGCGTTCGGCCTGCTCTACGGCCTGCCGGCCTGGATCAAGCGCTGCCGCCCGGTGATCTCGCGCGCGGCCGTGCGGATTGCCTTGCACGGCAGCCTGCTCGACGGATCAAAGGCCACGCGCGAACTCGGACTGATCTACACCCCGCTGGACGACGGCCTCAACGCCACGCTCGACTGGCTGCACGAGGCCGAGCTTGTGGACCTGCCCGAAGAAGACGACGAGGGGCCGCCCGATGGCGATACCGAACGAGCCTGACGCCGAGGTCGATACCCGAAATTACTACCGGGCGCGCGCCCCGGAGTTCGAGCAATGGATCCTGCGTCAAGGCCGCTACGCGCACGGTCCTGACGCTGATGCGGCCTGGCATCGAGAGATGGCTGAGTTACAGCAGTTCGTCGGCTCGCTGACCGACGCGCGCGTGTTCGAAGTCGCCTCGGGTACCGGCTGGTGGACGCGTCTGCTCGCCCGCCGCAATCGAATCGTCGCCTCCGACTACGCGCCCGAAATGCTCGAGGAGGCCCGCCGGCGAGATGGGGAGAACGCGCCGCTCGGCCGCTGCCGGGCCGACGCCTACCAACTGCCGGTTGGCGACGCCGCCTGCGACGCCTGCATGTTCGGGTTCTGGCTCAGCCACGTGCCCGTGTCGCGTTCGGCCGAATTCATCCGCGAGGCGGCCCGCATCGTTCGGCCCGGCGGGTGGATCGTCCTGGTGGATTCGCGGCAAGAGGAGCACTCGGGCGCGTCCGACCAGCACGTCGCGGGCGACCGCGTGCAGCGCCAGCATCGGCGGCTGAACGATGGCCGCGAATTCACGATCTGGAAGATCTACTGGACCCCGGTGGAGTTGGAGTCTCTTTTGGGCCTCGTATGCACCGAGGTCGAGGTCGTCCAGACCGACCGCTTTTTCATTGGCGCCCGCGGCCGCGTAAGCGTGATACGTTGAATCTGTACTTGAGCCCGCCGCCGGGACGTGTGTTTGCGTGACGCTTGAAACCGCTGACCTGCTGGCCATTGCCGGAGTTGTGCTACCCATCCTGCTGGCGGTCGGCGGCGGCGCACTGGCGTGGATGAAGTCCGACATCCGCGATCTGCGGACCGAGATGCGCGCCGACATGCAGGACCTGCGGGCCGAGATTCGCGCCGACATGCAGGACCTGTGGGCCGAGATGCGCGCCGTCAATTCGAAGGTGGACGCCTTGACCCAGGCCATCCTTGCGAGCGCCTTGATTCGCGACCCGCTGACGGCAGCGTCCGAAGCCGCCGCCCCATAGCCCACGACGGGGCCGCGGCCCGTGCCGACCAGCGCTTCGTAGGCGGGTCTAGCTCCCCGCCAGCCGCTCGATCTCGTCCAGCAGCGCGAAGTCCTGCTCGGTTATCCCGCCTTCGCTATGGGTCGAGAGCGTGAAGGTGATGCGCCGGTAGTTGATGAGCATGTCCGGATGGTGATCGGCGGCCTCGGCCTCTGGTGCCACGGCATTCACCAGATCCACCACGGCCATGAAATCCTCCAACTCGAACTTCTTGACCAGAGCGCCGCCCTCGCAGGTCCAGCCGGATCGTTCGGCCAACCGCGCCTGAATGTCCTCGTCCGCCAGTACAGCCATCGGCATCTCCTTGTCTCGCGCCGGCGTCTCGGCCGGTAAAGTCGCGAGCGTCCCTATAATCTGCGCCTCGTAGGCGCAACTTTCCACTCGCTGGCCCTGCGAGCCACTCACTCTCGAGACGGACCTTCATGCGTGCATTGATCACAGGCGCCGCGGGCATGTACGGGTGCAACCTGACCCGGCGGCTGCTGCGCGACGATTCCAGCGCGTCGGTCGTGGCCGTGGACGACTTCTCGCGCGCCTTTCCTGGCGGTGATCCCCTCACTCCCCAGGTTGAGGCCGGTCAGGCCATTGAGATCGTCCGCCGGGACTACGCCGATCTGACCAGCGATGAACTCAACCGCTGGGCCCCCGACGTGATCGTCCACTTCGCCGCCCGCATCTCCGTGCCCGAGTCCATGGACCGGCCGCACGCCTACTTTGCCAACAACGAAGCCGGCACCTTCCGATTTGCCCACGCCATCGCCGACATGCGGCGGCCGCCTCTGCTCGTCTATGCGTCCTCGCCCGAGGTGTACGGCCCGCCCATACGTGTGCCCATGGACGAGGACCACCCGCTGCGCCCGGTCACGGTCTACGCTGTCACCAAGGCCGCCTGCGAGATGCACTGCCTGGCTCTCAATCGCTGGTGGGGCCACCCGGTCGTGGTGATTCGCAACTTCAACACGTATGGCCCGTACCAGAACATCGAGGGCTATCCGGCCGTCACCGTGGCATTTGCCCGCCGTGCGCTTCGAGGCGAGCCGCTGCCGCTGGAGAACGGCGGCCGCCAGACCAGGGACTTCATGTTCATTGACGACGCGGTGGACGCCTACGCTCGGGTTATCGAGAAGGGCGCGGCGCTGGCCGGCTCGGTGTTCAACATCGGCACCGGGCGCGAAACGTCAATTCGCAAGGTGGCGGAAACGGTTCTTGCGGTCACGGGGTCCGGCAGCGAGATCGTGGAAACGCCGGGTCGACGCACCGACCTGCCCGCCCTACGCGCCGACGCCAGCCGCATCCGTCAGGCCACCGGCTGGGCGCCCGTCACCCCGTTCGTCGAGGGCATGCGGCGCACGGTCGACTGGCTGCGGGCGGTGGACGCATGAGCGCGCTCGTAACCGGCGGCGCCGGGTTCATTGGCCGCCAGGTGGTGGGCGAACTGCTTGACCGCGGCGAGGCGGTGCGCGTGCTGGACGACTTCTCGCGCGCCCGGCCCGGTTCCCTGGAGTGGGTTCACGGCCGGCCAGGGTATCTGGGCCTGGTGCAGGGCGACGTGGCCGATCCGGCGGCGCTGCGGCGCGGGCTGATGGGGGTGGACACCGTGTTTCACCTGGCGGCCGCGGTGGACGTGGGCGCCAGCGTGCACGGACCAGTACCGGTCATCCGCGCCAACGTGCTGGGCACGCTGAACGTGCTGGAAGCGGCGCGGACGGGGCGCCTGCGGCTCGTGCTGGTCAGCACCTGTCACGTCTACGCCTCCGCCAGCCGCCCGCTGGACGAGCAGGCGGCGACCGCGCCGGCCTCGCCCTATGCGGCGTCCAAGCTGGCCGCCGACGACCTGGCCGCCGGCTATCGGCGGGCCTTCGGCCTGCGCCACACCATCGTGCGGCCCTTCAACGTCTACGGGCCCTGGCAGCGCGGCGACCTGGAAGGCGGCGTGGTCGCTCGCTTCCTCCAGGCCGCGCTGGAGGAACGGTCGCTGGAGGTGCACGGCGACGGCGCGCAGACGCGCGACTTCCTTTTCGTGGAGGACGCGGCCCGCGGCATTGTCGACGCGTCGATGGAGACGGCGGTCGGGCACACGCTGAACCTGGCGACGGGACGCGAGACAAGCATTCGCGAGTTGGCGGCGCTGATCCACGCCGACGCCGGACGCGTCCGCCAGGTGCCCCATCCGCACCCGCGGGCCGAAGTGGAGCGCTACCTTGGCAACGCGACGCGCGCCCGCGAGTTGCTGGAGTGGCGCCCGCGCGTGGCCTTGCCCGAGGGCCTGGCGCGCACGCGCGCCTGGTTCGCCCAACTGGCCGAGCGCTGAGGCGCGGTGGCCCGCCGCCGCGCCGCCCCGTAACAGAGCCACACCAACCGGCGTTCAGAGAGCGCCAGGACCACCATTGCCGTGCTATTGGACGCTGAGCCAAGCGAAGAGCAACTGAATGAGGTCATCCGACTCGCCGCCACGCTTGACCGCGAGGCCTTCGGGGAACTCTATCGACTCTACGTCGACCGGATTCACCGCTACATCGCGTACCAGGTGAGTGACCGGGTATTGGCCGAAGACCTCGCCAATCAGGTCTTCCTGCGCGCCATGCAGGCCATCGGGCGCTATTCGCACCGCTCGATTCCCGAGTTCAACGGCTGGATCTACCGCATTGCCAAGAACGTGGTGGTGGATAACTGGCGAGCCACCCGCAGCACCGTGCCGCTGAACGAGGCGTTGGTTGCCGATCGCGGCGAAACGCTGGACGCGCATTTTGAGACGTTGGCGAACCGCGAGGAGCTACGCGAGGCGATGCAGTCGCTGACCGAAGACCAGCGCCAGGTTCTCAGCTACCGATTCGCCCTGGACATGAGCCATCGCGAAGTCGCCCAGATCATGAACCGTAACGAACCGGCCATTCGCGCGTTGCAATTCAGGGCGGTTGCCGCCCTGCGCAAAGTCATGGCCGAGGACGCCACGTGACCACCGATATCGAGACGGCCTTTCACACGTCGCTCGACCGCCTCCTGCGCGGCGAGGCCTCCCTCGACGCCTGTGTCGCGGCGTACCCGGAACATGACGAGCGTCTACGCGACATGCTGGTGGTGGCGCTGGACTTGCAGGCGCTCGCGCCGCTGCCGCTGGATCGGCCGGCGCTACAGCGCGGGGCCCGCCTGATCGACGACGAGTTGCAGAGGCTGCGAGCGCGCCTGGACCGGCAACCCGAACCCTCCAGCGCCTGGCAGCGCCTGACCTGGTGGTTCCCGCGCTTCATGCCGGTGCGCATGGCCGGTCTGGCCGCGGCCTTTGCCATTGCCCTGATCGCCTACGGCGGCGTGACGCTGGCCGCCGTCAACAGTGGGCCCGAGAGCGCCCTGTACGGCTACCGGCTCACCTTGGAGGAACTGCGCATCGGGTTCGCCTCCGACCAGGACAAGGCGTACCTCTACCTCGATACCGCCGAGCAGCGGTTGCGCGAAATCGAGTCCGCCGCCGGCACCGGCGACGCCGGCGCCGTCGCGCGCGCCAGCACCGCCTACCAGGAAGTCGTGCGCAAGGGCGTGGACGTGCTGGGCGCGGTGGCTCGCGACGCCCAGCCCGGCGCGGACCGCACCGGGGAGGTGGCCGCCGACTATCGCCGCCGGCTGGCCGAACACGACACGCGCTTCCACTCGCTCACCACCAAGACCGCCGAGACTCAGCGTGCTCCCATCACGCGGGCACGGTCGCGGGCGCAGGCCGGCCTGCAGGATGTCCACAGCGGTCCCATCCTGGCCGCCGCCCCAACCGCGGCCCCTGATCCGGAGCCCTCGCCCACGGCGGCCGCGCCCGCCCTGGTGTCCAGTCCCAGCCCCACACCGGCCGCGGCTTCCTCGCCGCCGGTGTCGCCCACACCCACGCCCCCGACCCCTTCGCCGACAGCGCAGGCCACGCCTGAGCCGACCGCCACGGCGACCCCGGTCCCGGCCATCGATATCACCGGCAGCGCGGTGGTCGTAACCGGCGAGTTGCATGCCGTGACGGACGAGACGCTGGTCGTCGCCGGCATCTCCATTCGCCGCGGCGAGGTCGCCACGGTGGACGGCGCACCCCTGACCGCCCGCGTGCGGGCCGAGGCCGTGGTGGCCGGCGACGGAAGCCTGACGCTGGTTGGACTGTCGGTTGTGGCACCGGCGCCAAGCCCCGAGCCGACGCCAGCCGAAGGCACACCGCCGCCCGAGGAGGGATCGACGCCGACGCCGACGCCGACCCCGGCCGAGGGCCAGCCGACCTCGACCCCCGAAACGCCGCCCACGCCCGACCCCACCCCCGGCGAAAGCACGCCGGCCGCCGACGTTTCACCGACGCCGACCGCGGCCGAGGGTGAGCCCACGGCCACCCCGGACACCACCCCGAGCCCAGACACCACACCTGGGGAAACCTCGCCAACGCCAACCCCAGCGGGAAGCGAGCCGCCGCCGACCCCGGACCCGACGCCCACGGAAGGCACGCCGCCGGTAACGCCCGTGGCGACACCGACGCCCGAACCGACCCCGCAGGCGACGCCCAGCCCCGAAGCGACCCCCGCGGGTAGTCCCCCGCTGCCCTCGGGTCAGACGCCGCCCACGCCATCGCCTTCGGCAACGCCGGACTCAGCGGCGGGCGAAGCCACCGTGACCCCGGAGCCGCCGCCCATGCCGGACCCGACGCCCACGGAAAGCACGCCGGTAACGCCCGCGGCCACACCGGCTCCCGAGCCGACCCCGGAGGAAGGCGCGCCGACCGCAAGCGAGACGCCGCCGCCGGCGGCCTCGCCGACCCCAACGCCGGCGAGCACCGAGCCGCCTGCCGTTGTGCCGACCCCAACGCCGGACGTCCAGCCGCCGGTTGAGGCATTGCCGCCCACGTTGCAGGGCGTTCTGGTTGCAATCGACTCCTTCACCGTGCGGGCTGGAGGCATCGTGTTCAGCCGACCGCTGGACTCCCCGCTGGTGCTGCACGGGCCATTGGCGCCGGGCGCCGTGGTGCTGGTGACCTTCGAGTCACTGCGCGCGGCCTCGTCCTACGTCTTGGTGGCGCGCGCGGTCGCTCCGGTCCATCCGCCAGACGGCCCGGTCGCGACGCGCTGGCAGGGCTTTGTGTACGAGCTGGCGGAGGACGCGCTCACGCTCAACGGAATTCGCCTGCAAGTCGCACCGGCGGCGCGCCAGGATGCCGTCTGGGCCAGTCTCCAGGTGGGCGCCCTGGTGGAGGTCGATCTCGGCGACCCGGCGGCCGCCGAGCCTGTGGCCAACGCCGTTCGGTTGGTGGGAACGGGCGCCGCGCAGTCGTTCAGCAACCTGGCGGGGCTGCCGCTCGGCTAACGGCGGCGCGGGCGGCTAGGCCAGCACGATCACGTGCGGCGGCGCCCACATCCGCCAGCCGGAACGTGTCGGGTCCAGCCCAAAGAGTTGGCGCGGGGTCATCACCGGCGAATCCGAGAACCGCGGCGCGTACTTGTTGTGCTGGAAGATCTTGATCCCTCGCCACTGGAGCTGCGGGTAGGCCTCGGGATTCGTGATGGCGTTGTACTTGACGATCTTGGCGTCGGGGCTTCCGAACCCGTCCGCGTCAAAGACCAGATCGACTTCAGGAAAGACTTCCAGATTCCGCTTGCCCGACACCATTGACCAGGAGTCCGAGATCTCGTCCACAAACTGGTGGATGATCATGATCTTCTTGTGCGACAGGCTCTCGCTGCGCACGTACTCGGCCAGGATTCGCTGCGCGTCGTTGATGTCCCTGAACGAAAGCCATCCGATCGGGTGCCCGGGCATGCTCTGATCCGGCTGCGTGGCGAACTCGGGATCAAGGGCGATGTGGACATTGGGATAGGCCATGTACCCCGCCTCGATCATGCGCCGCACGAAGAACGACGGCGAGAGGCGTCCCATTTGCGCATCCAGCACAACCCCCATCCCGCGCTCCGCCGCCGGCTCGATGTAATCGTTGATCAGGTCCACGCCCGATCCGTCCAAAAAGATCAGGCAGGAGTCGTCGTCACCCCTACAGGGGCGCGCCAGCGCGTAGATCAGGTGTGGCGCAACCGTCACCGGGGCCTGGGCCAGTTCCGCAGTGGCCTGGACCCACGGTTCGATATTGAGCTCCAGCTCGTCGAACGAGTTCAGATCCCCCAGCAACCCAAGAATCGGCGCCACGCCGAAGCTGCGGCCGTAGACCGTAATCAGCGGGGACTCTTGAATGATCGACCGCGGCTTGGGTGGCCCGGCGACATGAGTGGCGTCGTCCGGGGTCGGCGCGGTTGGGGATGCGTAGGGCAGCCAGGCTTCGTCGATGGTTGGACTGTCGGGCGGCCCGGCCGCGTGCGCAGTCGTAGCCAGCCCCCCGAATGTTGTGCCTGCCGTGCCTCCCGCCAGCAGCCTCAGGCCCTGCCTGAGAAAGTGCCGACGCCCTCGCATGGATCCAAAATCTGTAGCACAACTTCTGATAACAACAGTCTACATCCAGGGCGTTATGTAACGCTAGTAACGCCCAGGACTCAAGCTGCGGAGCGGCTGCCAGCGAGTCGGTTTGCCGCCGTCAGTCGTAGCTGGTGCTGGTCGCGTGCTTGTCGGCGTGCCGCTCCAGGGCCAGGTCAATCAAGCGGTCCAGCAGTTCGCGGGATCCGACCCCGCTGGCCCGCCACAGCTTTGGAAACTGGCTGATCTCGGTGAACCCGGGAATGGTGTTGATCTCGTTCAACACGACGTCGAACGTCTCACCGTTCACCAGAAAGTCCACGCGCGCGAAGCCGGCGCAGTCGATGGCGCGAAAGGCCTCCACCGCCATGCGCCGAATGCGCGCCGCCAGTTCGTCCGGAATGTCAGCCGGAATGCACTCCTGTGACGTATCGCCCAAATACTTCGCGTCGTAGTCGTAGAACTCGTTGCCCGGAATGATCTCGCCGCAGACCGAGGCCTCCGGCTCGTCGTTACCGAGCACGCTGACCTCGATCTCACGCGCGTGCGCGATGCCGGCCTCCACGATCAGCCGGCGATCGTATTTCGCCGCCAGGTCCATCGCGGGGTCCAACTCGTCGCTGTCGTGTGCCTTGCTGATGCCGACGCTGCTCCCCAGATTGCAGGGCTTGACGAAGACCGGGTAGCCCAGTTCCGACTCGATCTCTGCCCGAATCGCTTCCGGATCCGCGCGCCAGGCGCGCCGCGTGAAGACGCGTGATGGGGCCACCGGGATCCCGTGGGCGTGCAGAACCCGCTTCTGGATCGCCTTGTCCATGCCAACCGCGGACCCCGTGACGCCGCTGCCCACGTAGGCCACGTCGGCCAGGTCCAGCAGCCCCTGGATCGTGCCGTCCTCGCCGTAGGTGCCGTGCAGCACCGGAAAGACCACGTCCAGCGGGGCGTCCAGCGTTCCGGCGGGACGATCAGGCGTACGCGTCGGCAGGCTCACCGGCGCCTGCGCGGGCTGGGTATCGGATTCGACGGCCCCCTCCAGCAGCGGCATCGGATCGTCGTCCAGCAGCCATTCGCCGGTCTTGGTGATGCCGATCGGCCGGACGTCGTATTTCTCCGGGTCCAGCGACTCCAACACAAAGCGCGCGGAGCGAAGGGAGACTTCGTGCTCGCCCGAACGGCCGCCAAAGAGCACGCCAACCCGTAGCTTGCGTTCTTTCGTCATGTCGCCAGTCCCAGGCTCGTGCTGGTGAACAGCGCCTCGAAGCGAAAGCCCGCCTCGGCCATGGCCTCCGCCGCGCCTTCCTCCCGATCAACCACCACCAGCACCAGCAGCACCTTCGCGCCGCTGTCGCGCAGCGCCTGCGCGGATTCGATGGCCTGGCCGCCGGTGGTGACCACGTCCTCGATCAGTACCACCTTCTCATCCGGGTGCAGGATCCCCTCGAAGCGGCGCTCGGTTCCATAGGTCTTTGCCGCGCCGCGCACCAGCACGCTGGGGTGGCCGGTTGCCAGCGAAACGGCTGTGGCCAGCGGCACCGCGCCCAGTTCCGGGCCGGCCACGCGCTGGGTGTCGGCGGGCAGCCGCGCGGCCAGCGCCTCGCCAATGTCGCGCAGCAACGAGGGCTCGGTCGTAAAGCGGTACTTGTCCAGGTAGTAGCGGCTGCGCCGGCCGGAGCGCAGAACGAAATCGCCTTCTAGGTACGCCGCGTCCACGATGCGAGAAGCCAGCGAGGCCATGTCAATGCTGGCTGAAGTTTCGGCACCCACGCCGTCAGCCTAGCAGTCCCCGCGGGCATGGCTTGCGGCGGCTGCCCGAAGCCGTTCACCATGGCGCGGCAACGTCTGGATTGGTGGTTGCGAATGCCCGCGGCGTTGATTTTCGGAATCACCGGCTATGCCGGCAGCGCCCTGGCTCGCCATCTCGTGGGCCGCGGCTGGAGCGTGCGCGGGATCGGGCGCAGCGAGTCGGCGGCGGACGATCTGGAGGCCTTAGGCGTTCAAGTTGAAATCGCCGACGTGGGCGAGCCGGAGGAGCTGGAGGGCCTCGGCCGGCCGGGCGACCACGTCTTCTACCTGGTGGGCAGCATCAGCGGCCACCGCGACTGGACGGAACGCGTGGGGCTGCACGGCGTCGTGAACGCCGAGAACGCGCTGGCCGACGCCGGTATCGCCTCGTTTGTGCTCGTGCAGACGTTGGCGGCGTACGGCCGAGGCTTGCACGAGACCATCACGGAAGCGACCGCGACGCAGCCCAATTCCCAGCTTGGCCGGATTAGCCTGCTGGCCGAGCGGCGTTTGCGCGACGCCCTGACCAAGCGCGGATTCCCGGCGCGGTTCGTGCGCGCCGGAACCATCTACGGACCGGGCCGACGCACCGTGGACGCGTTGCGCAACAAGCGCCTGCGCCTGCTGGGCGGCGGGCGCAACCTCTCCAGCCGCATCCAGGTGGACGACCTGGCAACCGTCCTGGCGGCGGTGGCCGAGCGCGGCCGCTCGGGCGATGTCTACCTGGCCGTGGACGACCAGCCGGTGAGCCTGGGCGACTACTTCGACCACCTGGCCGAACGCGCCGACGCGCCGATGCCCGGGTCGACGCCAAAGTGGCTGGCGCGGGCCATGATTTCAGGATTCGCGCTCTCGTCGAAAATAACCAAGGGGCACGCCCCGCTGGGGCACAACCTCTACGCGCTGGTCACCGCCAACTACGGCTGCTCCAACGCGAAGATTCGCAACCAGCTTGGCGTGCGGCTGACGTATCCCACGTATGTGGAAGGCGTGGAAAGCCTGCTGGCGGACGAGGCCGACGATGAGTAGCGCCATCCGCCGGAGCCGCGCGTGACGTTTGAAATCGCGTTCGTGCTGACGGTCACCGTGGCGGCCCTGCTTCTCCTGGCCCTGACGCGCTTCCCCCCCGACCTGATCGCCTTTGGCGTGCTGCTGACCCTGTTTTTTGGCCGGGTCATCACGGTCGAGCAGGCGCTGGGCGGGTTCTCCAACCAGGCGGTCATCGCGGTTGGGGCCATTCTGGTCATGAGCGCGGCCCTCACGTCCACCGGCGTGGCCGCCTACATCGGCGCCTGGATCCGGCGCGTGGCCGGTCACAGCGAAATCCGGCTGATCGCGCTCACCATGGCCAGCGTGGCCGTGCTGTCGGCCTTTATGAACTCCGTGGGCGCCTGCGCCGTGCTGCTCCCCGCCGTGGTGGCGGCCGCCCGTGAGATGAACACCCCGGTGTCGCGCGTGCTCATGCCGCTGGCGTTTGGGTCCCTGCTGGGCGCAATGCTCACGCTGGTCGGCACGCCCTCCAACATCCTCACCAGCGGCATTCTGGAACAGTCCGGCTACGAGCCCCTTGGACTCTTCGAGTTCACGCCGATTGGGGTGCTGGCCTTGCTGCTGGGAATCGGACTCGTGGTGCTCACGCGCCGCCGGCTGCTCCCGGTGCGGGCTGGCGGGACCCAGGCGGCGCCCGCGGGCGTGGAACACCACGCCTACCGGCTGGAGGAACGCCTGTTCGAGGCCGTCGTGCCCGCGGACAGCCAATTGGTCGGCCAGAGCCTGTTGACCGCCGGCATTGGCGAGGCCTTTGGCATCGCGGTGCTCGCCATTGAGCGCAACGGCGTCACCACGACCGCGCCAACGCCATCCGAGGTGCTGCAGGCCGGCGACTATCTGCTGCTTGCGGCGCGAGAAGACGATATCGGCCGCCTGCGCGAGGTCCATGCCCTGCAAGTCCAGGACAGCATGCGGCTGGGCGCGGACGCGCTGCGGAGCAATGCGCTCACCATGGCCGAGGTGGTCCTGCGGCCGCGGTCGGACCTGGTCGGCCAAACCTTGGCGGAGATGGATTTTCGCGATGGCCACGGGGCCAACGTGCTTGGCATCTGGCGCGACGGCCAGCCGCGGCGAACCCGTCTGGCCGCCATGCCGTTGGTGGGCGGCGATGCGCTGCTGGTTCAGGGACCGCCCGTGGCCCTGCGCCAACTGCGCGACTCACGCGACTTCGTGATGCTGACCGAGGACCTGACGACGACGCGAAACAAGCGGGCGCCGGTAGCCGTCGCGCTGCTGCTGCTCTTCGTCGTGGCGCTGATGCTGCAACTGGCGCCGGTCGCCATTGTGGGCGTGGCGGCCGCGGCCGCCATGGTGCTGACCGGCTGCATCACCATGGACGACGCGCGACGAGCCGTGGAGTGGCGCGCCATCCTGTTGATCGCCGCCATGCTGCCGCTGGCCGAGGCCATGCGGTCCACCGGCGCCGCCGCCTTCCTGGCCGAGCAGGCCACCGAAAGCCTGGGAACGTTCGGCGCACTGCCGGTGCTGGCCGGGGTGCTGCTGCTGACGTTCTTTTTCACGCACATCATGGGCAACCACGTCACCGCCGTGCTGATGGCGCCGCTGGCTATCGACGCGGCCATCCGCATGGGCGCCGACCCGCGCATGTTCGCTCTGGGCGTGGCCCTGGCCGCCACCTCCGGCTTCGCCACCCCCTACGCCCACCCCGGCAACCTGCTGGTCATGGGCCCGGCCAACTACCGCTTTAGCGACTTCGTCCGCATGGGCCTCCCCCTCGGCCTCCTCACCCTCACCGGCAGCTTCATCCT
>JAKZUJ010000147.1:0-5698 GCA_047516685.1 Chloroflexota bacterium | reverse complement strand
GGCTGTGTGCTGGCGCCGTCGGCCGACGCCGACGGAATCATTGACCTGCGCTGGCTGGATCTAATCGATAAGACGTAGACCCGCGCCTAGAACTGATGCACCCAGCCGCCGTCGACGGGGATCACGGCGCCGGTGATGTAGGCGGCGGCGTCGGAGGCCAGAAACTGGGCGACGCCCGCAATCTCCTCCACCTGGCCATTGCGGCCTAGCGCGACGCGCTCAGCCAGATTGGCGATCCAGAGGTCCGTGCTGGCGACTCCGGCCGTCATGTCCGTCTCGATCAGCCCCGGTGCTATGGCAACGACCCGGATGCCGTCCTTGCCCCACGCGCGCGCCAGGCCCTCGGTGTAGGACGACAAGGCGGCCTTCAGCGGACCGTAAGGCCCGGGACCGCCCGTTTTGGCTGAAACCGAAGACAGGTTGATCACCACTGGCGCCGGAGACTTTTTCAGGAAAGGCCGAGCGGCCTGCGCGACAAGCACCGGGGCGCGCAGGTTAATGTGCAGCAGGCGGCGGTAAGCGTCTGGGGTCAAACCATCGTCGCCGCGGTCGCCCGCGTTGTTGACCACGATGTCCAGGCCACCCAAGGCAGCGGCGGCCTGCTCGACCAGACGAATCGGCGCATTCGAATCGGCCAGGTCAGCCTCGAAGGTGTGCGCCTCCGCGCCGTGCTCGCGAACCAGCGCGGCGACCGGTTCAAGGTTGCCGGCCGTGCTGGCAGCCAGGGCCAACCGGGCGCCGGCCTGCGCATAGGCCTCGGCGATGGCGCGTCCAATCCCGCGGCTGGCGCCCGTGATCAGCGCGCGGCGGCCGTCCAGGCGGAACGGATCGGGGGCGGTCATCGGGTCATGAAGTAGTCGCGGCCGCCGTCGATGGCGATGGTCGTTCCAGTAACGAAATTGGCGGCGGGCGAGGCCAGGTAAAGGACCGCGGCTGCGATCTCTTCAGGGTCGGCGACGCGCCGCTGCGCGGTGTGATCCAGCATGCCGCGCAACTCGTCGGGGTTGGCCCGGACTCTGGAAATCATGTCCGTGTTGACCTGACCAGGCGCCAGCGCCACACAGCGGATCCCGTCATCGGCGTACTCGCGGCTGAGTCCGCGAGTGAGCGCGTGCACGGCTGCCTTGCTGGCGCCGTAGAGGCCCGTGCCCTTGGGACCGGCGATGGAGCCGATGTTGACGATCACACCGCCGCCAGCCGCGGCGAGATGTGGGCGTGCCGCGGCACAGGCAAAGAGCACCGCGCCAAAGTTGGTATCGAACATGCGGTCGAACTCGGCCGGATCCGCGATGTCGAAGCCGCCGCTATAGGTGACGCCGGCGTTGTTGACCAGGAGATCGAGTCCCCCGAGCGATTCGGCCGCGGCGTCGATAGCCGGGCCAATGGCTTCAAGCTTGCTGACGTCCAGCGGCACGGCATGCGCCCGGCGGCCAAGCGTCGCGATCTCAGCGGCAAGCGCGCTCAGCCGAGCCTCGTCCCGCGCGGCCAGCGCCACATCCGCCCCGGCCTCGGCCAGCGCCAGGCCAATCGCCCGTCCGATGCCGCGGCTGGCGCCGGTGACGAAGGCGCGGCGGCCGTCGAGGCGAAACCGTTCGAGAATGGGCATTGGGGCTTGCGGGGTCGTTGGCCGGCTCAGCGTAGCCGGGAAGGCAGGGACTCGCGCACTACGCCAACTCTGCCTCCGCCAGCTGGCGGAGGTCTTTGGCCTTCGGCATCGAGGGTTGCGCGCCCGGCGTCGCGGCGGCCAGGGCGCCGGCGGCCTGGCCCCAGCGCAGGGCGGCGTCGACCGGACGACAAGCCGCCAACGACGCCGTGAACACACCGCAAAAGGCGTCCCCTGCTCCAGTGGTGTCCACGACGGTCGTGGGGAAGGCCGGCTGAATGTACGTTTCCCCATCAATGTGGGCGACCAGGCCTGCGCCGCCTAGCGTGACGACGCAGCCTCGGCGGGTGCGCTTGGCAAGGTCCAGGGCCAGCGCCGAAGGATCGTTATTGCCGCTCGCGCCGCCGACCAATTGGGCGGCTTCAATCTCGTTCACCACGGCAATGTCCACCAGGCTGAGATCAATGGCCATCCCGTGGTCGACTGGCGAAACATTCAGAACCCGCAGTCCCGGCGGCGCGGCCCCGAAGGCGGCCATGGTCACGTCGTCAGGGACTTCGCGCTGGCCGATCACGGCCACCGGCTGCAGGCTCGTGACCGCGCGTCCGACAACGTTGGGGTCAATGGCGAAGTTGGCTCCCTCGGCGACGGCAATCGAGTTCGCCCCGGCGGCGTCCACCGCGATCAGCGCTGTCCCGGTTGCCGCCGAGTCCACCCGTGCCACGTGGGTTGTGTCCACGCCATCCGCGGTCATTCCGCGCAGCAGGGCGTCGCCGGCGGCATCGGTTCCCACCGCGCCCAGCATGCTGACCGCCGCGCCGGCGCGCGCCGCGGCCACGGCTTGATTGGCGCCCTTGCCCCCGGCATAGCGTGCCAGGCGACCGTGATGGACCGTCTCGCCGGGCCGGGGGATGCGCGGCAGGTGAATGACGATGTCCTGGTTGATTCCCCCGACGACGGCGATCCGAGTCATTGATGTGCCTTGTCCCATCCCAACGCTTCAAGGATTGCGAGCCGCGCGAAGGCCGGCAACGCGCGCATCCGCCGCCAGCGCCGGGGCTGACGGGCCAGGCGGTACGCCCACTCCAGGCCTGCTCGACGCAGAGGCGTGGGCGCGCGGGGAATCCGGCCAGCCAGGTAGTCAAGCGTCCCGCCGACGCCGATGCCGACGACCGGCGCCAGACCCTGGAGGTTGCGGTCGATCCAGAATTCCTGGGCCGGCGCGCCGTAGGCCGCCAGCACGATGTGAGGCTGGGTCTCCTGAAGCACGGCCCGAGCCTCGGCGTCGCCAGCCGGTCCGGGCTCGCCTACCAGGGTCGCGGGCGGAAGTAGTGCCGAATGGCGTCGTTGGAGTTCCGTCGCGGCCTCGTCCGCTACGCCTGGCGCCGCCCCGGCCAGCAGCAGGCGGTAGCCATGCACGGCCGCCAGCGCGGCCAGGTCGTCCGCAAGGTCCACCCCGGTCACGCGCTCCGGCAAGCGCAGCCCACGCAGCCGGGCCGCGGCCACCACGCCGGCGCCGTCCGCCACGTTGAGGCGCGTGCGTTCCAGCAGGTCGCGGAACGGCGGGTCACTGCGCGCCCGCATGATGATCTCGGGATTCATCGTCACAACGTGGGCGCTCTGGCCCGCTCCCAGCCAGGCGTCGATCCAGGCCACGGTTTGCGCCCGACTGACGCCATGGACGCGCACGCCGAGGACGCGAGCTTCAACGTCGCGCAAGAGTGCGTCTGTGGCGTTCAGCGTGGTAGAGGTCATCCGAGCCGCGTCCCCGGCGCCAATCTTGACATAACGAAACGGCGCGCCGTAGCGGTCAGGGCAGGATTTCCAGTACCGCGTCCCGCACCCGCTCCGGGCTGAGCCAGCGCATACAGAGCACGTCGCCGAAACGGCACTCGGCCGGGCGGTCGAAGCTGTAGCAGGGGCCGCAGGGTAGATCGACGCGCAGTGCGTGACAGTTGGGGTCACCAGGACCGTGCACGGCGATATCGGTCGGGCCGTACAGCATCACCACTCGCCGGCCCAGCGCCCGTGCCAGATGGCCGGGTCCGCTGTCGGCTGATACCACCACGTCGGCCTGTGCGAGAACGTCGATGAGCTCCTCGAGCGACGTCTCTCCGGTCAGGTCGGTGACCGCGGCGGACTTCGCCATTAGGCGCGCCGTCGGCCGAGCGTCGTCGAGACCCACGACGGCCAGCGCGCCGACCCTCGGGGCCATCTCCCGGGCCAGCGCTCCCCAATGCTCGGCGGGCCAGCGTTTGGCCGAACCGTGCGCCGCACTGGGATGGAGAACGACCAGGGGGCGCTGAAGCGTTGTGACCGGTCCAGCCTTGGGCTGCACGGCGACGGTGTGCCAGACCGGAGCGGAGTCGTGGATCAGCCGCGTGGCCATGGCGGCCTCATGCGGCCCGCCGTTGCGACGTCGCCCCGGCAGCGCCTGGTCGAAGCTCCAGCGGGGCGCCTCACCCCCGTAGCCCAC
Organism: Chloroflexota bacterium; assembly: GCA_047516685.1. Taxonomy (GTDB): domain Bacteria; phylum Chloroflexota; class UBA11872; order UBA11872; family UBA11872; genus UBA11872. Next base: position 1,619 of record JAKZUJ010000147.1, on the reverse strand, counting down.
GCGCCAGCGTGCATTGCTGAGCGCGACCACTGTGCCCGCGATCGGCCCGTAGACACTGATGGCCACATCAAAGCGCCGCGCCCGAACCGCTCGAAGCACACGAGCGGCGCGCGCCCAGGCTCTCGCGTCCAGCACGGCGGGCCAGTGCGTGACGGCGCCTCCGTCGAACGGGATGACCTCGTCAACGGCCGGGCAACGCCGCACGATTGGCTGCCAGGCTTGCGGCCCCATGAACGCCAGGTGCGCCTGCGGCCAGCGGGCGCGCGCCGCCATGGCCGCCGACAGACCGTTGACTACGTCGCCCATCAGATCGAAGCGCACGATCAGGACCAGACGGGGGGCAGCCGGCGGGGTGCGACGGCCGCCAATCATCCGACGCAGCCCGAAGCCAAGGGTCAGGCTGAACGAAAGGACGCGGCCGAGCCAGGCTCGAAGGCGCGGCTTCATGCCCACCGCTAGGTGTCCAGTGGTTTTGGCCAGGGCCAGATGGCATCGAAACGTCGCAGGAAGGTCGACGGACGAAACATCACCCGCGGCGCCCCGTCGGGCGCCGTGGCGGCAAGTCGCTCGACGTTGCACTGGGCCTGGTCTAGTTGTCGTGCGAATTCATTCCGATGGCGCTGATGCACGGCGCGCGCGTTCTCAAATGCATCCTTGAAGTCCGCGGCGCGGCCTCTCACCAAGGCCTCACGCAGCCCGCGCATGCGGCGTTCGTGCTCGGCGAGGCGGCGGCGCAGGTCATCCAGGGTCTCTTCCACCTCGCGAGCCAGCGCGATCCACGGCGGCGACACGTTTGCGTCGCGCATGACTTTGAACGCGAGCCGAGAGTCCGCCGGCACGTTCGGATCGTCCGGCGTGAGGGTGAGCGGCTGTCCACGACCGCAGGTCCGCTCGAGCAGGCCGGCCGCGACGGCTTCGTCCAACTGTCGGCGGGCGCGTCGATTGTGTGGCGTGTCCATCGTCAGACCGTGGTCGGAATCGGCGGGTCAGTGTCAACGGTCGCTCCAGCGGCCGCCCGGATGTCGGCGGCCACGGACAGGCTTCCGATAGCGAGAACGGCCTCGCCGGGGCGGAGCGCGGCACACGCCTGCGTGAGGGCTTCCTTCGCGCCAGCCGCCTGCGTGGCGTTCCGAAGTCCGTCAAGCTCGGCCAGGGCCTGCCCGGCCGACATCCCGCGCGGGTGCCCAGGTTCGATCACGATCAGGCGAGTCGCGTAGGGGCGCAACGCCTCAGCCATGCGTCGTACCGGCTTGTCGCCCAGTGCGCCGAAAATCACGGGTCCGTGTCGCAGCCGTAACTGCTGACGCAAGGTAGCCAGCACAACCTCTACGGCCTCCACGGTGTGCGCCCCGTCCACGACGACCGGCGGATCGCTACAGACCAGTTCCAGCCGGCCCGGCCAGCGCGTGGCGCCGAATCCGGCACGAATCGCGTCGCGCGGGATGGCCACGCCGCGGGCGCCGAGCGTCCGGCAGATTGCGTAGGCCAATCCGGCGTTACGCGCCTGGTGGGGTCCGGCCAAGCCGAGGGGCAGCGCGTCACCGGACCGCGGGTCCCTGGCCACCATCGTCGCCCGTCCGTCACGCCAGGCCGCGGATCCGTCAGTCGCCAGCGCCGGC
>JAKZUJ010000146.1:0-6532 GCA_047516685.1 Chloroflexota bacterium | reverse complement strand
CGAAAGGTCGATGAAGATCTCGTGCCTGCCGCCCCCGGTCAGGAACGTGTTCCTGGCCTGCTCCACGAGGCCGGCCAACTCCGCGGGTTCGGGGGCCACCGACAGCGCGCCGGTGTCGATACGACCCACAACCAGCAGGTTCCTGATCAGACTGCTCATGTGGTCGGCCTGCTCGTCGATGAGCTGGAAGAACTGGGTCATCTCGGCTGGGCTTACCATCGGCGACGCGCCGAGCACGGTGACGGTCGAGCCCTTGATGGAGGAGAGCGGGATGCGCAGCTCGTGGCCGACCATGGCCAGAAACTGTGTCCGCAACCGCTCCAACTCCTCCAGGGGCGTCAGGTCCTGCAACTTCTCGCTCTCTCGCTTCGCTTCGTCGCGGTTCTTCAACGCCTCATCCATCCGGACTCATTATCGTCGTTGAGAGATTCAACGCCTTTCATTCAACTATACCGTAGAAACTGCGAAAATGAAATATAATATTGCATTCCAAATACATGTGGGAAACAGTATTACAATATAATTACAATATAAAATACATATAGGAGAATAAAACGGTCCCGTGGTCCTGTTTCGGGGCTGCATTTGGGTGTTGGTGCGGGATCGGCGCCGACGAGGGGCCTGCCCGCCGTCAAGAAGGGCGTGGGTTTTCAGGAGGCGTTCGGTCTTTCCATGCGGTAGCCGACCCCGCGCTCGGTAAAAATGTAGGCCGGCCGGTTTGCGTCATCGCCGAGCTTGCGGCGGAGTTTCTTCACGAAGGTGCGCACCAGTTCCGGGTCGCCGGAGTCCTGCCCGCCCCACACCTGGCGAATCAGCGAGTCGTACGTTGATACCCGTCCCGCGTTGGCCGAGAGCACGCGCAGCAGCTCGTACTCGGTCGCCGTCAATTGCACGGCCTGACCGCCCACGGTCACCCGCCGCAGCTCGTAGTGGATGGCGAGATCGCCGAGCACGAAGGTTTCGGGTTCGGCCCGTCTGCGCAACACCGCCCGGATCCTCGCGATCATCTCGGTGGGCGAGAACGGTTTGACGAGGTAGTCCGCGGCTCCCATCTCCAATGCCCTTGCGATGGTCTCATCCCGTCTGTAGCCCGAGATGAAGATCACCGGCAGATCGATCAACTCCGGGATGTTTTCCATCAGTTCGATACCGTCGGTCCCGGGCAATACGAGGTCGAGCAGCACCAACTGGGGCTTTTCCGTCTTGACGATGCGGGCCAACTCCCGGTGGTCGCCGGTCACGATCGGGGAGAAGCCCGCCGTCGTGAGCGTGTCGCGAACGTAACGGAGCGTCTGCGGGTCGTCGTCCACGACCAGGATGGGCGTCGGATCGCGCCGATCGCGAGGCGGACCGGAAAGGCTTCGGGCAGCGCCCGCCGCGTCGCGGGCCCCTTCCGCCACTGGAATCGTGAAGGTGAACTCCGTGCCCTTGTCCGCGCCGCCGCTGGTGGCCCAGATGCGGCCGCCGTGGGCCTCCACCAGGCCCTTGCAGATGGCGAGCCCCAGTCCGGACCTCCCGAGCCCACGCCCGCCGTCGCTGCCGCCCAGGCCGGTGTACTTCTGGAAAAGGTGCGGCAATTGCTCCCCCGGCACGCCCTTGCCCTGGTCGGCGACCGAAACCGCCACCTGCACGCCGTCACGCACCGCGGCCACACGGATGGGCGACGATTCCGGAGAGTGCCTGGCGGCGTTGGAAAGAAGGTTGTTCAAGACCTGCACGATGCGCTGACGGTCGGCCATGACCCGGGGCAGGTCTTGCGGAAGGTCGATGAGAACGATGTGCCTGCCGCCGCCGCTCAGGAACGTGTTCCTCGCCTGGTCCACGAGGCCGGTGACCTCCGCGGGTCCGGCCGCCACCGACAGCGTGCCGCTGTCGATGCGGCCGGCATCCAGCAGGTCGCTGATGAGGCCGCGCATGTGGTCGGCCTGCTCGTCGATGATGCGGAAGAACTGGAGCATCTCGGCCGGGTCCAGCACCGGCGAAGCGCCCAGCACGGTGGCGGCGGAGCCCTTGATGGAGGTGAGCGGGGCGCGCAACTCGTGGCTCACCATGCCCAGGAACTCCGCCCGCAGGCGCTCCAGCTCCTCCACCGGCGTCAGGTCCTGCAGGGTGACGACCATCGACTCGACCTTTCCGTTGTCGGAACTGATGGCCGTGGCGTTGACGAGCGCCTTGATACTCCGGCCGTCGGGGACCTGGAGGACGACTTCCTCGGCGCGCACCATCTCGCCGCCCGCCAGCGCCTCCGCCAGCGGGATTGCGTCGAGGGCAGCCGTCCGCCCGTCGGTCCACTGGAGCGTGATCGCCTCCAGCAACTGCTCGGTGGAGCGGCCCGGGATGCGCAGGCCTTCGACAATCCGCTTCGCTTCCTGATTGACCAGAGCCGGATGGCCGGTCTTGGCGTCGAAGGCCAGGATGCCCACCGGCAAGGTGTCCACCAGAGCCTCGAGGTCCGACCGCGCCCGGTGTGCTTCCCGATGCTCGCGAGCGTTGGCGATGGCCGTCGCCGCCTGCAGCGCGAACAACACCAGAATGTCTTCGTCCTCGCTCGTGAATGCCGGCCGGCCTTCCTTGTCGCCAAGAAAGAAGTAGCCGACGTGCTTCCCCTGATGACGCATCGGCGTTACCTGGAAGGTCTTCGCACCCAGCGGGTCCCCGGCAACGCCAAGCGAGCGCATGTAGCCGGGCAGGTCTTCCACTCTAAGCGCTCCCGGAAGTTCCCGGAAGTGTTCGAAGACCCGCGGTCCGTCGGGCCAGTCCAGTATTTTCTGTTGCTCTTCCGGAGTGAGGCCGGAAATGAACGAGTCCTGTGGCTGCCCGGAGTCGTCAATCGTGGCGATCACGCCGTAGCGGGCGCGGGTCAGCGCGCGGCCGCTTTCCACGATCTCCGTCAGGACGGTGTCGAGGTCGAGGCTCGCGCTGATACGCAGGATCGCCGCGCTCAGCCTTGAGGCTCGGTTTCGTGGCGCCGGGTTCTCTCGCTTCGTATTGTCGGGCTGCTTCTTCAATGCCCCCGTCCTTTTCAACCCGCGCGGATACGCGGGTTGACCCTTGAATAATGTGTCTTTTTTCCCAATATACGGAAAGGATCACGATAAAACCACCATAATCGCTCTCACGTTCACGGCAATGTCATGCAGCGTGTCTACAATAACCCAGCTCAAGCGGCCTGTGGGGCCGCAGACACGAAGCGCTTTCGTCTTCCGCCAGCGACCGTGCACTGTGCAAGGAATAGACAATTTACAAGGTTCGCTCACGATAAAAACACCTTATAGGCCCTGAGTTACACGTTAAATACACGGAAGATGGCTATAGTGCTCGCCACTGAGGTAGTTTGTGACGTTATCTGAGACCAGCAAATTAAGGAGGGTGACAACATGAAACGGGTTCTCAACGGGGTCCAGGTGTTGATGGCAATCGGGCTCGTCGTGGCATTGGCCGCGTGCGGTGGAAATGAGGGTGCTTTGAAGCGGGACCGGGACCAGGCGCAAGCCGCCGCGGCGGCCGCCGAGGCCGACAAGATGGCGGCGGAAGCAGCCGCGGCTCAGGCTGAGGCCGACAAGATGGCGGCGGAAGCAGCCACGGCTCAGGCTGAGGCCGACAAGATGGCGGCGGAAGCAGCCGCGGCTCAGGCTGAGGCCGACAAGATGGCGGCGGACGAAGCCGCAGCTCTGGCTGAGGCCGACAAGATGGCGGCGGAAGCAGCCGCGGCTCTGGCTGAGGCCGAGAAGATGGCGGCGGAAGCAGCCAAGATGGCGGCGGAAGCAGCCGCGGCTCAGGCTGAGGCCGAGAAGATGGCGGCGGACGAAGCCGCGGCTCTGGCTGAGGCCGAGAAGATGGCGGCGGAAGCAGCCGCGGCTCTGGCTGAGGCTGACAAGATGGCGGCGGAAGCAGCCGCGGCTCTGGCTGCGGCCGAGAAGATGGCGGCGGACGAAGCAGCGGCTCTGGCTGAGGCTGAGAAGATGGCAGCGGAAGCAGCCCTAGCTCAGGCTGAGGCCGACAAGAAGGCGTTGGAAGATGAACTTGCCGGCGTGCCGAAAACTATCGAAGAGTTAGAGGCAGCGCTTAAGGCGGCTACCGACGCTAACACCGCGGCCCAGGAAGCTATGGCTGCGGCCGACACGGCGCTTGAAGAGGCCACCGCTGCGAGGACGGCGGCTCAAACCGCAGTGGATGAAAGTGACCCGGCCGGTTTGACTGACGCCATTGACGCCCTGCAGGCGGCGAGAGACGCTGTGTCGGCGGCCGAGGTAGCAGCAATGGCTGCCGCGGATGTTGCGACTGCCGCTGAGGCGGATGTGGCTACCGCAGATACAGCACTGAAAGATACTGACACGGGACCCGCCAGCGAAGATCTGGCCGAACAGGCGGCTGAGGCGGCCATTGCCGGTGCCCGGAAAGCGTTTGCCCTGCTAGACTCAATCCCCAGGGCAGACGATACCGCCACTACCGACGTCAATGAGACCCTTCCCCGCAGAGAGACGGCCACGGACCTTAAGGTCTCTCGTAGCGGCGACGCTGTTAAGTTCTCGGCAACTATGACGGATGACACTACGGACAGAACCACTACGGTCTTTTCGCAAGCCGACGCTAACATGGCTCCCACCATCACCGGGTGGCCCTCCGCGACTTTGACGGGAAAGAAGGGGGGCAATGATGCCACTGGCCTGACCTACAGCAATATCGAGGCCCCCAAAGACAAGCTCTTCGCCGTCGTATATGGGGCAGAGGTACTGTTTGGCGATGCTGGCGCAACCGCCAACGCCCAATGGGCGAGGTCGAAGGTCCCGGCTGCCAACACGTACACCGGCGGTGGAGGGGGAGGAAGTATTCCGGGAAGTTACCGGGGCGTCGACGGCACTTTCACTTGTGAGGATAGCGGCTGTCCCGCCAGCGCCGACTTCCCGGAGAGGAGAAGTAACGGCTCAATCATTGACACCGAAGGGACCGTTGCCGCTGTTCCCGGCAGCACGTGGAAGTTCGAGCCCACGAACGAAGCGGCAATGGTTACAGTTGCAGACAACGATTACCTGTCGTTCGGTTACTGGCTGTCCAAGAACAAGGGGGATCCTGTCGGGTTTGGAGTGTGGTACGAGGGTAGCGCCGATGTTGCCGAAACTGGGGAAATTGACACGCTCGATGAAAAAGTGACCTACACGGGCGCTGCTGCGGGCAAATATGTCATCAAGGACGACGTACCGAACTTAGCACACGCTGGATATTTCACTGCCATCGCTGAGCTCACGGCTGACTTTACCGTCGAGGCTGAGACTGATGACTCGCCTGGCAAAGTTAAAGGGACCATATCTAGCTTCAAGGACGGAGACGACACCCCGTTGGGTGATCTGACGCTGACGCTTACGGGAAACCTTTGGTATGATGATACCGCCGGCAGCCTCACAGTTCTGACCGCCGACGACGATACAAACACGGCCATAGTGACGGCGAAGTCCGGCGGTCTAGATCATAAGACGGTCGGTGAATGGGAGGCCCAGTTCTTTGGAACAGACAAGACCACGAACGTTCCTACTGGGGTAGCTGGTGCGTTCAACGCCACCATTGAGGAGCAAGCCATTGTCGTGGGAGGCTTCGGTGCAACAAAATAACCCTTCCCCTTAGGTGCCTGCCGGGGGAGCTCCCTTCCTGCCAGTCGGGTGTTCTGTGGAGTGCTTATCAACATTCCCACTCCACAGACACCCCCGGCAGGCAACTAAGAAGGGTTCGATGGCGCAAGGACCAACCATACATCATCGGGCCGAGCGCCGCCAGAGGGTGTGGCACGTGAGCGAAGTTTGATGTCACCCTCCCGGTAACGCCCTCTGACCAAACTCGAAAGCCGGCACGCTCTACGCGTCGCCGGCTTTCGTCATTTCCAGGAGCATTCAGCAAGATGCGTCAGGTCACGCCGTTTGTTTTGGTGCTCTTCCTCGTCGCGTGCAGCATCGGCGGCGGGGGTGGCACGCCGGAAGAGCAACCGGACTCACGGATAGACTACGAGCCCGTCTCTACGTTCAAGAACAATGTCCTCACCATCGATGCGACGGAGCGCGACAGCACCGGGATACGGCTCGATGCGCTACGGGACGCGGAGAGCACGGCGCCGTACCCTCCCGCTATCTCTGGCTACTCCTGGCTACTCGGGTCGCTCCTGGACGTTCCTTAAGGCGGGTACGAACAGCACCTCGATGGGCTACCCGGTCGTGAGCTGGAACGATGACTACCGACAGACTACCTGTCGGCGGGCTGGTCGATCCATTTTGCCAACCAGAGTTATCCCGACACCTCGCTCTAGGTGTGCGTGAACGGCCCGGAAACCGACCGAGATCGTTGCCGGGTGTTTCATTCTCCGGGAATATAGTGAAAACAATTGGGCATGCCCGAATCTCAACGCCCGTACCGCATGGGAGTGGACATTGGCGGAACCTTTGTCGACTTCGCCCTCTGGGATAGCGACGGCGAGATGGCCGTCTACAAAGTTCCCGCCGAGCCGGCCGATCTGGCCGGGTCCATCATGCGCGGCATCGCGCAACTG
>JAKZUJ010000145.1:0-12908 GCA_047516685.1 Chloroflexota bacterium | reverse complement strand
ACCATGTTGCCCTCGCGGTCCACGGCGTCCAGGTGGGTCGTATCCCCGACGTGGGCGTGACCCAGTCCCAGGTCTCGAACCTCGCGGGCCGCAACTTGCAGCGCCTGCCGGTTGTCCTCGGCCACGTCAATCGTGGCGTAGGCCGGGAAGCCACCGCCAACGTCGCCCGGCCGCATCTCCAGCGACGCCCGCTCGCCAACCAGTGCCCGCCGCTCGTCCGCGTAGGCCTTCGACAGCAGCCGGTCGAAGGGCACGTCGTCGAACTTGGGATCCCCGTAGTGGGCCTCGCGGTCGACAAAGGCCAGCTTGGCGCACTCGATCAGCGTGTGCAGGTAGTCCGCCGAGTTGTGTCCCATCGCCGCCAGGTCGAACCCTTCCAACAAGGTCAGTTGCTGCAGGAACACCGGGCCTTGGGTCCAGCTGGAGCACTTGAAGACGTCCAGGCCGTGATAGTTCACGCTCACCGGCTCGTTGAACTCCGCCTCCCACTCCGCGAAGTCCTCGTAGCTCAGCAAGCCGGCGTGAGTCGATCCACTGGCGTCCTCAACCGGCGTGCTGGTGATGAAGTTCAGAATCCGCTCGGCAATCTCGCCCTTGTAGAAGGCGTCCCGCGCGGCCTCGATGCCGGCTACGCGCCCGCGTCCGGCCGCCGCCTTCTCGGCTCGACACAGGATGCGCAGCGTTGCGGCCCACTCGGGATTCCGATGAAGCTCGCCCACCTCGGGCGCCTTCCCGCCGGGTAGATACACCTCGCCGGTGCTGGGGTACAGCTCGGTGAACTTGGCCACGTTGCTCGCCAGGCTGTTGTGCAGGCTGTCGTACACCGGGTACCCGTTCTCGGCCAGCTCGATCGCCGGCTGCACGACCTCTCCGAAACTCATCGTTCCAAAGCGCGCCAGCGCCGCTGCCCAGGCGCCCACCACCGCCGGCACGCAGGCTGGCAGATAGCCATCGCCCGGAATCAGATCAATGCCGTGCTCGCGGCACCAGTCGATCGTGAACGCCTGCGCCGACCAGCCCATGCCGCTCAACTCGTAGACCTTGCGCTCGCGCGCCGAGTAGATCAGGGTCGGAACCTCGCCGGCCAGCCCGTTGCTCTGCGGTTCCAGCAAATTCAGACAAAAGCACATGGCCGCCGCGGCGTCGATCGCGTTGCCGCCCTGCTCCATCATCCGGAACCCGGCCGCCGTCGCCAGGTAGTGACCCGAGGTCACCACCCCGCGCGTTCCCATCACCACCGGACGCGTCGTAAACGCCGGGCGCGTCCCCACGCTGCGGTCTCCCAAAAAGGTCGTAATCGTCATCGGCGTCAACTCCAGCATCCGGCAGACCGATCTGAGTCGCAGCTTAGCCCCAACCGAATACGCACGCCCCGCGCCGCTCGCAGTTCGGCCCTATCCGGATCACCGTGGTGCTTGCCAGTCCCCCTGAACTACGTCCGGCCGTCGCGCTCGACACCCGTCGCGCGTCCGAATTCACGCCTACGGCAAACACGTAACATCAGCAGTGGGACAGTGATCTCGAAAACCCGCGCGGCGCCACTGTGAGGCACAGAGCAGCGAAGATCGTCGGAGTCAATATCTTCGACGCAAACTACGCCGCCGAGCTCTACGCCCGCGGTCGCCCTTACCACCAGGACGTCGTCATTCAGCGAATCGCGGCCCAGCTGGATATTGACCACAGGCTCGACCGCGCGCTGGACGTGGCCTGCGGAACCGGCCTGTCATGCATCGCCCTGAAGCAAGTCGCCGAGAAGATCGTGGCAGTCGATACTTCCGCCGAAATGCTCGGACAAGCGAATCGTCACGAACATATCGACTACCTGCGCTGCCCATCCCAGGTCCTCGCACTGGGAGACGGCTCGTTTGACCTGATAACCGTCTCCTCCGCGTTCCACTGGTTCGACAGAGAGGCCTTCCTCCCGGAAGCCCACCGCGTGCTCAAGTCCCGCGGCTGGCTGGTCATCTACAACAACCTCTTCTTCGCCACCATGAAGGGAAACGCGGACTTCAAGCCCTGGATCACCTCCACGTACGTCAAACGCTTCCCCACCCCACCAAGAAACAACCAACCGCTTGACGACCAAACGGCCGATCGATCTGGCTTCCAACTCGTCAGGCATGAGTCGTACACCAACGTCGTCTTCTTCAATCGACAGCAGCTGGTCGACTACCTGCTGACCCAAACCAACGTCATCGCGGCCATTGAGCGCGGGGCTTCGACGCTCGACGACGCCAGGGCCTACCTCACCACCGAAGTCATCCCGTTCTTCACGTCGTCCGACAGACAAGCCTTCGACTTCGGCGGTCCGATCTCGTACCTGCGCAGAGCCGACTGACTCAAAACCGCGCTCGCTAGCCCGACACCACGCTCCGAGCGATGTCCCGCAGCGTCGGCCGCTTGCCGTACATCAGCAGGTAAGCCCGGAACAACCGCAAAGCCAGGAACAGCGCCCCGCTCGCGCAGACGGCCAGCACCAGCAGCGCGATCACCGTTTCAAGAGGGCCCATGGCGTCAATGGCCAGGCGGATCAGGCCGGTGATCGGGGCGGTGAACGGGACGTAGGTCAGTGCGCGTGCCACGGGGCCTTCGGGCTCCGAAAACAGGACGAAGTTCAACCAGATCGGGATGAACGCCGGTAGGATCACCAACGCCGAGACCTGGTTGGCTTCGCGCAGCGAGGTTGTCACCGCCCCCACCGCCGCCATCAGCGATGCGAACAGCGCGTAACCGAACAGGAAGTAGGCCGCGGCGATGGCAATGTCGCCGATGCTTGGCCAGGTCAGCAGGTCGGCGGGAATGTCCACGATCACGCCCATCACCCGAACCCCGACGCCGATCGCGGCCAGCCACGCCACCATCTGCAGCAGACCCGCCGCGCCCAGGCCAAAGAACTTGCCCAGCAGCAATGCGTCCGGCTTGACCGACGAGAGCAGCACCTCCATCACCCGGTTTTCCTTCTCCTCCACCAGCGCGTTGAGCATGTAGCCCGAGCTGAAGAAGATGGAAACGATCAGCGACATGCCGGCGATGGCAAAGAACGCGGCCCGGCCAAGATTGAACTCCGAGGAATCATCCGCCGCGCCGCCGTGGGGCCGGACCTCCTCCGTCACCAGCGTGTAGGGGATGCGCAGACGCTCGACCAACCTGGCTGGAACCTCGTTCGCGAACAGATTGGACAGCACGAACCCTCGCAGCTCCCCGCTGTATGAAGGCCCATCCGACCCGAAGACGCCACTGTCGTCCTCGGCCACCTGGACCCGCACCACCGTCCCCGTTTCGGCATAGTCCGGCGGGAACATGAACAGCGCGTCGATCTCCTCGCTCGCGAGGGCCGCGACCCCTGCGCCACGGTCCGACACCGGCACGAAGACCGCGCCCGGTTGTTTCTGATGCTCGCCAAACAGCGCCGGACCATTCGTAAGGTCCACGTAGCCGAGGCGCGGCAGTTCCTCGCTTTGCGCTAGCCCGGGCACGGCTTCCGAATCGCCGTCCTCGCGGGTCACGAAGGTAAAGATTGCAAAGCCCGCCACCGCCAGCGCCACCAACACCGGCACCGCCGCTGTGGTGATGATGTAGGCCAAGCGCCTAATAGCCGTCCGGAACTCGTGGCGAGTCACGATGCGCACGCTACCCATCGGCCTGCGCTCCCGCGTTCGGCGTCCCGTCCGCCCCGCCGCCGTCGTCCGCTCTGCCCACGATGCGCAGGAAGATCTCCTCCAGCGTCGGCGCCTCGCGCTCGAATCGTTCGATCTGCACGCCCGCGTCCAGCAGCGCGCGCAATACGCCCTCGGCCGATCCTTCTTCGTTCAGGCTGAGCCGCCAGCCAGCGCTGCGCGGCTCCACGGCCGCAACGCCGGGCAGGCCCAGTTCGTCCAGCGAACCCCCCGCGCACTCCACCAGCAGCCGGTCGCTCGCGTGCCGGCGTCGAATCTCCCGCACGCCGCCGTTCAGCACGATCTCGCCCACGTTGATCATCACCACGCGGTCGCAGAGTTCCTCCACGTCCGTCATCTGGTGCGTCGAGAACAGCACGGCAACACCTGTGTCCCGTAACTCGCCAACCACCGTCTTCATCAGCCGCACGTTCACTGGGTCAAGGCCAGAAAACGGCTCGTCCAGAATCAGGAACTCCGGCCCGTGCTGAATCGTCGCCGCAAACTGCAGCAGCTGCCGCAGGCCACGGCTCAGTTCGCCCACCTTCTTGCCGCGGTGCTCCGTAAGCCCCATCCGCTCCAGCGCCGCGTCCGCGCGCCCGGCCGCTTCCCGCGCGGGCACGCCCTTCAACTCCGCCATGTACTTCAGCGTCGGCGGGATGCGTAGCCCCGGATACAACCCCCGCTCCTCTGGCAGGTAGCCGATCCGCTGCCGCGCCGCGTCGTCGATCGGCGCGCCAAACACCTCCACCGTGCCCCGGTCCGGCGCAAAGATGTCCAGCATCATCCGGATCGTGGTGCTCTTGCCCGCTCCGTTGGGGCCCACAAAACCCACAATCTCGCCAGGCTTGATCTCCAACGAGACGTCTCGCACCACGTCCAACGCCCCAAACCGCTTCCACAGGCCCGTGGCGCGAACCGGGGCGCTCCGCAAGCTACTGGTCGTCCAAGTCGCCATGACCGGGAGTCTAAACGGGCGCGACTACGCCGGTCCGTGACAAACACGCCATAAGCGCACCGCGCCGCCGCCGACTACGATGGGCGCGCAATGGCTTCGCGCGCGAGGTGGACGAATGCCTGTAGGAAGTGGAGCGCATCGTTATGCGCGCGTCCAGGGGTGGCCGCAGCTGCCGACGGACATCACCCTCGGTTGGATTGGCAGCGTGGCCGTGGACAGCCAGGGCCGCGTCTACTGCTTCTGTCGCGGCACCCACCCTATGGTGGTATTCGACTCCGACGGCCGCATGGTCGATAGCTGGGGCGACGACCTGCTCAACCACGCGCACGGCGTGTTCATGGATGCTGACGAGCAGCTCTGGCTCACCGACCGCTTCGCCCACGTCATCTGGGTCACCACCACCGATGGGCGCGTCGTGCGCCGCATCGGCTACCCCAATATGACCAGCGCCGAGGGCGGGCACTTCAACCACCCCACCAACACCCACATCGCGACCGACGGCGCCATCTACGTGTCCGACGGCTACGGCGATACCCGCTGTCACCGCTTCGCCCCCAGCGGCCGGCTGCTCAACAGCTGGGGCGAGCCCGGTACTGGACCGGGGCAGTTTGACTTGCCGCACGCCATCTGGGCCCTCAGCGATGACCGTGTGCTCGTGGCCGACCGCGAGAACCACCGCATCCAGATCTTCGATCCGGACGGCGTCTACATGGACCAGTGGACCGGATTCCGCCAGCCGGCCGACTTCTACGTGGACGAAGCCGCGGGCGTCATCTACCTGGCTGAAGTCGGCGGTCGCGTCTCCCTGCTGGACCTGACCGGCCAGACCATCACCTCCTGGGAAGACCCAGGCGACGGCGGGGAACCCTTCAACGCCCCCCACGGCATCTGGGTCGACCCCGAAGGCGCCATCTACCTGGGCGAAGTCCAATGCGACGACGCCCTCTATAAGTTCGAACCCATCGGCTGACCTGAGCGTCGACGTGCGCACAGCGGGCGAGCGGGCCTCTGCTGACCAAGGCCGCGTTGGTTTTCTCCGTGGAAGTTGGCGAGCGTTAGCCGACCGGCTGTTCAGTCTGGAGTTCCTCCAGCACGGCGTCCGTCATGCCCTCCAGGTTGAATCTGGGCGACCAGCCCCAGTCGGCGCGGGCGCTGGCGTCGTCCATGCTCGATGCCCAGCTATCCACGATGTCCGCGCGCACCGGGTCTGGATCGAACGCCAGCCGCACCTGCGGCATGCGCCGCTGCACCGCTTCCGCCATATCCCGAACCGTCGGGTTCGAGCCCATCACCTGATACACCCGGCGCGTTAGCTGGCTGGCTGGGACGTCGTGCAGTTGCAGCAGCGCGCCCACCACGTCCTCCACCCACACCAGCGGGATGCGGCTGTGGGGATACACCTTGAACGTGTAGCCGCCCTCGCGCACCGCGCCCATGTAGAGCTCGCACACAAACGCGCTGGCCGCGCCGGCCGCCGGTGCCGTGGGCGCAACCATGGCCGACAGCCGCACGCAGCGGAAGTCCACGCCAAAGCGCTGGTGGTAATACACCCCTAGCCGCTCGCCCAGCACCTTCGTGACGCCATAGAGACCCGCTGGCCATTGCGGGCTGTCGTCAGTCACCGTTTCGCCCACGCCCATGCCGAAGGTGGCCACGGAACTGGGAAACAGCACTCGTCCCACGTTGTGAATGCGGGCGGCCTCCAGCACGTAACGGATTCCATCCAGGTTCACCCGCCAGGCCAGGTCCGAGTCCGTTTCCGACCGCCCCGAGAGAATGGACGCCAGGTGAAATATGGCGTCCGGCCGCGTCTCGGCCACGATGCCCTCGATGAACCCCGGCGCTTGCGTTTCGCCAACCCGCACGTCCGCGCGCTCGAACGCCGCCGACGGGGCCACCGGGTCCGGCCGTACGTCCACTACGGTTACCGAATCGCCACGCTCAATCAGCGCGGCGGCCAGCCGCGACCCGATACTGCCGGCGCCGCCGGTAATCAGCGCGTGCACGGTCTACGTCTCATTAATGCGCGCAGGTCTTGCGGACGAGGCTTGCCATTCTGCCCCGCAGCCGAGGGCCATGCCGCCGCAGGTGCCGGGCTGCTGTTCACACCCGTACCTGCAAGGCGAGAACCGCCCGGACGGACGCTCAGTCCAGCCCAACCCGCGCCGCGCTCAGCCGCTCGATCGTGTCCGGTGTCGCGTCGTGCGCCGTCATCCAGTCCAGCATCTCGGCATGGATTCGCCGTGCTTCGTCGCGGGCGCCGCCAATCAGGTTGACCGTCTCGCCCGGGTCTTCGGCTACCCGGTACAGCTCCGGCTCGCCGGCGCCGTCCTCTTCGTCCAGCAGCAGCTTCCACTCGCCGTCGGTTACCGCCGGCCGCCGGGTGTGCACCCAGCTGCCGTCGATGTTGGTGGTCGTAGCCGTGACAGCCAGCGGACGCGGCCCCACCGAATCGCCTTCCAATAGTGGAAGCAGGCTCGCGCCCTCCTGCTCCACGTCGGTCGGCATCGGGATGTCGCACAGCTCCAGCACGGTCGGCATCAGGTCCGGCGCCTGCACCAATCCCGACAGGCGCGATCCCGGCGCGGCAGTGGTTCGGTTCAGCGAGGGCGGTACGTGCATCGACCAGCAAATCCGGTTGATCTCGAAGTGAAAGGGGAACACGCTTCGCCTGTCGGCCTGGATACCCGACTTGCCCGTGCGGCCCCGCTCGCCCAGGTACATCCCGTGGTCGGACATGAATACCACGATCGAGTTGTCCAGCAGCCCGGCGTCCTGAATCGTCCGCAGCATCCGCCCCACCGCCTTGCTCAGCAGCGTGCACATGCCCTTGTAGCGGGCCTGCATGTTTCGCAATTCCCCCGGCGTATAGGCGTCGGCCTCTCGGTAGTTGGGCTCCGCCATCGGCGGACCGTTGTACGTCGAGTCGTAAAGGTCCAGCAGATACCGCGGCGGAAACCAAGGCTCATGCACGTCAAAGCAGTCCACCCAGAGCATGAACGGCTGCGGACTCCGATAGCAGTCCTCCAGGAACCGGCAGACGTCGTCCGCCATCCGCATCGGCTGCGACTGGTCCTCGTAGCGGCGCCAGTGGTTCGTATGCGCGTGGATGTCGGACAGCACCGGCCCGTAGGCATGGTTCCCAAGCTCCACACGGGTCTTGCGTGGGTCCGCCACGAGGTGCTCGATCGGATCGTTCAGCCGCAGAAATTTGCCGTCCGCTTCGTGCCCGCGGTTGAAGTGGTGCCGCTCGAACACTCGAAAGAAGTGCGAGGACAGCAGATGCGTGGTGTCGGCGATCAGTTGCGTGCGGTACCCGTCAGCCGCCAGCACCTCCGGCAGCGTGACCGCGTTGGGGTCCAGGTCGCGCCAGCCGTGGCGCGGGTGAGCGAACCGCCCCGTCAACCAGTCCGTGCGCATGGGAATCGTGGGAAAGCTGGAGACCGTGGCCTGGTCGAAAGTCACGCTCCGGGCCAGCCAGTCGTCCAGTTCCGGCGTGATGACGTCCGGGTGGCCGTTGGCCCCAATGTGGTCGGGACGGTACGTGTCGCTCACGATCACGATGACATTCGGACGCTCGCGGCTGGACATCGGCACGCCTTTCGGAACTCAAGCGCCGTCGGCCGCATTCTCGCGCACGGCGGACGAACGCCACGCGAGCCGCCATGCTTGCCAGCTTCCGAAATTAGATCGGTTCCGTCCCCTCAGCGAGGTCGGCCAGGTATCGGTCGTAGGCAAAGAGCCGGTCACGGGGCTTCCCAGTTAATTCGCGGCCAATGCCAAGGTCAACCAGCAGGCGCATCGCTGCAGAGGCGCCAGAGAACGAAAGTCCCGTTGCTTCGGCGGCGCTGGCCAGCGATTGGATGGGCCGAGCCATGAGCGCCTCGTGGACTCGTAGGGCTGAGCCCGCGCGGCGGCCGGCGGCTTCGATCGTGGCGCGGTCCTTCCGAAACATTGCTTCGAGACGCTCCGCGGCGACGACCGCCTCGGTAGCGACTTGCCAGACTCCTTCGAAGAAAAACTCGAGCCAGGCCTCCCAGTCGCCCTCACGCCGCACGCGGTCCAGCAGCTCGTAGTACGCCGCGCGGTTCTGCTTGAAGTAGAGGCTGAGATAGAGCAGCGGCTCGCGCAGAGCGCCCCGGTGGCAGAGCAGAAACGTAATCAAGAGCCGTCCAACCCGTCCGTTGCCGTCCAGGAACGGGTGGATGGTCTCGAACTGGACATGCGCCAGTCCGGCCCGCACCAGCAGCGGCAAACCGTCGTCGTCCGCGTGCAGAAAGCGCTCGATCTCCGCCATGCAATCGGGAACCGCGGTGTGCGGCGGCGGCACGAAGCGTGCGTTTCCTGGCCGCGTTCCCCCGATCCAGTTCTGTGAGCGCCGGAACTCGCCCGGGGCCTTGTCGCTACCCCGTCCGCGTGCCAGCAGCACGCCGTGGATCTCCCGGATCAGTCGATTCGAGAGCGGGAAGTCTTCACGCAGCCGCGCGATGCCGTGATCAAGTGCCGCGACGTAGTTGGACACCTCCACCACGTCCAGGTCGTTTCGCGGCACGCCTGGCGCCTGCTCCAGTTCGTAGCGCAGCAGATCCGAGAGCGACGACTGCGTGCCTTCGATCTGCGACGAGAGCAATGCCTCCTTGCGGACGTAGCTGTAGATGAAGAGTTCAGGAGCCGGCAGCAGTGTCGAAATGCTGTCCAGGCGCCCCAAGGCGAGCAGCGCGCGCTCCAGGGCCTGTTGCAGCGTCCCGTCCAGTAGCAGCGGAGGGTCCGGCGGCAGGGGCATGGGCACGAAGGCCTCGATCCGCTCGTTGGCGGCGGCCGTGACGTGATGCCGACCGGTGGAACCGCGTTTCATGACAGGCAGGCTGGTCCGTTATTGCGCAACGCAGAATAACGCGCCCCGCTATTACGACTTTCTCCCGAAATCATAATAACGATCCCCTGGATCGGCCGGGCATGGGGCACAGGTGGCTCGTCCCGTGTTACGCAACGCGGAATAACGCGCCCCACTATTATGACTTTCGCCAGAAATCGTAATAGTGGGGCGGCCGTCCGGCGGATGGATCCGGGCGGACGTCGACCTGCCGCCATCCGCGCGTACGCCATGTCAACCCGGGCAGATGGAACCTTCGGCCGTTTCCTCGCCTGCGCCACCGGCAGGTCGCGACCCACGGCCCGCCAGGCCCACAATGGGCCCTGCCGCCAGCCGCACAAGGAACCCCGCCATGACCGCCTTCAATGGCCTGGACCTGCACTTGGGCAACCTGTCCCGCCTCTCCTCGGCGCAGTCTCGCTCCATCTCCGCGGAAAACCCGCGCGGGGAGCGCGGCGGCGGCGCCCGAGCCGAAGCCGATCCCCACGGCCCCGCACGGCGCCTGGGCCGCGGCTGGAAATGCCGCCCGGCCGTCTGGGTGGATCCGGGCCAGACCTTCGAGCTCGCCGATATCCAGGGACCCGGCGCCATCCAGAGCATCTGGATCACCGGGTCGATCAGCCGCAACTTCATCCTGCGCATGTACTGGGACGAGCAGGCGCACCCCGCGGTCGAGGCCCCGCTGCCGGACTTCTTTGCCGTGCCTTGGGCAACCAAGGAAGGCGACCTGCAGGACCACTTCGCCCAGGTCAGCTCGCTTCCCATCGCCGTCAATCCGAATCACGGCTTGAACTGCTTCTGGCAGATGCCCTTCCGCCGCCGCTGCCGCATCACGCTCGAGAACCAGCACCTGGCCCAGCCGCAGCGCTGCTTCTACCAGGTCAACTACACCCTCACCGACATTCCCGACGACGCCGCCTACTTCCACGCCCAATTCCGGCGCGCCAACCCCCAGCCCCATGGCGAGGAATTCACCATCGTCGCCGGCATTCGTGGACGCGGCCATTACGTCGGAACATCGCTCGGCTGGGGCGTATTGGACGACCGTTGGTGGGGCGAGGGCGAGATCAAGTTCTTCCTGGACGGCGACAGCGAGTTCCCAACCATCTGCGGCACCGGAACCGAGGACTACGTCGGCGGGGCCTACGACTGGAGCGTGGCCGGCGAGTACCGCACCTACACCACGCCGTTCCTGGGCATGCACCAGGTCATCAAGCCAGACGGCCACAGACTCACCAAGCATCGGCACGCCATGTACCGCTTCCACGTCCTCGATCCCATTCGCTTTCAGCGCGACTTGCGCGTCACCATCCAGGATCTCGGCTTTCACCCCGACAGGGACTTTGACGGCCGCGGCTCGCTGTTCATGGCTCGCCAGGACGACATTTGCTCCGTGGCGTACTGGTACCAGACGTTGCCGACCGCGCCCTTCCCGCCGCTTCCGGACCGGATGTTTCTAACCCTGCCCTGACGCTGCCGTGCTCCTTGGGCGGACTGTCGGCGGCGCGGTTCGCTCAAGTCGAGCCGCGCTCGCATGCGTCCGACGAACCCGCTCCACTGCCCGCTTCGCGTGGCACACTCAATCGATACTGATGCTCGGTCGCGGGAACCAACGCTTGTCCGATACCGATCAGCAGCTCGCCGCGCACGCGCACGTCAACGGCGCCTCCTGTCAGTGCGCCGGACGCTGTGATGCGGCCCTCTTCAACGTGCCCGGTCTCAAGCTGGCCTCGCGCCGCGGCTTCCTGCGCGCCGGCCTGGCGGCGGCTGCCGTGGCCGGCGCCACCCCGCTGATCGCCCGCGCGGTGACCGAAGAGGACATTGAGGCGACCGAGCGCGAGCAGGCGGAACTCGAACGCCAGGTCAAGGAAGAACAGACGCTGCTGGTGGCCGCCCAGGCGCGCGAGGGTGCGCTCCAGCAACAACTCGCCGTCATTGACCGCCAGCGCTTTGCCGCGGTCGAGCGCTTGCGTGACGTCAATCGCCAGCTCGAGACCGTTGAGCTTGACGTGTATGACATCAATGCCTCCATCGCCAATCTCAATCGCGCCCTCGCTCGTGAGACCGACAACCTCGGCGCCCGCGTGCGGTCTCTCTACAAGGCTGGCCGCACCACCACACTCGAGACGGTCCTCTCCTCGTCCTCATTCTCCGAGGCGCTTGACCGCGCCACGTCGCTCGAGCGCGTGCTGGCCCAGGATCTCGAAGAGATCGAGTCGCTGCGACGCAGCCGCCAGACCGTCCAGTTTCGCACGGCTGATCTGGCCGCACGGCTGGAGAAAATGGACGAATTGCGCCAGGAAGCCGCCACGATCGAGACGGAGCTCCAGCGCCGCTCAAAGGAACAGCAGGACCTCATTTTCGGCGTCCAGCGTGAGCAGTCCGTGCTGGACGCAAGCGCCAGCGCTTTCCAGGCCGAGGCCGCGGTTGTTGGCAATCGCATTCTGGTGCTGCGCGACATTCGCCAGCGTGAAATCGCCCAGCTCGAGCGCATCCACGTACTTCAGCAGGCTCAGGAACAAGCGCGGGAACTGGCGCGCCAGGTTGCCGAGACCCAGGGAACGTCCGTGGCCGGGATCTACACCTGGCCGCTTTGGGGAGTTATCACGACCGAATTCGGAGGTTGCACCTTCGGTCAGTGCCCCCACATCGGCATTGACATCGCCGAGGACATGCTCGCGCCCGTCGTGGCCGCCAACGACGGCATCGTCCTTGTCGCCGACTACGTCGTGCCCGGCAATCGGCAAGCCTCCTACGGAATGATCGTGGTCATTGCCCACAACCAGAACGAGGAGACCCTCTACGCCCACCTGGACGACTTCACGTCCCCGCCAACCGTCTCGCCCGGCCAGTTCGTCAGCCGCGGCCAGGCCATTGGCTTCGTCGGTCTCACTGGCTGGACCACCGGCCCGCATTTGCACTTCGAGTACCGGGTGAATGGCGTCGCGAACAACCCCCGGAAGGTTCTGGTCTGACGGGCTGCGCCGAAGCTGGAGTCTGTTCGGCTCATAGCGCGCCCCAAAGTTCAGCCGGAACGGTTCGTATCATGGTTGTCCGCCCCGTTGCTCACGTGGGAAGACTCAGCGGCTGCTCGTCGGCTGCTTAACAGGAAGCGCCCCGGATGGATTCCGCCACCGAGACGACCGTTGCCTTTGAATTGAAATATGACGCTGCGGGCCTGATTCCGGCCATCTGTCAGGACCACGCCAGCGGCGACATCCTCATGCTCGGGTACATGAACCGCGAGGCCTTCGACCGGACGCGGAACTCCGGCACGGTCTGGTTCTACAGCCGCAGCCGCCAGGAACTCTGGAACAAGGGCGCCACCTCCGGGAACTACCTTCGCGTGGTCGATCTCGTGGCCGACTGCGACCTTGACGCCCTCCTGGTCAAAGTCAATCCAGCCGGTCCCACCTGTCAC